>CAZWJR010000116.1:0-8929 GCA_964634655.1 uncultured Isosphaeraceae bacterium | reverse complement strand
GGCGCGCGATGATTCGCCCTCTTCCAACATGAAAGTTGTTTTCAAGCGACTCCGAGTTTTCCACCGCGCATTGACATGATGTGGAGAACACGGTGGAGAAAACATTTTCTTCGCAGTTTCGCCTCGCAAATTCGGCAAAGTTTTCAAATCGGTTGCGCTTCGGTGTCCCATGCCTCTTGTATGCGCGCCGTTTGCGGTTACATTTCGCAGATCGTTCATTGGACGAACGAAAACGCTCTGGCGGATTGGTCGTTCGGAAGCAGTCTTGTTCATCGCAGCCCGATGAATTCGAAATCCGTTGATCCGTAGCCTGGGACGTGAGTCAAGGGTTGGCAGCACCGCGCGGAGCGCGGAGCCGACCTGCGGCTGGGGATGGATTCACTTCAAATTCAAGGATTTTTCCGTTCAAGCACGGCAGCATTGGCCGCGAGTGCTATCGCCTTGGCCGGAATGGGAACGCCGCCCGATCGAATCTGGTGCAAACCTTTCGATGAGGCGCAGCTCAAGGAGGTTTCGGATCGTGCCCATTCAAATTCAGCAGCCGCGAACGCCATCCATTCGCAGGTCACGGGCAGGCATTCGAAATCACGATGGCAGATCCAGTGCCGAAATTCCCACACTGGGGTTGCACCCATCCTTGGAATCGGATGTGAAAGGTAATCCCATTCAAGTTTCTGGCGCTGATACGAAGGTCCAAGGCCATCGCATCCAGCAGATCCTGAACACACAAATAGGATCTCAAAAATTCGATATGTGGTTCGGACACACGATCCTTGAGGTTCATGGTCACGCCTTGAACGTTCGAACCGAGAGCCAGTTTGCGGCAGATTGGATCATTTCACATTTCACGAATGAATTGCGCAGGACGGCCTCTGAAATCCTGGGTCCAAAAGCAGAGGTTTCCATCGTCGTTTCCGCACCCAATGCGTCGGCAGCGTCCGTCGATGAGGCAGGAGCCCAGTGTGAGACAGGCGAACTTGCTGCCGAAGAAACTGCGCATGGGAAGACAAATGCGGATAAACGAAAGAATCGAACGGACCTTCGGAATTTGGATGACTTCGTCGTGGGGGCAAGCAACCGGCTTGCTTTTGCCGCCGCATGCAGAGTCGTGGAAGAAAATGATTCCCGAACGATTTCGCCACTGTTCATCCACGGCGAATGCGGGCTGGGAAAGACTCATCTCCTTCAAGGCATCTGCCAGCGCGTAATCGAACGCACCGGGCGTCGCCAGCATGTGCGCTACGTCAATGGAGAGCAGTTTACCAACGAGTACATCACCGCCATTCGAAACAACACGGTCGACGCGTTTCGCGCCAAGATTCGCAAACTTGATCTGCTTGCCATCGATGATGTGCACTTCTTGTCCAATAAAGTGCGCACCCAGACGGAGTTTCTTTACACGCTGGATGCGATCGACCTGGGAGGAGCGCGCGTGGTCCTGGCCTCGGACAATCACCCACGACACATCAAGCGATTCAATCAGTCCCTGGTGAGCCGCTTCCTTGCCGGGATGGTTGTCAAGATTGAGCAGCCTGATCGGGCGATGCGGCAGGAGTTGTTGCGTCGCATGGCACAGGCTCGAGGAATGCGGTTGAACGATGCTGCGGTAGAGATGATCGCCGACAATTGCCTTGGGTCGGTGCGAGAACTGGAAGGTGCGATCACCAAACTCGGGGCTTACAAATCACTAGTCGATGTGAGCGGCACTTCGGCGCCAAGAACACCAAATCCTAATGCCATCAAGATTTCGGCCTCACGGTCAACTCCGAGTGGCCACACACCGTCTGAAATTGGGCTGGTGCTTGCCGAGCAGTTATTCCGTGAGCAACCCTGGCAGCCGACGCAGACGATTCGCCTGGGGGCGCTTGTCGAAGTCATCTGTGCACGGCTCGCCGTGGCAAAGGCCGACGTGATTGGATCAGGGCGGCATCGCCGTGTTGTGCTGGCTCGCGGGTTGATCGCCTACCTCGGCCGCGAGTTAACGACCCACAGTTTTCCGGAGATTGCACAGGCTCTTGGCCGAAACAACCATTCCACTATTCACACTGCTGATCAGCGCGTCCGCAAGATCGTGGCTGAAAATGGGACAGTGGATCTGGGCGGTGGTGAACCGCCGCTTGAAATCAGGAACCTCGTCGATCAACTTCGGCGGGCCGTCAAAGAACGCCATAGGCAGGCGGCATGAATACCGAGACACGGTTGGCGGCTTCGGCGGTCCGCCGGCCTTGAACGTGATACACTGGGTGGCATGATCGGCGCGCGAAAACGAATTTCTTTGAATGCCCTCTGGATTCTTGCCGCCGCGGCGATGCTGTCCTCGGCAGGTCCTGCATTGGCCCAAACTGTCGATCCAACCGAAGCATCGTTGCGAATTCTGCGGCGATCCGTATCCGCCCAACGTGATGGCAGCCACCTGTCTCTGTTGTTCGCTCTGCGCCAACTTCACGATGCCGATCTCAAGCCATTCTTTTTCGAACTGCTTGCCTCGAAACAATGGCAGATGCAAGTGCATGCGGCACTGGGACTTGGTGAGATCAGTTCGGACAAGTCGATTGACACCGCGTGGATCAAGTCGTTGGCGCCGCAAGCACAGAACGCCGTCGTGGCCACTGCGCTGGACTTGAATTTACTGCCGCGGGAGCGGATGCGGGAACTCCTGAAATGGGAAGATCTGCAGCCGATGGCGAGGTTGATTCTCGTAGCGGAACTCATGGCGATGTCGGCCAAGGACAAGGTCAGCGAACCTGTTCCTTCATCTGAACTCTCGCCTCATTTGACGGCGCTCGTTCAGTCAGAGGACGAACACGTCGCCGGTCTCGCCTCTTGCTTGGCGGCTCAATTAGGGGACTCCGAAGCACTGGCTGCCTTTCGCTCCAAAATGAAGGATTTCACCCAGCGCCAGTCGATCGACATGCAATTATGGTTGCTGGATGCAATTCGACGTTACCGAGTCACAACCTGCCTGGACTGGGTGAAACAGATAACATCATCGCAAAGTGTCGATGCAGATTTGGAGTATCGAGCCGTCTTCACTTTGCTGGAATTGCAGCCTGCGGATGGAATTGTGGCATGGAACAAGGCCCTGGGCAATAAGCCAAGTTACTCACAGCGAGTTCGGTATTGCACGGTGTTGCTGGCCACAGAGTCCAAGATTCCCGCCACAATTTTTGATCGGCTTGGCTCCCGCCCCCCCAATCCGGATGAAGAACTGATCACACGAATGATCGCCGTCGGCAAAGCCATTGCTTCGCAGGGTGATGTCGCCGGCACTTTGATCCAACTGCTGGACCTTGGTCACACAAAATCAAGTGATTGGGCCTTGGATTATTCAGCCAAATTGCCACCCGAAAAAGCGGTGTTGGTATACGCCCATTTGATGGATCGCCTACGAGATGGGAAATCCAGTGGCGATGCGATCTCACAAGCGGTGGCATCGACTTCCAAACTCTTCCAAATCGACAAGGAACAGGTTTTGGACCGGCTGCAGGCTGCGGAGGATGACAGCGTCTTGCAACAAGCGATTCTCTTGGGCTTGTTTGAATCCGATGCAGCGGAAGTAGGAACTGCCGCGGCTTCACTTCGTCGCATCGGGTCCGGTCGTGCCGATTCTCTGGCGCTGTTGCTGATTGCAAAACACTCCAAATCGCTTCAAAAATCGGATATTGGTCAACTGGGCACCATTGCCGCGGGAGGCGGCGGGCTTTCTGAGGTTATGCAGGTGCAGGCGGCGTGGATGTTCCTCAAACACACCGGCAATGGCACAAGCGCGATGTCGCAAGTGTTTGCTAAAAAGGATTGACCGTCCTTCAACGCCGCCCGCGATTTTGTTTTCAAGTTGGGGATTTGTTGCATGGCTCATCCGATTCCATTGAGTTCGCCAGATATCACGGAACATGAAATTCGTGCCGTGGTGGACACCCTGCGCAGCGGACGGCTAAGCATTGGCCCACAGTTGGAGGAATTTGAGCGGTTGGTGGCCCAGCGAGTGAATCGACCACACGCTGTTGGAGTGAATTCCGGAACTTCCGGTCTTCACCTTGTGCTGGCAGCATTGGGAATCGGCCCCGGGGCTGAAGTCATCACGCCGGCGTTCAGTTTCGTAGCTTCAGCAAATTGCGTCTTGTATGTGGGAGCAAAGCCTGTGTTCGTGGATTGCGATCCCGGCACGTACAACATGCGGCTGGACGATGTCGAGGCTGCCATCACTGAAAACACAAAGGCCATTATCGGCGTGGAGGTGTTTGGCAACCCTTCCGGGATGCTGGAACTAGCCGCGCTTGCGGCCCGCTATGAAATCCCGCTTATTGAGGATGCCTGCGAAGGATTGGGAGGACGCAAGGGCACAGATCCGATCGGCCGCTTCGGTCGTGTCGCGGTTTTTGGGTTCTATCCGAACAAGCAAATCACAACCGGTGAGGGCGGAATGATCGTTACGCACGATGATAAACTTGCTGAATTGTGCCGTTCGCTGCGGAACCAGGGCCGAGCCGGATCCAACACTGCCACGGGAACCGGGCTGTGCGGGGCGGGTTTTGATGTGACTCCGGGGCTGGGAGTTGGCCTTGGGGCGGCGCTGGGATCGTGGCTGGTTCATGAACGTGTGGGCTATAACTTTCGGCTGAGCGAACTCAACGCCGCTTTGGGTGTGGCACAAATGCAGCGATTGGATGAAATCATTGAGGAACGCCAACGAGTCGCTGACGTCTACACACGTCGTCTGCTCGGACACCCAGCTCTCATCGTGCCAACCGTCGATGAAGATACGTTCATGAGCTGGTTTGTGTACGTGGTGCGACTGACGGATCAATTCAGCATTGATGACCGAGACACGGTTCTTGAGGGTCTGCGACGGCACGAGATTGGTGCCAGTAATTATTTCCCGCCGATTCCGCTTCTGCCCCCCTACCGTCGTCAGTTTGGTTTCAAACCCGGTGATTTTCCTGTCGCGGAGTCCGTTAGTCAAAGGACAATCGCACTCCCGTTCTTCAATCGACTTACCAATCGGGAAATCAACCTTGTGTGCGACACGTTGGAGTTGATGATCAACCGGGTAACTTTTACCCGCCGATGAAAAAACCCGCGGAGGGAACTGCGGGCTCTTCAAAGAATCTCAATGGTGCGGCGCAGAATTACCTTCCAATGACCAGGAGTTGATCCATCAATTCCTTCGTGGTTGTGATAACTCGGCTGGCCGCGGAATAGCCAGTTGACGCCAGGATCATGTTGATGAATTCCTGTGAAAGATCGACGTTGGATAGTTCCAAGGCACCGCCAAGAACTCGTCCGGTGCCAAATTCGCCGGGCTTGCCGATGAGCGGTGTGCCGGAGTTGGGTCCAATGCGGAAATAGTTGTTGCCAGCGTCAATGAGGCCCTCGGAGTTGCCGAATTTCGCCAAGGCGATCTGGCCAATCGTGCGGGTCAGACCATTTGTGAACGAGCCAAAGATCACACCATCCTCGCCGATGGCATAGTTGCTCAGCGTGCCGATGGGAGACCCATCCTGGGAAACAGCAGCCATGTTGCTTGAACTGTCGGTCAGGGCCGTAATCGCGTTGGACCCGGCGTTGAGTTCCATATTCACTGTGAGTGGACTTTGTGCACCATTGGTACGCGTCAGAGAGATGGACTGGTTCGTGGAAGACACGAATTTTCCATTGGCATCAAACTGTACGACGCCCAGACCGACCGCCCGAGCGATGGCGTCGTTATCTGATGACTCCGCCAGAAATTCCCAGGTACTTCCCCCGCCAGCAGTTGTTGCCTGGAGAACGAATGTCAGATCAACCGTAACTGGCGAACCAAGTGAGTCATAGACAACGAAACTGGTTCGAACGGACTCGCCGTTGGCCGATCCGGTCTTGCTCATGACGAATGGCTGGCTGATGCCGGCACCGTTGTTCGTGGCGACGATGTCAGCCGTATCAAGATTGAGATCCTGCACCGTGCCCTCGTTGCCAGTAACAGTGATCGCACCGGCCGCAAACGTGACATCACCTCCGAGGTTCTGACCGCTGATGGCAGCGTTGTCGAGACCAAGTGTCGATTTCAAGAACGCCATGTAGTCCGCAAGCGTCGTACCATTGGCGTCGGCACCGGCAACCGGTGTTGCAGAAAAAGCAAAGGAGTGAGTCCCCATGCTCTTGCCGCCTTTTTCCACGCCGCTAATGGTCATAATGGTCCCCGCCCCGCCTTGAATGGCGAGCGAAGCGCCTCCCGAGCCGTCATCGATGTAAAGGTTGTTGCCGGGAACTGTTAAATCGTAGTTTGATGTGCCAAGCAGCGTGGTCATACCAGCGTCGGTATAGAACGGGCTGCTGACGTGAGTGGAGCCTGTGGTCGCAACCGTCCCGGAAGAGTTCAGGTTGCCATTGAACATTGCATTGCGTGTAGCCTGGGTGAGCGTCATAGTGCCGACGGGAATGTTCAACTCCACCAGATTGCCAGAGACAATTTCAAAATTGTTGTCAACAGCGAACCCCATCACGCGGCCTCCACTGATTGTGACAAGTGCGTTGTCCTGATTACGCTGGAACGCACCGGCGCGAGTGTACATGCGCTCGCCGCCAACGTTGGCAATGAAGAAGCCGTCGCCCTCAATCGCAACGTCCGATGAGACTCCGGTGGCGCTGATCGCTCCATTCGCGAAGTTTCTCTGCGTCCCTGCGATGGTGGCGCCAAGTCCGGTTTGTGTGGGATTCGTACCGCCGGAGAATTGGCCTGGTGCGGTGCCGAGCGAGAAGTTACGGCTGAATGTCGGTGCAAAACTAAGGCGATTCGATTTGTACGCCGTGGTGTTCACGTTGGCAATGTTGTTACCGATCACGTCCAGTCTTCGTGAGTTGGTCGAGAGTCCGGAGAGGCCAGTAAAGAGGGCGGTGGTTGAGGGCATGAAGAAGTCTCCTTCAATGTGTCGGCGGCGCAATGGGCCGCAGTTAGGTATTGACCATGGGCAGTGGAGGACGAAGAGATTGCAGCTGTTTGACTACCGCTGCGGGAACGTTTGGCGCGACTGGTGGTTTCAGAATCCCAGGCAGCCCTTGAACATCGGCTGGAACAAAAACCACAGCATCGGTCTTCTGAATTGACTTCGCCTGATCGGCTGTCGCTTCTGCAACGATTGACCTGCTGGCAACATCCAAGACAAATCCGCGACCGTCGACCATAAGCAGTGCCCGCTTCGCGCCTGCGGCCTGCGCTTGATCCGCCGCGTCCGCCATTCGTTCCAATTGAGACGGCTCCAGCGGAGGTTGACACTCGCAAGCAACCTCAAGTTGACGCCCGCTGTGAACGCTTCCCTTCTTCGCCTGCGCGAGCAACTGGTCGAAACTCTGCGACTCAAACGAGCCCTGCACCTTTTGCGATACTGGCGGCGCAATGGACGGCCGAACGGCAGGTTCAAGAAGTTTCAGAAGTTGGGCGGAAGAAATCATGACCTGGGATTTCACATCTCAATGAATTGGGGTTCTTTTTCGAGCGTCTCAATTGATCTTTGCTGATTATTCGGATGGAGGACTTGGGTCAGGATCGGGAGCCGGGTCCGGATCTGGATCAGGCGGTGGATCTGGTGCGGGATCCGGCGCTGGATTGGGCGTTGGATTAGGTGTCGGCGTCGTCGTCGGCGGATTGATCACCTGCTCAACGCCATTGATCGGCACGATCCACCCATTGTCCAGCTCAAGATTTACGTCGTTGCCCTGTCGATGGACAGCAACGACGTATCCTGCCACTCGGAAATTGTCGAGGGTCAAGCCACCGATGAATTTGCCGATCATTCCGCTGGCGGCGGCAAGTTGATTCTGGGAAACCAGCGATTGAAGTTGATCGGTGAGTTTGATGTCCGATTCAATCGATCGGATCGAGTTCAACTGCTCAAGCAGCGCCTTGGAATCGCTTGGCTGGAACGGGTCCTGATGTGACAGTTCGCTAAAAATGATTCGAACAAAATCCTCCGAAGTCATGCTGCTGAACTGACTGGGAAGACTGCCGCGAGTCACATCAACGCCGGTATTAATTGGTGCGATGGCCATGGGAGGAAACCGCCTGATCTAGTTGCTGGAAGACTCTTGAGAAAGATCGCACGGAATAGCGTCGTGGCTGTTCGTGAGTTGCTTCATCTCGCCGGCCACGACTTTCGCCGCCTCCGGCATTGTGATGATGCGTTGACTGTTGATTCCAATCATTGCCTTGAGAGTCGCCTCGCGTCGCGCTACTGGAACTTGGTGAATTCACGTGCACTGCCAAGCGATCCACGGTAAGGCCCTGACCCTCCAGTGTGGACCGCAGACTGGCCATGTTTCTCTCCAGCAAACCCTGTGCCTGCGAAGTAGTGGCATGGAATTCTGCCGAGACAATGCCGCGAGCGATGGTCATTTGGACACGAAGTTCGCCGAGGTTTGGTGGGTCCAATCGAAGCGTCATTGTGCCACCTCGTTGTTTCATCATGGCACCCAGGCCCCGCGCCACTTGCACAGTGAACGGCGCATCTTCGGCCGGCTGGGCTGGTGTTGGCACCGTCACAACAGCCTTCGCGCCATCATTGGATTTGCTGGCCGATTCCATGATGGCCCCAATGGAATGCGAACGATCGCCGGAATCCTGGCTCGCCATCTGGAAAAGCGCCTGTGGCGAAGTTGGTTCCGCAGCCGTTGCGCTTTGTGGCTGATTAGAGTTACCAGCATGCTCCGATCGCGCCGCGGCTGGGTTTGCTGACGATTTGGAAACGGAACCGTCAGATTGTTTGCCCGTGGATTGACTGTTGTCGCGGGTTGAGGAATCTAAGTTCGAGTCGCCTTGAGCCGGAGCCTGAACGCCGACACTTGTATAAGTTTGAGCAACTGGGGCCGTTGGAGAAGCCGTTGATGTGGTGGAGAATCGCTGCGGCGGTGATGATTGAATTTCCTGCGGCGCGGCTCGCAGGGATGATTCCTT
>CAZWJR010000115.1:0-8929 GCA_964634655.1 uncultured Isosphaeraceae bacterium | reverse complement strand
GGGATTGGGGCGGGTCTGCCGATTGCAGAACCGACGGCGAGCATGATCGTGGACATTGGCGGCGGCACGACGGAAGTGGCAATCATGTCCCTGGCGGATATTGCCACGTGTGAATCGGTTCGCGTCGCCGGTGATGACTTTGACGAAGCGATCATGAATCACATGAAGAAGACGTACAACATGACGATCGGCGAGCAGACTGCCGAGCGCATCAAGATTGAAATCGGTTCCGCCGCACCGGTTGGCGAACCCACCACGATGGATGTGCGAGGCCGGGACAACATTTCCGGCATGCCGCGGAAGACGGTGGTGACGAGCGAGGAAATTCGCGAGGCATTGCAAGAGCCGATTTCCGCCATTATTGAGGCGGTGACTCGAACGCTGGAACGAGCCGAGCCGGAACTGGCGGCTGATCTTGTGGATAACGGAATTACGCTGGCGGGTGGTGGGGCGCTGCTGCGGGGGCTGGATGTTGTCATCTCCAATGCCACGGGACTGGATGTTCGCGTGGCGGATGATCCGCTGACCTGTGTGGCGCGCGGGACCGCCATCTATCTGGAAAACCTCGAGGAATGGAAGTCCACGATGGAATCGGACATGGATGACATTTGACAGTTCAAGCGTCCAATCGTTTCGTGAATGAAACGCAAGGACGCTAACAGCCATGCGCCGCTCATTGCTCTCATCACAGCGCGCCTTCGCATTGGCCCTGGCGTTGACTTTTGCTTCGGCCTTGCTGCCCGGCAGTGCGCTGGGTTGGACGCAGTTTTTTTCTGAAATACTCAATCTTCCCGTCGCGCCGTTTGCGGATGCGCTCAATAGGGCTGGCGACTGGCTGCGGCCGCCACGGCTTGGTCAGATTCCCGACTCGATCACAGCGGAGTATCTGGATCACCTGAAGGCGCAGGCCTCGGAATTCGAGCGGCTTTACCTTGCGGAACATGCAAAGGTTGATTCATTGGAGGATCAACTGGAGCAATTGCAGGGGTTCCCTATTCCGCGGGGTCACTCGCAGATCAAGACGCTGCTGGCCCACATTGCGCTGCGGTCGCCTTCGTCAGCCTATGGCGCGGTGGTGCTGAATGTGGGCAGCCGACATGGTGTTGTTACCGGTGCGGTGGCGGTGCACGATCATGTTCAACTGATTGGCCGTGTGACGGAGGTGTCTGCGATGCAGTGCACGCTGTTGCCGATTGTGAACAAGACCGCTGGCCAACTTCGCGGCGCGGTTCTGCCAAAGGATCACACGACTGCCACTGCCTCTCTGGCAAGTTTACCCAAGCTTTTTCTGGAGCCAAAGGGCGATGGCACGCTTTTCTATTCCATTGACAAATCTGAAATTGTGAACGTGGGAGACGAAGTTGTCTTGATGGCGGAGGACTGGCCGGAATCGGCACAAGGAATGAAAATTGGTGTTGTCCAATCGGTTCAAACCGACGACACCAAGCCGCTGCGCAATTTGGTAGTTGTGCTTCCAGCCTTGCTGCCATCGCAGATTTCCACGGTGGTACTCCGAATTGAGAATGACGCTTCCGCGACCGGGGGAAGTGGGGGCAGCCAATGAGGTGGCCGGTGTTCATCATCTTTGCATTTCTGGCGGTGGTGGCGCAGTTGAGCGTTCGCAACGCATTTACTTTGTATTCGATCCGGGGCATTTCGCCGGACTTTGTCGCTGCCCTTGCTGTGTTTGTGGCGTTGTTTGCCAATCGATCGGCCGCGCTGTGGGCGTGTTGGACTCTTGGATTGCTGGTCGATCTGGCTCCGCCGGATGGCTCTACTTATCACCTCATCGGTCCGCACGCGCTGGGCTATGCCGCGGGGGGCTATTTGGTGTTGCAGTTGCGGTCGATGGTCTTTCGCCGTCGGGCCATCACGATGGGCTTCCTGACGTTTCTGGCACTGATCGCGGCGAGTCTGGTTGCGGTGATGTTGCTTTCAATCCGCAGTTGGTATCCAAACGAACTGGCGTACGCCCCGCTGAATGATCTTGGCCGGCGTGTTCTGATTGCCGTCTATTCCGGTGTGGTGGCGATCGCGATCGGCTGGCTACTCAACAAGTCCGTTCCGCTTTGGGGCTTCCAATCCCGCTCCGGCGGTTGGTGATTGGGGCGTGGTTGGGGCGGCGAATTGTCTGCACATCGGTATCCTGTGCATCCATGCCTGCAGATTCTCCAGCGATTCCAATTCGTCCCGAACACGGCCACAAAGGCACGTTTGGGACGGTGTGCGTTGTTGGCGGCCGGGCGGATGACCAACGGGTGATGGTGGGTGGGCCAGCGTTTGCGGCCTTGGGCGCGCTGCGAAGCGGGTGTGGGTTGGCGGTGCTTGCGGTGCCGACGCCGGTGATGGCTGCGGCGTTGGTGGTGGCGCCATCTGCGACCGGGCTGGCGTTGCCGGTGGATGAAGAAGGAGCGACCAAACCTAGTGACGCTGCTCAACTGCTTGATCGGCACATGAGCGAGTTCAAATGCGTTGCAATCGGTCCCGGATTGGGGACCGGTGTGCATGCTCAACAGGTTGTGATTCGCATGATTGCGCAGGATGCGGTTCCGCTGGTGATTGATGCGGATGCATTGAATTGTTTGGCGATGCTGCCGGACTTTCATCGTGATTTGCGGGCGCAGGCGGTTTTGACGCCGCACCCGGGGGAATACAAACGAATTGCGGATGCGCTGGGAATCAAAGGGGACCCAATCAATCCTGGAACGCGCGAGGCAGCGGCGCAGGAATTGGCTCGAAGGTTGGGGTGCGTGGTTGTGCTTAAAGGGCATCGAACGGTCACCAGCGATGGATTGCAAACGTTGGTGAATCTGACGGGCAATGCGGCCTTGGCGACGGGTGGAACGGGTGATGTCTTGACGGGCGTGATCGCTGGGTTTGTGGCGCAGTACTTCAAGCCGACGATTGCAGTTGGCGCTCGCAAGGTGAGCGCACAGGATCAAGGCGGATTGAATCTGGTTGATTGTGCGGCGCTGGCGGTTCAGGTGCATGGGTTGGCGGCGGATCGGTGGGCCGAGCGCCACGGCAATGCGGGAATGCTGGCGACGGATTTGCTGAATGAAATTCCGGCGGCCCTGCATGAAATGCGCCACGGTGGGGCTTGATCGCTACACTTTCCGTATGAATCCAGCCACGCAAGACGTAGCGCCGACCCAAACTTCTGCCACGCCCAAGCGGCCGCACAGCGATGTGCGATCTCTCGCGCCCAACACCTACGTGGATGGCGTGTACAGCCTGTACAACCCGCAGATTGGTACGACGCGGCAGGGCAAGCCGTATCTCAAGTGCATTCTTCGTGATGCCAGCGGTGAGGTGAATGCGAGGCTGTGGACTTTTGAACCTGCGGCGTTCCCGGAATTGGAGCGAGCGGGCTTTGTCTGGGTTGCGGGCAGTACAGAACTATTCAACGGACAATTGCAGTTCAAACTGGATCAGATCAAGGCGGTGGAAATTGGCCCGGATGAGATGACGGCGTTGTTGCCGACGACGACGAAGAACATTGATGAAATGTTTGTGGAGGTGCAGCGATTGCTGCGATCACTGAAGCATCCGGCCATGGTTTCTTTGGCGGAGGCGTATCTTGGCGATGAGGATTTGATGTCGAGGTTTCGCCAGGCGCCTGCGGCGATGAATTTGCATCATGCGTGGATCGGCGGGCTGTTGGAGCACACGCTGCAACTGATGCAACTGGCGGAGAACATGCTGCCGCTGTATCCGTTGCTCAATCGCGATCTTGTGCTGATGGGATTGTTCTTGCATGACCTTGGCAAGACGGCGGAATTGAGTTGGGACAAGGGATTTGATTACACGGCTGATGGCAACCTGATTGGACACATTGTGCGCGGGGCGATCTGGCTGCAGATCAAGGCGGCGATAGCGGCGAAGAACTCCGGCAACAAACTGCCGCAGGAGGCATTGCGGGTGCTGCAGCACATCATCATCAGTCATCATGGTGTGCCGGAGTTTGGCGCGGCGAAAATTCCCGCGACTCCGGAAGCCATATTCATTTCTGTGCTGGACAATCTGGATGCCAAGACGCAAATGGCGCTGACTGCAGCGAGGCCTGTTGTGGCAGCGGCGATTGAGAGCGCTTCGGAGTTCACGGAGAAGGTGTGGGCACTGGATACGCGGTTGTACAAGGCTGATCCGCTGAAGTGACGCAAACGGGGTACGTCCGATTGCGAAATAATTCGGCGGAACCGGTGGTTGGTAGTGGGTGCTGATGCCGCTAGAATTCACCGCAATGGAGGCCTGATGATGCCGTTCGCCAATGTGCAGGCAAATCCGAAAGTTCTGGTTGGCATCCCTGTCTACAACGAGCAGAATTATGTCAGCAAGGTGTTGGCGGAGGTTCGGCGATATGCCACCAGCATTCTTGTGATTGATGACGGTTCGACGGACGCGACTCCCACGCTGCTTGCCAAGCAACCGGTGGAGGTTGTGCGACATTCGGAGAATCGCGGCTATGGACGATCGATGCAGGACATGCTGCGGTGTGCCAAGTTCGATGGGTTTGATTGGCTCATCACGATGGATTGCGATGAACAGCACGAACCGGCTGCGATCCCACGATTCATTCAACGAATTCTCGCGGATGAGTCAGACATTGTTTCCGGCAGTCGCTACTTGACGACGTTGCCGGGTGATGACGCGCCGCCGGGCGATCGTCGGGCGATCAACAAGACGATTACCGAGGAAGTGAATGCGCGGTTGGGTCTTTCTCTCACTGATTCATTTTGCGGTTTCAAGGCGTATCGCATCGAGGCTTGTGAACGGCTTTGCCTGGATGTGGATGGATATGACTTTCCCATGCAGTTCTGGGTGCAGGCCGTGGCGAACAAACTGACGATTGAAGAGATTCCGGTGCGGTTGATTTACAACGATCCGACGCGAACTTTCGGCGGGCCACTGGATGATCCGGAATCGCGGTTGGAGGTTTATCGCCGGACGATGCGGCGAGAGATCATGCGATGCCGCAACCGCTTGCCGCGCGGGGCAGAGGCGGGATTGTCGGAGGTTGAGTGCCGAGTGGGATGCGGCTGCTCCAACGGTTCAACGTGAGCGAAGATATGGTCATTCGGCCGGCGTTTTCGCAGTGGCAATCGTTGATTGCGCGGCGTCCGGAAGGCACGTTGTTGGGGAGGGCGCTTGATGAATGGCGGCGAGTGACTCGGAAGGAACTGGGATTGGCGGTTGATCGCCCGGTCATCGCCACGGGTCATCAAGCACTTCTGTGGCACCCGGGGATTCTTGCGAAATATCTTGCTGTGAATGCGTTTGCGCGCGCCAATGAATTGGCATCGGCGAACCTGGTTGTTGATCAGCACGTCGGGCGATTTGGCGATTTTGAAATCCCTATTCGAAAGGTTGACGGGTCGCTGGGTGTGCGAAGGTTGGAGTTGTGTCGCCCGCCAGCAAACGTGCCAATGGGGCGATTTGGGGCGTTTGCCCCGTTGGCTGTGCCGGCGAACCCGGGTGGCGCGATTTTAGCTGTTGACGTTGGCGTGCAAAAGATTTTTGGAGCGGTGTCGGCTCATCGCGCTGCTCCGAATGCAGCGCTGCAGATGGCGGCGGCCATCGCTGATCTCATGAGAGCATGGGTGCAACCGATGCCTGATGTCACGGCAACGGATTTGGTTGGGACCTCTCTTGGTGTGGCGATGATGAAGCAGATGGCTGCCGATCCGGTGAGGTGTGCAGAATGCTACAACCGTGCGGTGCAGGCTGTGCCTGAAGCTGGCATTGGACCGCTGATGATTCGTGATGATTACATCGAATTGCCACTGTGGAGGATTCGAGAAGACGGTGAACGCATGCGCGCTTACGACGGTGATGCGGAGCAGGCAATCGGCAATGTGGAAACCAAGACCAGAGAGGCGGGATCCAAGATTGATTTGCTTCCCCGAGCACTTCTCATGACGGCGCTAGTTCGTTTGGGAATGTGCGATCTGTTTGTTCATGGCACTGGCGGCGCGATCTACGACCGGGCGATGGAGCTCTGGGTCAGGGATTGGCTGGGAGTGGAGGCTGGTTCCATTGCGGTGGTGACAGCGGATGTGCGATTGCCGCTCTCTCAAGATGAGGAATCGATTGATTTGGTGAGCGCCATTGGTGCGGCGCGGCGAGCTTGGCACGATCCGGATTTGCTGAATGATCCGAAGCCTCGCTCGGGTCCGAGTCGAACGAAAGAGAAGTTGATTCGTGAGATTGAGGCGATGCCCCGTTCATCGCCATTGCGCAGAGCGAAGTTTCTGGAGATGCATGATCAACTAGCCCAAATGCGTCAGTCGCGAGCGGCCGATTTGCGGGCAGCGCAAATGCGGGCGGAAGATGGTCGTCGCCGGGCTGGGGATCAGGCTGTTGCTGCCAAACGGGATTGGACCTTTCCGCTGTAT
The DNA here is from genome assembly GCA_964634655.1 of uncultured Isosphaeraceae bacterium. Lineage (GTDB taxonomy): Bacteria > Planctomycetota > Phycisphaerae > Phycisphaerales > SM1A02 > CAZWJR01. The sequence continues at coordinate 2,534 of CAZWJR010000115.1, read as the reverse complement.
CCGACCGAGACGATTGATGAACTTGCCCGCACCATCGGGCAGACCGTGATCGACGTTGCAGCGAGCGCTTTGTAATCATGTCACGGAGCGGACGGCATGAGCACCATTGTGCGATGGATCGTGTTGCCGAACGCCCCGAGCACGCGCACGTTGCGTACCACCTGAATTGCTACCACACCGGTGTCCGGCACGACGAAGAAGGTGACCAAATCATCGGCGTCGGCCAGTTTCAAATCGGCCGTGAAATGAGTCTCCACTCGCTTGGCGATAAACTCCCCAAGCGGCGTTCGTATTTTCTGATTGTTCCGGTACTCGATTGTTCGTGTCGCTTTCCCGGCTCCACGGAGTTTTCTTGGGTTCCGAGGATCCACGGCGCGGATATCGGATTCGCATGAGCGTTTTTCGCCAGCGGGCAATTCGGCGTACGCCATCACCAACGGAGGCGTGAACAGGCTCAAGGCGTTCTCACCAAGGTCGATGTGCGCGGGCATGATCACATTGCCGTTCTCATCAATGCGGGTGAATTCAATCTCACGCCCTTCTTCCGTGTTGGTCTCGGTCGCATCGTGCAGATTTGTTGGGGCGCGCGTGTATTTCACTTCCTTGCCGATCGCGCCGCTGGGATCAAGCAATGCAAACACCCGGGAGGCCGCTGCCGGACGGAGGTCATGCAGAAGCACAGAACCCTCGGCAGGAAGAGTTTCAAAGAGTTGTAGCGCGGAGGTGGGGGTATGGATCGGAGCAGGCGCGGTACTTTGACAGCCGCCAATCATCAATGCTGGCAGAATCAATGCAAATCCAAATCGTGGTAAGAAAGTCATTTCTTGCCCGGTCCGGCGTTCAGGCCCTGCTTTTTCCACAGAGTTTGGATTTCCTGGAAGGTAGCGGGTTCGGTCACGGAACCCTCCGGATGAACCCTACGCACCAGATCGCCATGTTTGTTGTAGATGGACGTGATTGCTGGCGAATCTGCCGTTAGTTTGGTTTGCATACGGAAATTCCCGGAACCATCAGGTGCGGGTCCCCAGATATCTGATCGCTGCGATAACTGGGCGGTGCGGTTGGCGAAGTTGTAGAAGTAGTAGCGGTATTCCACATCCGCGGTTGTGTCTCTCGGTAGCAGCCGACCGATGAGCCAAGCCAGCGGCTGTGAAAGATACACATCAGGGACGGCCCAATCGTAGGGTTCGCGTGTATTGCGCACGTTGTCGGATTTGATGACGGTCATGTGCGGCGGTGGAGCGCCGGGAATGTAGGGCATGCGCACGCCGGTCTCCGCTTCGCTTTGCTCGGCTTCGCCCTGTCGGATCGTGCCACGGATTGACCATGATTCTTCGGACTGATCCCACGCCATCCAGTAGAGAGCGATGGAATCGTAATAGGTGTTGCGATCAGCAACGAGACGACCCTGGACACGAATCATGAGGCCGGTTTTTTTCTCGCTGGGATCGTAGTTTGCTTCTTTTTTGCCTGGGTCGAGTGCGCCACGTTTTGCTTCCAGGACTTCCAAGAGCGAGTAGCCGATTTCTGCTGCAGCGGAGCCGTCAGAGCCAGCGGGTTTGTAGATGCGATACCACTGATTTGTGCCAATCAGTGTCTTGAGCACTTGCGGAGTCATGCTTTGGATAAGAGCGCGGCCGACTTCCAGGCGTGATTTTCGTTCGGCTGCGATGTCCGCAACACTGCGCAGGCGAATAGTGGCATAACTTGCTTCGAGCAGGGAACGCACGCTATTCAGGTGTTCCGGCAGGGTTTGGGTGGAGCAAACCATGTAAGTGTCGTCGCCCATCGGAAGCACGAGCCAGCCGAGAATTACGGTTTGGTCCTCGACGGATTGGCTGATGTAGCACATCTGACCAACGCTGGAACCGGCTGAAAATGGCTCATTGAAGAGCAATCTGAAATCTTTTTTTGTGGCCTTGTAGTCACTGACCAGGCTGTCGATCTGGGCGGCGGCGGTGCTTGACTTGAGGGAGGAAACTAGTTGTTGGATGAGGAGCGACCAAGTGGGGGAATTGCGGTCATCTGTGACCCGAATTCGGAGCTGGCCATCCAGTTTCTCTGCATCAACCGCAGATTTCAGCGGCAAATTGAGAGTAAGCCCGAGGGCATCAGCCTCAAAAGGGGTCGGATTGAGGCGAGAATCGATGTTTGTGGGTGAGTTTTCGGCAGTTTTTGCGCTTTTTGACGAATTTGGAGGTGTTTGAATGGATGACTTGGCTCCGAAGAGGAGAGTTATCCCCAAGAGCCATGCTCCGGCTGGGATCATGGATTTTGAGAATCTACGACGGCGAAGGCAGGGGGTGCGGAGGTGGGGGTGCATGATGACAAGGTATCCGGTTCTGGGGATCAATGAGTAGCGTGAAAACGGTTGAAAAATCGTGGTTTGCCAGTTTCCCAACGAGTTGACAGATTCGGCTGACAACGTATCATCACCGATTCGCACCTTCGGAAGGGGCGGGAAGAAACGACCGCGGCTGGATGGTCCGGACGCGTCGAAGACTTTTCGCACTTTTCAGCCAGAAAACCATATG
>CAZWJR010000114.1:0-9015 GCA_964634655.1 uncultured Isosphaeraceae bacterium | reverse complement strand
GGCTCCCGTCGCAAATCACAAGGCCGCAACACCGCTTCGTTCACCACCGCGATGTGCATATCCATCCGATAGCAAACCACCGGCCGATCACACGCCGCCTTCAGCCACTCCTTCGTCGGCATCTCCCCACCCTTCCAATTTTCCTGCGACCAGCCGTGCCCGATCAACCACTGCCCTGCTCTCAACTCCACATGCCGCCGCGCAATCGCCGCCTCAAACTCCTCGCGCGATCGAACCCCCGACAAATCCAGCCGTGTCAGAGATTCTCCACCCCGTAACAAATGAAGATGGCCATCGATCAACCCCGGCACAACAACCCGCTGCCCCGCATCAAGTACCACCCCGCCCGCCGCCGCTCCGCCCACGCCGTCCAAACTCACAATCCTTCCAGCCACAATATCCAGGGCTCTTGCCCACGGCTTCACCGCGTCCCCAGTCCAGATTCTGGCATTTTCTACTCGCAACGATGCAGCCATAATGCAATAATCTTCACGTCAAAGGTGTGCACTCGCCGACCTTGCTATCGTTAGGCATGAGCGTCAGCGACAGTGTACGGAGAGCATAAGCCATGAATCGTATTCTGAATCAAACAGCATCAATCGCATTGGTCGTCCTCGGTCTGGCAGTCGTCGGCTGCGAGCAGGAGTCAACCCCTAAGACCTCGCCGCCACCACGCCAATTCCCCACCGGCCCTGTCGAGGCAACCCCAGAAACCCCCGCCGCCCCGGAGCAACCCGCAACTCCCGCCCCGGAAACACCCACACCTCCCAATGAAACAGATGTTCACCCCGCCCCTGCACCTCCAGCAGAGCCGCACGCGGCCGTGCCCACCCCACCTCCCGTACCGGATGGCAAGCCAAACCTGAAAGTCCCGTCCGATCCAAAAGTCGCCGTCATGGGCAATCTCTCTGGCCCAAAACCAGTCACATGGATTTGGCATCCCACCCAGCGACAATCCGCCATCGCAGAATACGCCGTCCCCGGCCGCGATGGCGCAGATCAAGCCCGCCTCACCGTCTTCCGCGTCGGTGGCAAGCCCGAAGACAACATCACCCGTTGGAAGCTCCAACAATTCCGCAACGCCGATCAATCAGTCGTCGAGCCGAAACTCGATCAACTGGAAGTCGAAGGAATGAAAGTCCATCTTGCCGAGTTTAATGGAGAGTACAAAGGCCCCGGCGCTGTCAACTTCAGCCCCAATTACACGCTCCTGGCAGCCATCATTCCAGACGCGCCCGGTGGCCAAATTATCATTTACTTCGTAGGCCCTGCCGCTACCATTGATCCCAATCGCCAGCCGTTCATGGAACTGATTCGCAATCTCAAGAAGTCCGAGCCCGAAAAATAATTCCAACCCTGCCCGCCGCACACGCAACACTCTCAAGGAGTTCACATGAATCGTCTTTGGTTCCCCATCTCACTGGTTTGTGTTGTTGTGATCAGCAGTTGGCTTGGTGCTGCCCCCGCCGCACCCAAGGAGACCGCCCCGCCCGCAGCCAACAACTCCGCCGAAGGCGAGTTCCCCGATGCCTGGTACTTCTCCCAGAGAACCGCTGGCTTGAAGGGCCTCGAAGGAAAAACCGCCCCCGCACTCGACCTCAAGAGTTGGATCGGCAAAGAGCAGACCCTTGCCGAACTCAAAGGCAAGGTCGTCGTCGTCGATTTCTGGGCCACCTGGTGCCCACCATGCATGGCCTCGCTCCCTCACAATGTTGAAATGGTCAACAAGTTTGGCAAGAAGGGCCTCACATTCCTCGGCGTGCACGAATCCAACAAGGGTTCAGACAAAATGGCCAAGGTCGCCAAGGATAAGAAAATCAATTATCCGCTTGCCGTCGACAACTCCAACAAGTCAACCAAGGCATACAGCGTCTCGTTCTTCCCCACCTACGTGGTCATCGACCGCAACGGCAAAGTCCGCGCCGCAGGCCTCCAACCCGGTTACGTGGAAAACGTCGTAACGAAACTCCTCGACGAAAAAGCCCAGTAATTCAAATTGGGGAGCGCGGGCGTCTCGCCCGCGCACATGCCGCCAACCCAACGGGGAGCGCGGGCGTCTCGCCCGCAAATCTTCAACAACTCTTGTGTCCGCACCACGCCCCGATTCACCCCGCAACCGGCGTGAACTGCGTTCCGCTCTTCAAATAGCAATTCACCAATTGCCCCGTCGAAAACGTCGTCTGCGGTTGCCGCTCATCCAGCGTCATCCAGATCGGCACACCCACATCCACCAATACCCGCCGGCTCGATTCCTCCGCCGCCAGCACCGTGCCCGCAACAATGCGCGGCTCGCCGCACAGCGGCTCGATAAATCGTCCCCCGCCCTTCGCCGCAAACATCCGCAGCGCCGTCGCATGGATCGTCCCCTTGATCCTCTTGCCCACAGGCGTCGAAATCGACGCCGCACCAACCGTCGGCACAAGTTGAATCTTGTAATCCGTCCCCGGCACGCCCAACACAAGCGCGCCATCACTCAATGATTCCAACACGCCTCGCGCAATTCCCTCTGATTCAATTTCCGCCATCATGGTCACGTGCATTCTCCGATTGTGGAAGACTGGATCATAACCTCAATTCATCTGTGTCATCTGCGACATCTGCGGATGATCCCGCCACAGATAGTTCACATCAAGATTCGGCTTGTTATGGTGCCACAGCCGGATCACCTTCGGGCTTTTGCTTTTCTGGCTTACTCTCGGGCTTGCCTTCCGCCTTTACGGGCTGTCGCTCGCCCTTCAATACATCCATCAAAAACTCCCGCACCGCGCCCGCAGATTTCCCTCCAAGGTTCTCATCAAAAAACTCCGCCGCCCTCACATACGCCCGTGGATCAGCAATCGCATGCCCCGCTCCCTGCACCGCTAAAAACTCAACCTTCACTCCCCCATCCTTCAGCGCCTTCTCAAAAACTCGCGCCTGCCGATCAATGTTCACCAGCGGATCTTCCGTCCCCTGAATAATCAACACCGGCGGGTCCTTCGCATCAATGTACGTCAACGGACTCGCCTCCTTCGCGATGTCCTGCTTCTCATGCACCGGCCCGCCAAACCACTGCGAAATCATTCCCTTCGCCGAATCCATCGACAAATCCACCGGCCCGGAAATATCCACCACACATTGCACCGGCCCGTTCAATTCCTTGGCCGCCGCTCCAACACTTCCATCCAGCACTTCACTGTTGCCTGAAGTCCCCAACAGCGCAGCCAGATGCCCTCCCGCAGAATGGCCCCACACGCCGATTCGTTTCGGATCAATCCCAAGTTCCTCCGCATGTGCGCGCAGAAACCGAATCGCCGCCTTGCAATCATGCACCGCCGCCGGATACGTCGCCTGCCCCGTCAATCGATAATCAATCGTCACCGCAAAATATCCGCCCAGCGCCAGCGCAATGCTTGGCCGCAACCCCATATCCTTGCTTCCCATGCTCCATCCCCCGCCATGGATGTACACCGCCACCGGCATCGCCGCTCCCTCGTATTCCTTGAGAAACGCCGTATCCATTTTCAATTCAATCATCTTCCCGTCTTTGTCCGGCGCTTCCGCATAGATCACATCGCGCACCACCTGAACCGAATCAGGCACTGCAACCTTGCCCGCCGCCGGTCGATTCGCAACCGCTCGCCCCGCCGCTGCATCCTTCCCGCCAGCCTTTCCTTCCGGTGATCCTTCCCCCGGCGGAGCCTGATTCGGCTTCTCACCCGGCGCAGACCCCTCCGGCGGCGGATAGGCAACAACAGGAACCGCAATCACCGCGGCGAATGCAATGCACGAAACCAAAAAGGGACGACTGCTCATGGTGTATCTCCATTCACATGATACCGGATGGAATCACCAAACATCCCCGCAGGGCCGGAATTGCCAACCATTCACGCGGGTGCCACGGCCAGCGACCAACGGGAGTCGGCCGTGCCCATACTTCCATGCAACATCCGAAGCATGCGTTGCTACCTCACCGCCGCAAACCGCATCCCTAAAAAATTCGCCAGCAATCGCGGCCCATCCACCGTCAAAAAACTTTCCGGATGAAACTGCACCCCATCCAGCGGCCCATCCACCGGCGCATCCTTCAACCGCAACCCCATGATCTCCCCCGCCGCCGTCCACGCGCTAACTTCAAACTCTTCACTCACCGTCTCCCGATCAACAATCAGCGAGTGATACCGCGTCGCCACAAACGGATTCGGCAAGCCCTGAAAAATCCCTTTCCCATCATGATGAATCTCCGATGTCTTGCCGTGCATCAGCACCGCATGCCGCTTCACCGTCATCCCATGCACATCCGCAATCGTCTGATGCCCCAGGCAAACCCCAAGAATCGGAATCTTCCCCTTGAAGTGCGAAATCAACTGCGGGCAAATCCCAGACTCCTTCGGCGTGCAAGGCCCCGGCGAAATGATCAAATGCGATGGCCCCATCGCCGCCGCCTCCGCCACCGTAATCTTGTCATTCCGCACCACCCGCAACTCCTCCGCCGCGCGCTGATCCAACTCCCCAATGCGCTGCACGAGGTTGTACGTGAACGAATCGTAGTTATCGATGAGGAGGATCATCGGTGAGATATCTTCACAAATTCTCGCGGACGAAGCCGCTGTAAGACCGCTAACAACTCAGGATACAGTGGCCGGATTGCTTCGATGTTACTTGCGTCAACGAGAATTACGATGATCGAAACAGGAAGCGATTCGAGGTTTTGTTCATACTCCAACCCTCGGTCGTTGGTTATCACTGCGTCAAACCCAGCCTTTGCAGCCAGATGAAGCAAAGCTCCATTCTCGATGCCCGACCAATTCATGTACGCGGCTGTAAAGACCTGATGGCCGGGCAGTTCCAGCCTCATGTGATGTGGAAGGTTTTCGTCAAGGAGCAACTTCACGTCAGTATGGGAGTTGCCGTTCGTTTTACATCATCGCGCAAAACATCGAGCAATCCCATCACCTGTTCGCGACGCACCGTCGGAAACTGCTCAAGGAATCCATCGATCGTGTACCCAGCCTCCAAATGATCGAACAGCGTTTGTGCAGCAACCCTCGTGCCTGCAAAACACGGCGTGCCGTGCATGATCTTCGGATTGGTTGTGACGATGGCTTTCATACCGCAATTCTATCCCACAAAATGCTATTCCGCTCACGAAGTTTGGCAACCTTACGCCGCTTTCTTCGTCCCCGCCACCCCATCCCGCGTCACCACGAACAAATCGCTCGTGATCGGATACGGCAGCCGCTTGTAATCAATCTGCACGCGCTTCGCCAGGCGATCCACAAAACTCTCCGGGTTTACCGTCAACGCAAGGAACATGTCCCGCGCCGGCGTCGCCACGTAGAAATCACCCTGCAATTCCGGAGCCAGCCGCTCGTGCAGCGAATCCAACAGCAGCCGCGCCGCGTCATATCCATCCTGCACCGCGACAATCGCCGCTCGCCCGCCCTCCGCCGACTCCACAAACTGAATCTCCAACTGTGGCGAATACTGCGCCAGATTCTCCCGCGCAATCACATCCAGATCTTCGCTCGTCAATCCCCACTTCACCAACTGCTCAACCGTAATGCTCACCGTCATCTGTGGCATGTCGATTACAAACACAATCACCGTGTCGTTCACAAATGGAATGTGCGCCACCTGCTCACGATCCAGATGCTCAAAAATCGAAACCGGCTGAATGCGCGGCATGATCCGCGGCTTCGCCACCGAAAGAGGCAGCGGCAGCGAACTGATGCTGTCGCCTTCAATCAACCGCTCAAGATAATTCTCAACAATCTCAACACCGCGATTCGGTTCGTACTGAACCATGCGGTAGAGATTCTCCAACCCCAGGTGCTTGCCGTTCAAAACCAGATCCATCGGCCCTGCCAATTCAATCGCGCGATCAGGAAAATGGCGCGCAAGAATCTTCGCCACCTGTTCTCCGAACGCTTCTGGTTCTTTGGGCATTCGAGCCATGGAAACTCCAAAATCGTGGCGTGCGGTTGACACGCAATTCCTTCAACAACACACACCTACATCTTCGGCCGGAGATTTTCGAAGATGCACCAAAACCACGTTCTCTGCAGCAAATTGCTGTGGTCGCCGCCTTCTATCGGCGATGCCCTTCCAAATCCCTCTCATTTCTCCAATCCCCCAAATGGCGCAACAATCGACCGATCGCCGTATCTTGTCGCCATGTTTCACGATTGCACTATCGCCAACGCAACCGCAGGTCTCGGAAAACCCCTCCTCCTCATCGCTGGCCCGTGTGTCCTTGAAGATTCACGGACCAATAACCTCATCGCGCAGACGCTGCGCGATCTCTGTACACAACTCAAACTGCCATTCATCTTCAAAGCCAGTTTCGATAAGGCCAACCGCTCCAGTATTAGATCCGCACGCGGCCCCGGTCTCGGTTCCGGCCTCTCGGAACTCCACCGAATCAAAATGGAATTCAATGTTCCGGTAACCACCGATGTCCATCACCCCGAACAAGCCGCCGCCACCGCCGCCGTCGTCGATCTCCTCCAGGTCCCCGCGTTCCTCTGTCGCCAGACCGATCTCCTCCAGGCCTGCGCCGCCACGGGCAAACCCGTCAACGTGAAGAAAGGCCAGTTCCTTTCGCCTTCAGAAATGAAGCACGTCATCACCAAACTCACCGAAGCCAACTGCAATCAAATCATGCTCACAGAGCGCGGCACGTTCTTCGGCTACAACCGCCTCGTCAATGATTTCATCGGCCTGGGCGATCTCATGGATCTCGGCCGCCCCGTCTGCTTCGATGTCACTCACTCCACCCAACTTCCCGGCGCTGGCGAAAACACCACCGCCGGCCGCCCGGATCGCGCCGCTCTCCTCGCCCGCGCCGCCGTCGCCGCCGGTGTCCACGCCCTCTTCATCGAATGCCACCCAGACCCCGCGCGTTCCGCCTCCGATGCCAGCACAATCCAACCCCTCGCCGAAATCCCCGCACTCCTCAAAGAACTAGTCGCAATCCGCAAAGCGCTCCCCCTCCCTCGAGGGAAGGGGCCGGGGGGTGGGTGAATCGCAACACTTCACTTTCACCTCGCGTCCTCTCCCCTCCAAAAACCCCGCCGCCCTACCTCATTAACCCCCATTTTTGCTTGGCCCCCATCCCAACGGCCGACTACCATAAGGCAACAAATGAAGTGCGACCTCTGCAACAAGCCCGCCGTCGTTCATGAAGTCACCGTGCGCAGCGGCATCAAAAAAGAAGTCCACCTCTGCGAACTCCACGCCAAGGAAGCAGGCATCGTCCTGCCCGGCCAGCAACCCATCAACCAACTCCTCACGCAATTCGTCATCTCGCAATCCGCCAAACCAACCGCTTCCAAAAAGCCCGGCGCCGCCGCCAAGCCCGCCAACAAAGTCTGCCCCGGCTGCGGTCTTAGTTTCGCCCAGTTCCGCCAAACTGGCCGCGTCGGCTGCTCCGAGTGCTACCAAACCTTCGACGCCGAACTCTCCGGCCTCATCGAACGCGCCCAAAACGGCGGAACCCATCACACAGGCAAATGCCCTAAACGCGCCGGCACTTCCATCGATCGCCAAATGCTCATCCAGCGATTGGTGCGCGAACTCGATCACGCCGTCGCCGCAGAACAATACGAACGCGCCGCACAACTCCGCGATCGCCTCTCCAGCATGGATGTCAGAAAACATCCATCAGCCGCCAGCGATCAGCATTCCGAAATTGCAACACAGAAGTCAGATGTCAGAAGTCAGATGTCAGATCTACGCCCACCCGAATCCTTCTAATCTCTCTCTGATCTCTGACCTCTGACTTCTTCGCTCGTCTGACCTCTGATCTCTGACCTCTGACCTCTGCCCTCCCCTCTCCCGTGCTTCACCCCCCCTCCAACCCGCACCCCGCACCCAACGCTCCATCCAACGATGTCGTGCTTAGTTGCCGCGTCCGCATGGCTCGCAACATCGCTGGCTTCCCCTTCGTCAACCGCGCCAGCCACGCGCAATGCCAGGAACTCCTCGGCGTCGCAAAACCCGTCCTTCTCAACAACGAACTCGCGCCCGGCATGATCTGGGTCGACCTTAGCCAGGCCACGCTCCGCGATCGTCGCCTTCTCTTTGAACGCCACCTCATCTCCAAGCACCTCGCAGAAAGCGATCATCGCCGCGCCGTTGCAATCTCCGGCGATGAATCCTTGAGCATCATGGTCAACGAGGAAGACCACCTGCGCATGCAGATCCTCGCACCCGGTGCGCAACTGGAACAGGTCTACAACAGCCTCAACGCCGTCGATGACGCCATCGAACGTCGCATCGATTACGCCTTCCTCCCGCGCTGGGGCTACCTCACCGCCTGCCCAACCAACATCGGCACCGGCATCCGCTTCTCCGTCATGATGCACCTGCCCGCGCTCAAGATGACCAACGAGATCGAGCGCGTCCGCCGTGCCGCCAAAGACCTCCACCTCGCCGTCCGTGGCTACTACGGCGAAGGCTCCGAATCCGCCGGCGATTTCTACCAGATCTCCAATCAGGTAACCCTCGGCCGCACCGAAGAAGAAATCCTCCAGGAATTCCAAACCGTCATCCTGCCCAACATCATTGAGTACGAACACCACGCCCGCCGCATGCTGCTGGAACGCAACCCCCGCGTCCTCGATGACCGCGTCTATCGCGCCCTCGGCGCACTCCGCAACGCAAGACTCATCGGCGTCGAAGAAGCCATGAAACTCCTTAGCCGAATCCGCCTCGGCGTCCACATGAACCGAGTCACCGGCATCGCCAGCGAAACCGTCAACGACCTCTTCCTCCAGATCCAGCCAACGCACCTCAAAATGCAAGCCGGCGCGGAACTGACCCCCGAGGAACTCCGCGAAGTCCGAGCAGACCTCATCCGCAAACGCCTGGCATAATCAGTGCGAAGGCAAGTTTGTTTTCCCCCTCTCCCTCTGGGAGAGGGCCGGGGTGAGGGCATGTTGCAACCCACGCGCAACAACCAAAATCAAACGCCCCCGCGCGCTCGGCCCTCACCCTAACCCTCTCCCAAAGGGAGAGGGGATCAAACAGCCC
>CAZWJR010000113.1:0-9099 GCA_964634655.1 uncultured Isosphaeraceae bacterium | reverse complement strand
CACGGTTCTTGGAATTGCGGCTGGAGGAACGACGCCTTACGTGCTGGGCGCGATTCGCCTGGCTAAGACACGGGGGGCGATGACCGGGTTGCTGACGTGCGCTGCTCCCGGTGCAACGGTTTCACGGTGCGATCATCTGATTGTGCTGGCTACCGGGCCAGAAGTACTTACAGGGTCAACGAGATTGAAAGCGGGATCTGCGGCGAAACTTGCGCTCAACATCATTTCGACCGCAGTTTTTGTGCAACTTGGAAAAGTCTTCAGCAATCTCATGGTGGATTTGCGAGCAACGAACGCCAAGTTGACCGATCGTGCGATTCGCATCTTGATAGAACTGTGCGGCGAACTTTCACGCGATCAGGCAGGAGAATTGCTGCGAAATGCTGATGGCAATCTGAAGGCTGCGATCATCATGCAGCGGCTGGATGTCGATAACAAGACAGCAACAGATCTGCTGAAACGTCCCGGGGCGACGCTGCGGCGGATTCTCGATCACGTTCAATGAGGCTGGAGATTCTTCCGCAGGAAATCCCACTTTGCGGCATTGGCGCGACCGCCCAGACTGTGTCCTGCATCCGGATAAAACATCATCTCGAATGGCTTGTTGGCTTTTTGAAGCGCATCGATCAACTGCCAAACGTTGTTGGTGTGAACGTTGTCATCCACCATGCCGTGGAGGAGCAGCAACTTGCCTTGGAGTTGGTTGACGTATTTCAGGCATGAACCGGCGTCGTAGCCTTCTGGGTTTTCTTCCGGCGTGCGCATGAAGCGCTCGGTGTAGATGGTGTCGTAATTGCGCCAATCGGTAACTGTGCCGCCGGCGCAGGCGACTTGAAAAACATCAGGATATTTCAGAACGGCCATGGCGGACATGTATCCGCCGTAGGAATGGCCGGCGATTCCGACATGATTGGCATCGACGTAACCGCGTTTGGTAAGGAACCGGACGCCATCGGCTTGATCCTTGATATCCACCTGACCAAGTTTCATGTAGGTGGCAGTTTCAAAGGCTTTGCCACGGCCGACCGTGCCACGGTTATCGATAGCGGCGACGAGGAAGCCGTATTCGCATTCGGGTCGACCCGGTGAGAAGCGGTTACGCACGCCCTGTGAAAGCGGACCGCCGTAGACATCGATCAACAAAGGGTATTTTTCGGAGGCATTGAAGTTTGATGGCTTGTACAGCACGCCGTACAGATCTGTTTTGCCATCATCGGCCTTGAAAGTGAACAATTCCGGCATCGACATTCCGAGTTTCTTGAATTGAGAACTATCGCTTTCGGCAAGTGTGGCGATGCGGTGGCCTTCGGAATCGTACAATGCGGTAGTTGGCGGCACCCCCACTGCTTCGTACTCGGTGATGAACCATTTGCCGCTGGGTGACATGGTGATGGTGTGATTGAGCGGTTCGCGCGTCAGGCGGACTTGCCCGGTGCCATCCATGTTCACACGATGGAGTTGTGCGTTGAGGGGATTCAAACTGCTGAACGCTGTGTAGAAGATCTGGCCGGCCTTTTCATCGACGCGAACGATGGATGAAACCGGATACTCGCCATGCGTCAGTGTGATGAACTGGTCAGGCGGACCATTGAGATCGTGCAACTCCAACTGTTTCCAGCCGGTTTTCTCTGTGGTCCAAATGAAGCGATGGCCATCCTCCAGAAACCGCATGGGCGGCGAGTTGTCCTGCCAGGCTTCCTGTGTTTCCGTCAGGACGATTCGTGTCTTGCCGGTGGAGATGTCCGCGGCGACCAGATGCAGGACATTCTGGCGCCGGTTTGTGCGGTGGAAGAGTAACTGCGGCGATGATTCATCTTTTGCGGTTGGCGTGAACTGCACATCGTAGGTGTACCACTCTGTGGCCTGGTCGTCCTCCGGCGTTTCGATTCGAGTGGTGGCTTTGGTCTCAAGATCGTAAACAAGCAGGTTGGCGATGGGATTTGGTTCACCGGGCTTTGGGTAGCCTTCGGTAAGAACTTTTGTGTGCAGATCTATCAAGCCATCTGTGATGTAATGATCTGGGACGGCTCGCTCATCGAATTCGTAGAAAACAAGTTTCCTGGAATCGGGCGACCACCACATGGCTTCGCGCTGATCGAGTTCTTCGCCATAGACCCAACTGGCTGTGCCGTAGCGAAACTTGCGTTGACCATCGGTGGTGACATGTATGGGTTCTGGCTTTTCGTGTTCTGCGCTTTCGGGACTAGCGCCGGATTCGGATTCTTCGTTCTCATCTTTTTTCACTGGCTCCAACACCACGTTCCAGTCCTTGCACATGGCAATCCATTTGCCATCGGGTGAGGTCACGCGATCGCGCTGGCGACCACGAGCCGGTTGCGATGAGCGGTTGCCACGAGGCCGGGCTGTTGCGACGGAGTTTGTTTCCTCCGTTGCAGTGATCTGCTTTGTCGATCGGTCGTTCAAATCAAAGACGTATTTCTTATCGCCGCGCGTGAATGTGAAGGATGACTCATCGTTAGCCCAGCGGACCTGGGTGATGCGGCCGCCGGTGACCATCTTGCCAAGGTTTTCAGCAACAAATTTGTATCGTTCTTCCGGCGATTTCTTGACGACGGGCTTGGTCACGGCGCATCCGAAGCCGAGCAACGTAACCGCCATCACAAGCGCGGCACCAAGTTGTTTCGACACGGCAGATTCAGTCTGATGTTTGGTGATCATGGTTGTGCAACTCATGCGATACGCGCAAAGGCCTGGAACTTCAGCATGCGACTGTCGATATCCGCGCGAGTGATATGAAGGAGACGATCCAGACCAAAAGATTCAATGGTGAAACTTGCAGCAACCGTGCCCCATGCCATCGCCGTTTGAAGCGATTGAATATCTATGCGATTGGCTGCGGCAAGCGATCCCATAAGGCCGCCCGCAAAACTGTCGCCCGCGCCAGTGGGATCGACGACCTGATGCACTTCGGCGGGAAACGCAGGCATGGTAGCTATGCCATCCTTGTGGACCAATATCGCGCCATGCTCGCCCTTTTTGTTGATCACAAACTTGGGACCGGGTCCCATCATGTCCAAAATGCGGCGGCAGGCGGTGACAGCGTTCCGCACGCCAGAAAGTTGTTCCGCTTCGGAATAGTTCAGCACCACGCCATCGACGTGCTTGAGCAGTTCCAACAGTTCCGGCTTGGCGATGTTTATCCAAAGATCCATGGTGTCTGCGACGGCGAGCGTTCGTTTGGGAAACTGTTTGAGCAGTCCCAATTGCACTGCGGGATGGGTGTTGGCAAGAAAGATGAAACGGCTGTCGGAGTACGACTTGGGAATGGCCGGAGGTGTTTCTTCCACCACGCCGAGTTGCGTGAAGATGGTTTCGCGGTCATTCATGTTGTCCAGATACCGGCCACCCCACGCAAAGGTGCGGGAATCGGGACGAACTTCCAAACCATCGAGGTTAATGTTCTTGAATCGCTGAAGGATGGCGCGGTGCTCGGCAGGCCAATCGCCTCCGACAGCCGCAACAACTCGCACCGGAGAAAAGAACGATGTGGCAGCGGCAAAGTAGGCACATGAGCCGCCGAGAACGCGTTCGGCCTTGCCTGTGGGGGTGTGAACGGTATCGATCCCAATCGTGCCGGTGACAAGTAGTGACATGGCGGCAGTATAAAGGACGGCGGAGGCTTGCGGAGATCATACAGGAACCCTCGGCATGGCGATTGAACTTACACTCCTTGCATGACTCCACTGGTCCGATTCATTCGATCGAGTTTCTCCGCTGCGGCCGATCCTCGCAAAGCGCGAGAGATGGCGGCGTACATGAAAACCGACATGCCGTTTTACGGCGTGCAAAAGCCGGATCGCGTGGTGATTTACCGCGAAATGCGGGAGCGGTTTCCGATTACGACTCGTACGGAATACACCTCTGCGATCGAAGCACTCTGGGCCCAGCCGCATCGGGAGGACAAGTACACCGCGCTGCATATTGCATTTGGGAACCCGCGGTTCATAACACCGGCCATGCTGCCGCTCTATCGGCGATTGATCATTGACGGTGCGTGGTGGGATCTTGTGGATGACATTGCCACGCGACTGGTTGGCAGGCTTGTTCTAGAGTACCGGGAAAAGATTGGGCCGAAGATGGATCAGTGGATTGAGGACGGCAACATGTGGATTCGCCGCAGCGCTCTGATTTGCCACGTCCAGCACAAGGCCAAGACCAATTACCGGCAGATGTTCCGGCATTGCGTTCTGCGTGCGGGTGAAAAGGAGTTTTTCATCCGCAAGGCAATCGGCTGGACCCTGCGGCAATATGCCTGGACAGAACCAGATCGGGTGGCGGCCTTTCTGTTGAAGCATCGAGAAAAGTGGTCTGGATTGACTTTTCGCGAGGCCGCGAAGCATTTGGAGTTAGAATAATCGTCATCACACATGGTTTGATTTGCTTCAACGCCAAATGCGATCAAACTTCGTGCTGGAGGATTCGAGATGAAGTACGGGATGTCTGTGATCGCGTTGATCGGTGTTTGCCTGCTGGCGTCGGACCCCGTTGCTGCCCAAATTTCACCGAAAGCGGGAGTTGCCGCTGATGGGCCGTTGGCTTTGCTCACGCGAACGGGCATCGACTCCAGCGGGAACACGTGGCTGGCAGTCGACCCAGAGGCATTTGAGAAATTGCTCGCAAGATCGTTTCGTCGCGGTGAATCGATCAACGTCGATGTTCCCATGAGTATCAGTGAAGAGGTGACGCTGCAATTGGAGCGTTTTGAAATTACCACTCCTTCAACGAAATTCATCCAGTTGTTTGGTAAAACGTCGGCGGCAATGCCTGCTCCTCAAGTTGTGCTGCTGCGTGGCACGGTTCTCGGTGAACCCGGTTCCCATGCCTATCTTGCGCTGACTGGCACCGGCGGTGGCAGTGGTACTATCACCCGTGGGAGCGGTCAGAGGTTTTCTCTCAAGACCGCTTCAGTCGGCGGCAAGCCAAGCGGCCTGGTGGTGGTGCCAGGTGCCGGTGATCTGCCGGATTTTCCAGACTTCTGCAAGGTCGTTACGCCTGCCACGGATCAGGAGGGAGGAGTGGGCGGCCCCCGCGAGGCGACATCGCGCGGACCTCGCGTTCTCAATGTTGCCATCGATGCGGACCAGGCATACGTCGCGCTTTTTCCGAGTCCGGCCGAGGCGCAGGCGTACATTATTCAGGTTTTGGGCGCGGTAACGGATATCTATCGGCGGGATTTGGATCTCACGCTGGTCTTGCGATCGTCACGGCTCTGGCCCAACGGAGGAGAACCGTTCGGAGCCGATGACATTTCTGGATTTCGGAATTATTGGATTCAAAATGAAGACCTGACGGGCCTCAATCTTGTGCATTTGTTCAGCGGACGTCGCGATACTTCGTATGGCGGCATTGCGTACCTGGCGAGTGGATGCACGGATTTTGGATTTGGCATAAGTGCGTTCATGCTCGGCGCGTTTGCGAACCCCATCACCGGGCCGCATCTGTGGAATTGGGACGTCGTGGTGGTGGCCCACGAAATGGGACACAACCTTGGCACACCGCATACCCACGATTACTCCCCACCCATCGATCAATGTACAACTGGACTTCCGCAGCGCGGCACGATCATGAGTTACTGCCACACCAACGGCGGCGGGTTGCTCAACACAGATATGAGCATGCACACGCGAGTTGCGGACTTTATCGCCAACAACAATCCACCGGGCAACTGCCTTTGGCACGACTGCAACGGCAACGGACAAAATGATGAAGTGGACATTCAGTTCAGCCTCAGCGCTGATGCGAACAGTGATGGAATTCCCGATGAATGCGAAGATTGCAACGGGAACGGTCTTCTGGACCCCGCTGAAATTGCCGCCGGTGCTGCCGATGTGAACAACAACGGCATACTGGATTCCTGTGAACTTGATTGCAACGGTAATGGGCTGCCGGATTCGTGGGAGATTCGAATGGAGACGGCGTTTGATTTCAACGGCAACGGTGTTCCGGACAGTTGTGAACCGGATTGCAACGGCAATGGCACCCCGGACTTTTCCGAGATTCTGTTCGGCGTTTCGACCGATGTTGATCGCAACAGCGTTCCGGATCTTTGTCAGGATTGCAACGCCAATGGACTTCCCGATTGGATCGATGTGGACCGTGAATTCAATGTTTTCATAAGCCAGGCCGGGGCACATGGATCGGTACGCGAATATCACTCGGCCAGCGGCGTCTTCATTCGCTCCATTGGCACTGGAGTTGTAAATGACCCGTACGACATCGTGTTTGGACCTGATCGCCAACTCTATGTGGCGAGCCGCGGCGATCACCGCGTTGTGCGTATCAATGTCGATACCGCAGTTGCGAGCGCGTTTGTTGCCGCGGGCGTTGGCGGTTTGAACAGTCCAACGTCGCTGACGTTTGGACCGGATGGCAATCTCTATGTGGCAAGCGTATCGAGCATTCTCAAATTCCACGGCACGACTGGTGCAGCGTTGGGGGTGTTCGTCCCGGCCGGCCTCGGTGGTCTGAACTCGCCTTCAGATATCGCCTTTGGTCCCGGCGGCAACTTGTTTGTCATCAGCGATGGCAATCGCATCCTGCAATACCACGGTGCAACTGGTGTATTCATTGGTGAATTTGTCTCCGCAGCGATCGGCAATATGAACGATGCGCGAGCGATGACGTTCCTTAGCAACGGTCAATTGCTGGTCACAAACCGTGGCGACAACAGAATAACTCGCTACAGTTCAGCCGGCGCATTCCTGGGGCAGTTCAACGACAACTATCCGTTGACGGCGGCGTGGAGTCTTGCCATTGGGCCGAATGGCAACGTCTTTGCCGCCCGGACAACTTCGGAAGTGCGAGTAATTGAATACGGCGTTACAACGGGGAGATATCTGCGTTCGTTCGTTCGAGGCGATAGCAGCCTTGTCGCGCCTACTTCCATTGCGTTTCGCCCCTTATCGCCCAATGACTTGAATCGCAATGGATTGCCGGATGTCTGCGAACAGCCAATTTGCATTGCAGACGTTGCCCCTGCGGGCGGTGATGGCATGGTGGGCGTTGGCGATCTTCTGGCGGTCATCAATGCTTGGGGACCGTGCCCCCCCGGTTGTCTGCCATACTGTCACGGAGATATCACGTTCGATTGCACAGTAAACGTCGGCGATTTGCTGGCGGTTATCAACGGTTGGGGACCGTGCCGATAGGCCAAGCAGCGGCGTGATATAGTGCCGCGCATGACTCGTTCCTCTAAGAAAGCTCCATCGCGTTTTGTTGTCGGCATTGATCTGGGCGGTACGAACATGCAAATCGGCGTGGTCGATCATCGCAACCGAATCATCGGGCGAGATCGGCGAAAAACACTCGGCCACGAGGGCTTTCCACGTACCGTTCGCCGCATTGCCGAAGGCGTGCAGGCGGCGTGCACAGAGGCGGATGTTTCGATAAAGCAGATTGATGCGGTGGGGATTGCGGCGCCGGGAGCGATCGACATTCCGCGCGGCATCGTCCTGGATGCGCCGAACCTGCGATGGAAGAACGCGCCGCTTCGCACCGTGCTCTCCAGGCTTTTGGGTCGGCCAGTCGTGGTTGATAACGACGTTAATGGTGCCGTGTGGGGAGAATTCGTACTTGGTGCAGGCCGGCCGATTAGATCCAAGGCGAAGAAACAGCCCAATTCGAGTGTACTTGGCGTCTGGCTCGGTACAGGCGTTGGCGGCGGGCTTGTGTTTGACGATCGGCTCTATCACGGCCCGCTTTTCACGGCTGGCGAAGTTGGACAGACGGTTCTTTTTCCTGAAGGCCGGAAGGGCCGACGTATTGTTGAGGACTTCTGCAGCCGCACCGGCATGTCGCGGACCGTCGGAATGGGACTGAAAAATCATTCAAAGTCCATGCTGCGTGCGGCATTCGAGGAGACTGGAATTGTGGATTCCCGAACCCTCGCAGCGGCTTATCGCAAGCGCGACAATCTGGCTGTGCAGGTGATCGATGAAGCTGCAGACCTGCTGGGTATCTCCATTGCCAATTGGGTGACGGTGCTCTCGCTGGATTTGGTCATCGTCGGCGGTGGCGTAGCGGAGGCATTGGGGGCACCGTTCCTCAAGCGCGTTCGATCCAGTTTTGAAAAAGATGTTTTCCCGGCTCGTTGCCGCAAAGCCAGGCTCGTGCTGACCCAACTGGAAGATGATGCGGGCCTGCTGGGTGCCGCGCTGCTGGCTCGAGCCTAATTCCGCGGGATTGCCCGTTTGCCCGCGAAGGCTTTCATTTGAACGTCCAGCGCGTTGAGTAATTCAGCAGCGCGATCTGAGTGATCTTCCCACAAGCCGACGGTGGCACTGGCTGTGTAAATGTGATCATCTGCAGTCCGGCGCACCAAGAGCGTCGCGGGAAAGTCTTCGATCGTGCGAAGGTGATATTCCATGCCCCAATCGTGCTCGATTGTCTGCGCCACCACCATTTCCGCATCATCAGCGGCGTACTGAACGGCCAAAGGCAGATCCGACCATCGCACTTTCTCCGAGCGAACCGGCGGATTCACCAGTGCATGTCCCACACCCAAGTGTTGGAACGAGGCTTCGATCCGAGCCTGCTCCTGGCCATTGAGGACGTTCTTGCGACCGACTTCCTCTGGCGTCAAGGGCTGCAAAGTTGAAACCGTAAAGGGTCTGGTTGTGAGCGCTCCCGATAAGGCATCAATCGATTTCTCCATGTTTGAAGAACGGGGAAATCGTTCGGACTTGCCTTCACAGCCCAATCCGGCGATCGTGACCAACAGAACCAATACGCATTTTTGAAAGAATAATGCGGTTTTTGACGCCGAAGTAGCGTTTTCTGTTGCTTCCAAGCAAGGCGGCATATGATGACCGCCTCGCCCAAGATCGAGGACCGAAGGCGTTTGCCTTCAAACCACATCTTACAGGACCCACTCTCTTTCGGCGTGAACCGGGTCGATATAGTTGTGGCCCTTCAAATCGTTCGGTTGGGATAGATCTGCTCGGCACTGCACCCAGGAGATTGTTCAAAGCGGATGTTTAGACTGACAAAGTCCAAATCAGGCACCGGCCAATCCCCAAGATCGGCCCGGCGTCGCGAAGACCTCCGCCGAACCCTGGCCCGCCCGACATTCAATATCTC
>CAZWJR010000112.1:0-9180 GCA_964634655.1 uncultured Isosphaeraceae bacterium | reverse complement strand
AACACCGCAATCGCCGGCGAAGCGCACCAAACCATCCACGGCATCCGCAGATCCCAAATCGCCGCTCGCTCCCATATCACTTGTACAACCAAAAACAATACACCTGCGCCAACCAATACCCACGCACCAATCGATCCCCCAGTCTGCAGCAGCCCCAGCGTGCCCAGCATCTCATCAAGCGCCATCATCGCCGCCACACCCAATCCCATTTGAATCGCAAACCCATCCCCCGCATTGCCCGCCAGCGCTCTCCGCAGTGGCCACCCCAAACCAATTGCTGCAACCACCCACAGCAATGCATACGGCCCGGATGTCCCCAGCACCCACACCACATCCACCAACGCTCCTGCTTCCCGCCCAGTCCATCTTCCAAGCCAAACCATCAACGCAAAAACAATCACCGGTCCCACCAATCCTGCAAGGCGATCAAATCTCAAATTGGCTGCGTCCGTTTTCATCAAAGTTGTGTGCCAACCAATCATCCCATCCCACCTCACCCCTGACCAATCGTCAATCGTCAATCTTCAATCGCAAATCCCATGGCCCACCCTTTGCTTCATTCCATCCGTTCCCACGGTTTTTGGACAGGAGGTCCGCATGAAGCCCGTGAATTGGCCGTATATCCACCTTTCCTTGAGCGCGGTAGTTGCGCTCGGCGCAATTCTTACACCCGCTTTCGGCACTGATATTCAAGACCTCGTCCGCATCAAGGGCCAGGAACGCAACGTCCTCACCGGCATGGGCATCGTCATCGGCCTCAACGGCACCGGCGACAAATCAAAGAACTCCTTCATGGCCGCTCGCCCCTACGCGGAACTCCTCAAGAACCTCGGTAACCCCGTCCTCAATCTTCAGGAACTTGCCAAGGCTGATGCCTACGCCATCGTGGAAGTCTCCATGGAAGTGCCGCCCACCGGCGTCCGCGAAGGCGATCGCCTCAACGTCAGCGTCTCTTCCCTCTTCAACGCCAAAAGTCTCGCGGGCGGTCGGTTGATCGTTTCTCCCCTCCGCCTTCCCCGGCCCGAAGCGCCAGATCTGCTCCCCCTCGCTTTCGCAGAAGGCGCCATCGTCGTCGAAGGCACAAATCTTCGCACCGGCATCATTCGCGATGGCGGCCAGATGCTTCAGGATATCCGCACCAATCCCGTTACCAAATCCGGAACGATGACCCTCGTCATCAAAGATCAATACGCAGGCTATCCCGTCGCCACCATGATCGCCGGTGCCATCAACGACGAGTTTGTCGTCGAAGGTTACAGCGCCATCGCCATCGCCGAAGATGGCAAGAACATCAAAATCCTGCTTCCCCCTGCCGATCGAGCGAGCCCCGCGCAGTTCATTGCATCGCTCATGACCATCCCCATCGACCCCTCTCTCATTCAGACCGAAGCCCGCATCGTCATCAATGAGAAGCAGGGGATCATTCTCGTCACAGGCAACGTCCAGATTGGTCCCGTCGGTATCACCCACAAAGGCTTGACCATCACAAGCATCACTCCGCCGCCCGTTCCCACACCCGAACAACCGCTGCTGGAAACATCGCGCTGGACGGGCATTGATACCACCGAGAAAACAAGCCGAAACTCAACAAGACTGGTGGAATTGTTGGACGGCTTCAAGCAACTAAGCGTTCCCGTCGCAGATCAGATCGCCATCATCTACGAACTGAAAAAAACCGGCGCACTGCATGCGGAGATTGTGACTCAATGACCTCCATCAACGCATCGTCGCTGAACAAGTTCATTCCTGTGACCGCGCCGCCTCGCATTCCCGCGCTCACGCAATCCGCCGATCCCTTTGTCTCTCCCCAGCAGCGCACCGCTCAACTCCGCGATGCCGCAACCAGGTTGGTCTCCTCCGCGCTGGTGCAGCCCGCACTGGCTTCCATGCACGATTCACCCCTTCGGCCGGCCACTGGCCCCTTCGCGCCCAGCACTGTGGAGAAACGCTTTTCACCCATGCTTGATGAACACTTCGCCGACCGAATCACCAAAGCCGGCAAATTCAATCTCATCGATCGAGTCATCAGCCAGTTCTCGCGAAACCAAAGCGCCAGTGTAAATCCCCAGGTGGATCACTTCGCATGAAGCCAGCCCCTCCCAAACAAAACGCAGCCCAGACGATTGAGCCGATGCTCATTGCTTTGGAACACCTGCTCCGCGCCCAGTTGGATGGCCACAAACGTCTGCTCCAATGCGTCAGCCGCAAACGCGAATCCATCCGCACCGCAGATATCCGCGCCCTCACCACCGTCTGCGCAGAAGAAAACAAGATCATTCAGATGATGGCGGAAATTGAAAAACGCCGCCTTGATCTCATCGGTGCCCTCACCCAGGCCATACGTCCAAAGGCTGAAAAGCCGCTGCCGGTCAGCGAGATCGCGATGGTCGCCGCCGATCCTCTGCAAACTCGCTTGCTCGCTCTCTCCGCAGAATTGCGTGAAACGCTCACAGAACTGCGCCGCCAATCCTCCATCGTTCGCAACGCCGCCGAAACCTTGAGCCGCCACATGACCGGCATCGTCCAGACCGTCCACTCTGCACTCAGCCGCGCCCGTGTGTACAGCCACCGTGGCAACATCACCCTCGGCACTTCCCTCCAATCCATGGTGGACATCAAGAGTTAATATGAGTCTCAACGGCGCACTACAAATCGGAAGGTCGGCCCTCGCCTCCAGTCAGGCCGCGCTCCAGGTCGCCGGCAACAACATGGCCAACGCAGGAACTATCGGCTTCCATCGCCAGTCGGTGCACTTGTCCCCAATGCGGGGCGAAATCCTCGGTCGATACTCCCAGACAGGCAACGGCGTTCAACTCACAGCCATCCGCCGCGAATTCGATTCCGCTCTCCAATCCCGCCTTCGCAACGCCTTTGGTCAGCAGAACCGCGATCTCATCGATCAGCGCTTTCTCTCCACCATCGAAACCCTCCAGAACGAACTCTCCGACAACGATATCTCCAGCCATCTCAGCGCATTCTTCAACAGTTTTTCCGAACTCGCTAACAATCCCGATGACAACGCCGTTCGCAACGTCGTCATTCAGCAGGGTGGCAGTCTCGCCGGTCGAATTTCCTCACTTCGCCGTGACTACGCTTCCACTCTGACGGAAGTCGATCGTTCCCTCACCGCCACCGTCGAAAAAGCCAACAGCATTCTTGATCAGATCGCACAGGTCAACGGCCAGATCACCGTCGCCGAAGGAAGCAGTGGGGGGCAGGCCAACTCTCTGCGCGACCAGCGCGATCTTCTCATCGATGAACTCTCACAGTATGTCGATGTCAACACCATTGAGCACTCCAACGGCGGCGTGGACATTCTCGTTGGCTCAACACCGGTCCTCCTCGGCGGCATTTCGCGCGGGCTTGAACTGCGCGCTTCCTCCAGCGCTGGCAAATCAGAAGTCTCCGTCCGCGTCAAGGCCGATGGCACACAATTGCTCGTCAACTCCGGAACCGTCGGCGGCCTGCTCAAACAGCGCGATCAAACCCTTCGACCCGCCATCGATGACCTCGACAACTTCGCCAAACAACTCATTTTCCAGGTCAATCGGCTTCACTCACAGGGACAGGGTCGCATCGGCATGACGTCCGTCTCTGGCACCTACGGTGCCAAAGACGTCAACGCCAACCTCAATTCCGCCGCCGCAAACCTTCCTTACCAGATTCAGAACGGCAGTTTCTTCGTTCACGTGACCAACACGGAAACCGGTATTCGCACCAGCCATCAGATCAACATCGATGGCAACTCCATGTCCATGAACGATCTGGTCAATCAGATCAACAACGTCGTCGGTGTTCCCAACGTCACCGCCGGCACCGGCACCAGCGGCCAACTCACCCTCAACGCCGCCCCGGGTTATGAAATCAGTTTCTCCGATGACAGCAGCGGCGCACTCGCCGCCCTGGGTGTGAACACTTTCTTCACCGGCTCCAACGCCACCGACATGAGCGTGAATCAGGTCGTCATCGATAATCCCGGTTTCCTCGCCGCCGGTGGCGGACACGTCGCCGGCTCAAACACCACCGCCCTCGCCATCGCCAACCTTCAGGAAACACGATTGAACGATCTCGGCGGCAGAACCATCCGCGAACTCTGGCAGAACTCCGTCAACCGCATCGCCGTTCAGGCCAACGCCGCCAATTCCGCCGTGGAATCCTCCACCCTTGTCGCCGAAAGTCTTAGCGCACAGGTGCAGGCGGTCTCCGGCGTGTCGCTCGATGAAGAGTCCGTCAACCTTCTGACTTTCCAGCGCCAATTCCAGGCCGCCGCCCAGTTCATCAACGTCATCGATGAAACTTTCAAAACGCTCTTGTCCATCGCGTAATGGGTGAGGTGAAATCATGACCAACATCCCCTCCAACTTCTCCCGTGTGCCCAATCTGCTAAGTTCGCAGATACTTCTCAATTCAATTCAGGGCACCAGCCAGCGCCTTCTCAACGCGCAAATCCAAATGGCCTCCGGCCGTCTCGTCAATCGCCCGTCGGACAACGCCATCTCCGCCAGCACCATCGGCGTGCTTGATGACATCCTCGAACGCCGCGAGCAGCGCCTCCGCAATCTCTCTCACGCTGAATCCGTCCTCAACACCTCCGACGCCGCCCTCGGCGAAGCATCCAACATTCTTCTCGAAGCCAAATCCATCGGCCTAAGCCAGATCGGCGCAGGCAGCGACGCTCAAACTCGCGCCAGCCAGGCACAAGTCATCGACTCCATGCTCTCCGAGATGGTCCGCATCGGGAACTCCCAGTATCAGCAGATGTATCTGTTCGGCGGAAGCAACACTTCCCAGGCCCCATTCGCCGATCTCATCGGCCGGCTCCAGTACCGCGGTCAGGGCACCGGCATGGTCACTGACCTTGGCCAGTCCCGCACAATCCCCATTACCACCGCAGGTTCCGCCGCTTTCGGCGCACTTAGCGCCCGTGTCCAGGGCCAGCGCGACCTTGATCCCATCATGGTGGCCGACACCCGCCTCTCCGATCTCCGTGGTGCACGCGGTCTCGGCATCACCCTCGGCTCTGTCAACGTAAACGTCGGCGGCACCGATATCACCGTCGATCTCACCACCGCTCACAAAATCAGCGATGTCGCATCGCTTATCCAAACCGCCATCCAAACCGTCGATCCAACCGCCACCGTCGCCATCGATCCCGCCACCGGCAATCGCCTCGCCATCGCCAACAACACCGTCGCAATCACCATCAGCGACGTATCTTCTCCTGCAGCCGCTGCAGACCTCGGCATAGCAACCACCTTCGCCATCGCCGGCGGTGTCGGTTCTGATCTCAATCCACGCATCACCGGTCAAACCGCACTCTCTTCCCTCAATGGCGTCACCGTCCCTCTGGGAACAATCCGCCTTTCCAACGGCGGCCAAACTCGCGATCTCGATCTCTCCACCGCCGTCACCGTTCAGGATGTCGTCAACCGCGTCGCCGCACTCAAAATCGGCATCCGCGTCGAGGTCTCCTCCACAGACACCAACGGCGATCGCCTCAACTTCATCAATGAACTCTCCGGCAGCCCTTCCACCGGAATGAGCATCGCAGAAGTCGGCGGCAACACCGCCACAGAGCTCGGCGTGCGTTCCTTCTCCGCCCAAACTCTCCTCTCTGATTTCAACAACGGCCAGGGCGTCCACATCGCCACCGGCGGCGTCGATCCCGTCACCGGCCTGCCCGATCCCTCCCGCGACGTCGATTTCAAAATCACACTCAAAGATGGCCGTTCCTTCGATGTCGATCTGGAGAACGTCCAGACCGTTCAGGACGCGCTCGACCAGATCAACGCCGCCGCCGCCGCCGCAGGCATCACACCCGTCGAGTTCCAGGCCGGCCTGGCCACCACAGGCAACGGCCTCACGCTCACCGATACCACCAACGGTGGCGCGGGCAGCACCGCCGTCGTTTCACAGAACGGTTCCTTCGCCGCCAGCGATCTCGGCATTCTTGGCTCGTTCACCGGCGCAACACTTACCGGACAGGACCGCGCAAAGGTTGCCGTTGATAGCGTCTTTTCACATCTCATGGCCCTCCGCGACGCCCTGCTGGGCAACGATGAGCGTGGCATATCCGTTGCAACTGAAAAGTTTGAAGCAGACATCAGCCGTCTGGCGATGACCAGAGCCGATGTCGGCGTCCGCACCCGGCGCGTCACAGACGCCGCCTCGCGCGAAACAGATCTCAAGATTCAGGACACCAGTTTGAAAAGCCAGGTTCAGGACCTTGATTACACCGAAGCCGCCGTACGGTTTGCGGGCCTCCAGCAGCAACTGCAGGCGGCCCTCATCACCGCCGGCAGAACCCAGTCAATGTCGTTGCTCGATTTTCTCAAGTAAGGAGTGGTCGCGAATCACTCAATAGGGTCGCCTCCTTCCGGCCAGGCGGCGATCCCGACAGGAGGTCAAACGGACGCCCTTGGAGTCGAGGGCGACCAGACCATGGAATGGTTGGCCGATGGAAGTTGGAGCCCGCCTCGGCGGGTAATTCTCATGAACGTGCAGACCACACGCTTTGGCGTCGTCGACCTCGACGAAAAACGTATCATCACATTCCCCGCGGGATTGCTTGGCTTCTCAAGCTACAAATCCTTCGCACTCCTTCAACCGAACGATGAAGGCGTCTTCTATTGGCTCCAGTCACTGGAATCGCCGGAACTCGCCTTCGTCGTCACTGATCCCACCCTCTGGGTCAGCGGCTTTGAAGCCAGCATCCGCCGCGAGCAGATGGAAGAACTCGGCCTCTCATCACTCGATGACGCCCAGGTCTTCGTCATCGTCAACAAATACAGCCAGACACTCACCGCCAACTTGCAAGGCCCCCTCGTGATCAACCTCACGAACCAGAAAGCCATGCAACTGGTCCTCGCAGACAAGCGATGGGCCACTCGCCACGAAATCGTACGCCTTAGCGAAACCGCAAAGGCAATGTCAGCCTGATAGGCACTCAGTCCTCAGCACTCAGCACTAAGTACTTTCTCTCGAGGCACGGACGCCTCTTTCGCCGCTCACCCGGCATTCCACGGAAGGAGCCAACGCATGTTGGTACTCTCACGACAGCGTGATGAGACAATCATGATCGGCGACGACATCGAACTCACCGTCGTCGACATCCGAGGCGACAAAGTTCGCATCGGCATCAAAGCGCCGGCTCACGTCGCTGTCCATCGCAAGGAAATCTACGACGCCATCAAAAAAGAGAACGAACAGGCTGCCTGCCTCGGCGGCAACGATCTCAATTCCCTCCGCGTCAACGATCTCCACAAGCGCAGCAGCAACGGGCGTCCCGTCGCGCCCGCCGCCAAACTCAACGGCACAACCCCCAAACGCGAAACCGCATGATCCTCATCCTTACCGCCAGGCTCGATCGTTCCCGCCAATAACTCCGCTCACCCGCACCATTCCGGTCCGCTCGATCTCCGCAACACGCAATCAAGGAGGATTGCACCATGACTCGCATCAACACCAACATCGCTTCGCTTATCTCAAGGAGCAACCTGAGCAAAACCTCGGAAGACCTCACCGTCAGGCTCCAGAGGCTCTCCACCGGTCTGCGCATCAATCGCGGCGCCGATGACCCAGCAGGCCTCATCGTCTCCGAACGCCTCCGAAGCGAAATGAAAGGCCTCAATCAGGCCATCGAAAACTCCCAGCGCGCCAGCTCCGTCATCGCCACCACCGAAGGCTACCTCGCGGAAGTCGCAGACCTCCTCAACTCCGTCAAAGGCCTCATCGTGCAGGCCGCAAACACCGGCGGCGTCAGCCCGGAGGAAATTGCCGCCAACCAGTTGCAGATCGACAGCGCCATCGAATCCATCACGCGCATCTCCAACACCGCCAGTTTCGCCGGCCTCCAACTCCTCAACGGCTCGCTGGAATACCAAACCTCCGGCATCGCCACCAGCGCCATCGCCGGCACAAAAATCTTCGGCGCTCAATTCGGCAACCAGGCGACCCTCCCCGTGCAGGTGGAAGTCGTCAGTTCCGCACAAACCGCCAGCCTCTTCCTCTCCGGCAACACAACCGGCGCCGTCGGCTCCCTCCTCAGCAGTGTCACCATCGAAATCGCAGGCAATCGCGGCGTGCAAACCCTTTCCTTTGTCTCCGGCACAACCCTTGCCAACGTCGTCGCCGCCGTCAATCTCGTCAAGGAATCCACAGGCGTCAACGCCACACTCGTCAGCGCTACAGATCAGTCCAGCGGCCTCACCTTCAACTCCGTTGATTATGGCTCCAACCAGTTCGTCTCCGTCCGCAAAATCGGCGAGGGCGGCGCATTCTTCTCCGTCGCCGATGCGCAGAACGGCAACATCGTCCAGCGCGATGCCGGCCGCGATGTCACCGCACTCGTCAATGGCTCCCTTGCCTACGGCCACGGCCTGGAAATCTCCCTCAACACGCCAGCCCTAAGCATCGCCCTCTCCCTCACCTCTGCTTTCGCCAACGTCACCGGCGTGCAAAAGAACTTCAACCTCGTCGGCGGCGGCGTCAACTTCCAACTCGGCCCAACCATCTCCGCCACGCAGCAGGTCGGCTTCGGCGTGCAATCCATCGCCGCCAGCAGAATCGGCGGCACCACCATCGAAGATGTCCGATACTTCCTCGATTCCATCAAGTCCGGCCAGGCCAACGCCATCACCGGCGGAACACAATCCTCCGCCCGCGCCTCGCAGGTGCTTGATGCCGCCATCACCGATATCTCCGTCCTCCGTGGCCGCCTCGGCGCGTTTGAACGCAACACCGTCCAGACCAACATCCGCTCACTCCAGATCGGGTATGAAAACATCACCGCCAGCGAATCCCAGATCCGCGATGCCGATTTCGCAACAGAAACCGCCGCCCTCACCCGCGCCCAAATCTTGAGCCAGGCAGGCACCTCGGTCCTCGCCACCGCCAACCTTTCCGCGCAGAACGTACTGGCCCTGCTGCGACAGTAACGCAAGGGTAGGAAAACCAAAGTTCCCCAAGAGCGAAGCAAATGCTTCGCTCTTTTTCTTTCACCCCGGGCCGGCACCATACAACGCAACCCAACCACCGCACCCGCGCGGGGCCAGCGTCTCTGCCGGCCTTCTCTACTCCAATCAACCCCCACCGGAACTCCACCTCACCTTCACGCGCGCACAGTGAGGGGTAGCCCAAAACTTCAAAAATCAAATTTTGTCAGAAATTTTTCCCTGCAAA
>CAZWJR010000111.1:0-9210 GCA_964634655.1 uncultured Isosphaeraceae bacterium | reverse complement strand
GTCCGATCCTTCGGGTACCTGACGCCGTCTCCAGCGACATCGGCCGGCAGTCAACGGCTGCTATCTCTGCATGACAATGCTCTGGAAACACCAACGAAGGGCATTTTCGCACCGATCGCGGCTTGTCGTTGTCGAAGGCCATCGCGACAATCCGGCGGTGACGCAAGCCGGCGAACAACTCGCAGCGCAAATCCAGGATGAACTGGTTTGTCCGGAATGCCAGTACAGCCTGCGCGGATTGCCCGGCGAGATTGTCATTTGTCCGGAATGTGGCAATCCCGCCAACATCGCCTCGCTCGTCGCATCCCACTGGCGCGGTCCGTGGTACCGGGCTCCTCTCTACAACACGCTTGCTCTGCCGCTGGCATGGGGGTTTCTTGCTTCGATGTTCTCGCTCATCGCCCTGGTCATTGTCTATCGGAACGATACACCGCCGGATGCGGTGTTCTATGTGCTCATGCTTCTGATCAGTGGCGGATGGGTGGCGCTGCTTGTTTTTGTCTGGCGGAAATTCGGAAGCAGGGAGGGGCTTTGGCTGGCATTGCTCCTGCATGCTGTGTTGCCGGCATACACCTTGGGTGCAGTGGCTGTCATCGGAATGATCATCAAGATCGTTGTGGATTTTGGCTCGTACCGCTGGCTGCTTCCTTACGATTGCCTCTGGCTTGTTGTGAGCCTTGGCATCATTGTCGGCGCACGGCTGACGGAGCGTTTCGTGGGACGGCGCTGCATTCGTCGCCATCTGCGGTTGAGAGCCGCCGTGGGTACGATGCAGAAATGACAATTGATGATGCCCGCCGACTCATGCACGAGTGGACGCCCAACCCCGCGCTGCGCGTTCATATGGAGTGCGTGGCGGCATGCATGGGGGCGTATGCTGATCGACTGGAGCCAAATCAGAGAGATCGATGGATCGTCTGCGGCCTGCTTCATGATTTCGATTACGAAAAACATCCATCCAAAGAAGAGCACCCTTTCGTTGGAGTGAAACACCTGCGCGAAAATTGCCCCGCCGTCGATGAAGAAATCATCAACGCCATTCTCGGTCATGCGGAATACAGCGGCACGCCACGCCTTACACCAATGCAGAAGGCCCTGTTTGCGGTGGATGAACTTGCGGGTTTCATTGTGGCCTGCGGCAAGGTGCGGCCGAACGGCATCGCGGATCTGGAGCCTTCCAGCGTCAAGAAAAAACTGAAGGACAAAGCATTCGCAGCAGCGGTTTCACGGGAGGATATCAAGAAGGGAATTGCGGAACTCGGCCCGGTTGCGGGCGTCGATGACACACAGCACATTCAGATTTGCATTGAGGCGATACGGCAAAGCGGATGCGTTTGATCAAGCCGGTTGTGCTTACGGCTTCACCGCGTGCCCAACCTTCGTCGCTACCGTCACCAGTTCCATCGGCTGCGCATCCAGCACGTCCCGTACCACCCGTGCAATACTCGGCGCATCAATCCCCACTTCCGCCAATTGCAATTTGCGTTCGTCCTGATACACCCAACTCTCCGGCAGGCCCAGGCGCGTGATCAGTCGTGCATCCATGCCCATTTCAATCGCAGCCTCGGCGACGCAGGAACCAAACCCGCCGGTGCGAGTGTGGTCTTCCACAGTGATAATGGGAATGTTTCGCTCCAACAGTGATTTGATCAGTTCTCGATCCACCGGCTTGGCGAAACGCGCATCGTACACGTTCACCTTGTATTCGCTGTGGCCATTGAGGTGATCAAGAGACTTCATCGCTTCAATCGCCATCACGCCGTAACCCAGAATTGCGATATCCGGTTTGGCGTGTTCCCGCAAAGCCCGAGCCTTGCCCAATACAAACGGCGGGCAGGTTGTGCCGGGTGCTTTGAACATGTCAGAAACCGAATCGCGCGGATAGCGAATCGCGCTCAAGCCATCTTCGTATTGCCGCATGAATTCCAAACCAGCAATCAAACTCGGCTCATCCATTGCTGCCAGCAGCGCAGCCTTGGGGAACACGCGCAGAATGGAGATATCGCAGAAACCATGGTGGACCGCACCATCCCCGCCCACCAACCCTGCCCGATCCAGACACAATCGCACCGGCAGGCCTTGCAGCGAAACTTCCTGAAAGACCTGATCAAACGCCCGCTGCACAAAGGTTGAATACACCGCAAAAAACGGCTTGAAACCAGTCTTTGCCAGCCCCGCCATCATGTCCATGGCGTGGCTCTCACAGATGCCCGTGTCCCACGCCCGACCCGGAAACAGCGGCAGCACTTTGTTCAGCCCTGTGCCATCAGGCATCGCGGCGGTGCAGGTGACAACTTTTTCATCGCGGCTCATCAGTTCAATCATCGCTTCACCGAATGCACTGGTGAAACTGCGGCTGGATGCTTTCAATTCCACGCGGCTGCCATCCATCTTGAACGACCCCGGCGCGTGAAAAGTACACGCATCGCTTTCAGCCTGTTCAAAACCCTTGCCTTTGATCGTGTGAACGTGCAGCACCATGGGGCTGTCGAAATTCTTCACTTCAATCAGCATGTCGATCAGGCTGCGCAAGTCGTGGCCATCGATCGGTCCCACGGTGAGCAGGCCGAATTTTTCAAACCACGCATCTTCGGTGACTGCGTCCTTCGCGATCTCGCCAAGCCGATGGTACATGCCTTCAATGAGCGATCCGCCCGGCAGATTTCGGACCACATCCTTGGCCGCCTGCTTCATGTGGCGATACGCGGGATTCACTCGCACGCGGTCAAAGTACGCGGCCACCGCGCCCTGTGGCTTGGCGATTGACATGCCGTTGTCATTCAACACAACCAGGAATTGCCGCTTGAGCGTTCCCGCGTTGTTGAGGCCTTCCATCGCCACGCCGTTAACAATTGATGCATCGCCGATGAGCGAAACGACGCGGCGACCTTTTGGATTGGTTTGGGGATCAAAGCCTTCATGCCGAAGCGTGTCGCCGCGCGCCATTCCGACAGCGGTTGAGATCGCCGTGCCTGCGTGACCAACGCTGAAGAGGTCATATTCAGATTCGCGCGGCTCGGGAAACCCCGCCATGCCCTCACGGGTTCGCAATTTGTCCAGCATCGGCAATCGGCCGGTGAGCAACTTGTGCGGATAGCACTGGTGGCCGACATCGAACAACAAGCGATCGTGTCCAAAATCAAACACGTAGTGCAAGGCGATGGTCAATTCCACCACACCCAAGTTCGGAGCGAAGTGCCCGCCGGTCTTCTTGATCTGCTCGCAGATGGCGTGACGAATCTCGGCAGCAACCTGCGGAAGTTGGTCCACCGATAGGGCTTTGAGGTCAGCCGGACCTTTGATGTGTGGGAGCAGTTTCAGTTCCATACCGTTTTTGGTCTCTTTCACGCCTCTTCTAGAAGCATTTAGGGTACGCTCACTTTGTTCGCACCGCCATTGCCACGCACAAATCTCGTAGCGGTTGTGCGGCTGCCCCCAATGTTGCAATCGCACCAAGCGAAGCCTCCTGCAAGCGGGCCACTTCCCTGCGGGAACCTTCAATTCCCAGCAAACCGGGAAACGTCAACTTGCCTGCCTGCTGATCCTTACCCGTCGCCTTGCCGGTGTGTTCAGCCGTCTGCGTCACGTCCAATAAATCATCGACAATCTGGAACATAAGGCCCATAGCCTCTCCAAATTGTGTCAAAGCGTTCAGTTGAGGTTCGGTCGCGCCGGCGCCGATGGCCCCCATGCGGCAGGCACCGCGGAGCAGCGCTCCAGTCTTGCTGCGGTGAACCATGTGCAGGCGATCGAGTTCAGTTTGTTTGGGATCGGTGAAACCGCCGACGGTGTCCAGCACTTGTCCAGCGATCATGGCGGTTGTGGCTTTGGCCAATTCGCCAACAAGAGCGGTTCTTCGCTTGGGCTCCAGTCCGCAGACTGCGATGAATTCAAACGCCAGCGAGACCATGACATCGCCAGCCAAAATTGCCATGGCCTCTCCCGTGTGAATGTGGAGCGTTGGCTTGCCGCGTCGCAAATCGTCATCGTCCATCGCGGGCAGGTCATCATGCACCAGGCTGAAGCAGTGGATCAGTTCGATGGCGGCAGCGGGGGCGAGAACTTCTTGCCGATTGCCGCCAACCGCCTCACAGCCGAGCAGCGTCAGCGCGGGACGCAGGCGTTTTCCGCCGTTGAGCGCGGAATATTGCACGGCGGATCGGAGGTTTTCCGGTAGTTCGGCATTGGCGAGCCGCTGCGCCAAATCCCGCTCAATCTCCTCTGCCACGGCGTCAAAAACGCGGTTCGACGGGGTCGATGCCGCGAGGGCCGCATGGTGGGAATGTTGAGAGGAGGCGGGCATCGTCGTCGTGGGGCTCACGAGGAGATTGTATCGCATCAACCAAATCTTCCCCAACGGACTTTCGGCACACCATTCAGATGCAGCGCAGGGCCGCCCCTCCGGCGGTCCTGCTCGCTGCATTTCTGAATGATGGGTTATTCGCCGGCGCGGCAGATCGCTGATTGAAGGGATCGTTCATCGGTTGCCAAGGCAACGGATTCAATCACCAATTCTGATTCGGAAGCGGTAGCGCGTGCCGCTCGCAGTTTGCGGAATGAGCCCAGCATGTCCTGCTGCGATGGACGCTTCACCATCACACTGGGCAGCAAACGCTCTGCATTTTGTTTCTGCTGCGGCGTCGCATCGATCCCTGATGCCTCGCCACTATCGGCACACGGCACTTCAATCGTCACAACTTCACGTTCAAGCAAATCACATCCATGCGATTGATTCTGAAGCATCGGCATCTTTTCTCCGTATTCGGTGATCAGTGCTCATCGCGCGATCTTCCTCCGTGACGCGATGTCAAGGATGGAGTATAGCGAATAATTTTTGAAGTCAATCTGATCTCGACATGTTCCCACTTCATACACAACTTTCTCACACAATTCGCGAGCATCGGTCATTTTATCCTCCGAATCTTGCGATTGCAGTAGGGCAGCTTCCCTAAATTGCCGCGCGAATCGTCATTTGGAACCTTTCGCCGCCATCCATACAATCCACTCCATGCAATCCCGGCGTCCAACTCGACAGATCAAACTCGGAAACTCGCGCACCGGCATCATCAAAATCGGCGGCGGACTTGAAGGCACAACGCCCGCTCCCGTCGCTGTGCAAACGATGACAGCAGGCTACACCCACGAGATTGACAAGTGCGTGACGGAGATCAACCGCATGGCTGCCGCTGGCGCGGATATTGTGCGGGTTGCTGTGCCGGAGCGCAAGGACACCGAGGCACTCAAGGAAATCCTCAAGCAAACCACCGTACCCATCGTGGCGGATGTCCATTTTCACTACAAGCGTGCGCTGGAAGCCGTGGAAGCGGGTGTGCACAAAATTCGTTTGAACCCCGGCAACATTTCTGACCGTGATCAGGTCAACGCCGTTATTGATGCCTGCAAAGATCGCGGTCTGCCCATCCGTGTTGGTGTGAACGAAGGCTCCATCATCGAGCGCAAGGACAAGCAAAAGCGGATGGAAGAACTTGGCAAGTACTTTGCAGGGCACAGATCCGGCCATCTGCTGGCGCTCATGATTGCCAAACTGGAAGAGTACGTGGACATTTTTCACGAGAAGGATTTCTACGACATCTGCATCAGCGCCAAGTCGATGGACCCGGCACTTACGATCGATATCTACACGGAGATTTCCAAACGGTTCGATTATCCGCTGCATCTGGGAGTGACTCACGCTGGGCCGAAGGAGACCGGTTGCATCCGTTCCGTGGTGGCGCTGGGCACGTTGCTTTCCAACGGCGTGGGCGACACGATTCGCATCAGTTACGCATCTGATCCGATCTACGAAGTTGAAGACGGATTGGAGATGCTCTATTGCCTGGGCCTGCGAGACCGCATCGGGGCGGAACTCATCGCATGCCCGACCTGCGGTCGCATTCAAGTTGATCTCTTCACGCTCGTGCAGGAAGTGCGCAAGAAACTGAAGGATGAAATCCAGGTGCCGATCAAGGTTGCTGTCATGGGCTGCGTGGTGAATGGCCCGGGTGAGGCGGAAGGCGCGGATGTGGCCGTCTTTGCCGGTGATCGTCGCGGCATCATCTATGTGCAGGGCGAGAAGATCGCCAACGTGCCGGAAGAAGAGATTCTTGAGCGATTGCTCACCGAATGCCGCAGTTTCCAGGACCGGGTCCGCAGTGGTGAGGTCAAACTCGGCCAGAAGAAAGTGCAGATTGTGCCACCTGATCCCATCGGCGAACTTGGTTCCGGCGTCGAGAAAATCGCTGGCCGCAAGGTGGAACAGGTGACGGTGGGGCGGTCGTGATTTGCTCGCAGCGGAGGCTTTCACACTCTGCACCCGGCAACTCCCGGCAATTCGATAATTTCTGCCCTCTCCAACGGTTTTCCGGCGTATAATCCTGTCGGATGAGCGGATCGTCTCGTACGCAAAGGACTTCCCATGTTCTCAATTCGCAAATCCACCAAAGCCTTCACCATTGTTGAAATGCTCGTTGTCGTGAGCATCATCGGCCTGCTCCTGGCCCTCTTGCTCCCGGCTCTGGGCGGCGTCAAGCGCAAATCTCGCAAATCATCCGAGATGAACGCGCTCAAGCAGGTCGGCACCGCGTGGCTGCTCTACTCAAACAGCAACAACGATGCGGCCCTGCCCGGCTATATGGAATCCGCCGTGCAGGCCCCGCGCGTGCTTGGCACGTCCAAGGGCTGGGGCGTCAAGTATGAATTTGCGGATCACGTGGCCATTCCACCTGCTCCCGGTTATGGCGCCAACGATTTGAACGTCGCGGGGCCGTGGACGTGGCGGCTGATGTCCTACCTTGATTACTCGCATGATCTCATCCGTGGCTACGTTGATGAAGGCGATACGGAGTTTGCGTTTGATGGCATCTCCAGCGATCCGGAACGCGCGCTCAAGGTCGCCGAGCAACCTGCGTTTGGCTACAACGGTTTCTACATCGGCGGGTACTGGCGCATGCTGGCCATCACCGACAGCGGCCAGACCATTCAGACGCCGCGCTACATGTTCTACGATCACTGTGGCCAGGTCGGCGCCAACGTCGTCGGGCCTCTTGCCATACCTACCACGATCGGGCAAATCAAACGGTCGTCGCAACTCATTACATTCTGTTCGTCCACGATGGTTTCCAGCGGCAGCGGCAGTACTGTCGGGCCGTTCAAGGATTATGAATTCGGAGCGCATCTGATCATGCCGCCTTCCATGGATACTCCCAAGTGGGCAATTCCGGCGCAGGGTGGCAACCAGAAGATCAGTATTCTGGGCTCGGGCGATGTGTACGTCCCGATCACTCGCCACACCGGAACGGCTGCGGTTCTCTATGCGGATGGTCATCTTGATCAGCAGTCGCTGCAGGGATTGACGGATCAGCGGCTGTGGATCGACAGCGCCAACAACGCGACCTACACCCACGCGCCGTGCCCGTGATGCGGGTGTGAATTCCCTTCTACCGTTTCTTCTTCAGTTGCTGTCGCAACATTTGTTTCATCATGCTGCGCACGCTGTCAATATCTGAAGCGGAAATCTTGGATTGGGTGAGATCGACTTTGATGGCTTGCATCCAGCGGATGTGATCTTCGCCCATTGGCTTGTAGCCGAGTTGTTCTTCCAGACGCTTGGACATGTCTGTCATGTGCGCTGCGCCGTAGAGGATGGCGACGGATTTGACGCCGGGCTCTCGTTTGATGAGGCGTTTGAGGTCATCAATGACGACCTGGTTGCGGTCATCGACGATGACCTCGCCGAAGCCGGAGCCGAGTTGTTCCATGCCGGAGTCGAGGACTTTGGGATCGCCGAGAAGTTCGATCATGACGACCTTGAAGGTGTCAGCGATCGCGCCTTCCATGAATTGATCCGCCATTTTCATGAAGCCGAGGAAAAGTTTGATGAGTTTGGCGGGGAGGGATGAACCGGCGAGTGTGCCGCCGATCATGCCGAAGTCCAGACCCTTCGCGGTGAGGCGTCGGTTAACTTCATCCATGGCCATATCGCTGCAGCGCCAGTTTGCCTTGTCGTATGGCAGGGAATCGAGTTGGAACTGCAGACCGAGCGCGCCAGCCAACTGGCTTTGCAAGCCATCTTCCTTGCTTAGAACCATGGGGTCGGGCGGGTGCTGATCGGCAAGGGCGAGATCGGTGTTTGGTCCATCGCCTTCGGGCTTGCCATCGGCGCCGAGGCTGATGAGGCTGTAGGTGTATTGTTCGGCGGGTTTGGCGGGGGTGGCGTGGGCGGCATCTTGTGCGCCGGCATCGTGCGCAAGATCTGTGGCCGGCGAATCTGCTTTTGCGGGCTCGATCTTGGTGCGCTCGTAGATCAGGTTGTGACCCCAGCCATCGGTGAGAGCGGCGTTGAGGAAGCGCGCCAGGCGCACATCTTTTTCTGTGGCGAATTGTTCGAGCGATTTCAGATCGGCGGGGTATTCTTTTTTCTGGGCGTGAAATGCTTCGATCATTCCGCCGACGAATTGCATGGCGGCTTTGGTGATGTCAATGCGTTGGGCATCGGTGGCGCCGCTTTCAACATCGGGTGTGCCGCCGGTGCCAGGGGGTTTGACGGATTCAAACAGAACGACGTCGTACTCTTCAAGCAGTTTGGCGACGGACTGGTAAAAGGAGCGATCGGCGATGTGGGCGACGGCAACCAGGCCGACACGTGGGCCGGGCTTATCGACGGGAGCGAAATCGTGGGAGGCAATTTCCAGAGCGATCCACTTGCCTTTCTTCTCGGTGACGCGGAGGTAAGGCGAGCCCTTGGCGATGTCAGCGGGTTTATCGGCGGGTTGGGCGGCGGCGGTTTTTTCTGAAGGCGCGGTTTCGGGTGGAGTGGATTGAGCGAAAGCGGAGGAGGAGCCGGCCCATGTGAGGACATTGAGGAGTGCGGCGAGAAGGACGCTCCGATGACTTTGATCACGATTTCCGGTTAGTGGCATGGAGGTCCTTTTGTGGTGAGGCGGGGGGTGGAAGGTGGGGGATTGTACGCGCGGCGAGAGGGGAATTTGGTGATCTGGTGATCTGGCGATTTGGTGATTTGAGGGGCGAGGGGTGAATTTCGATTGATGATTTGGGGGACGGGCCGTGGGGTTTGTGGGAGAGAGAATCCGCAGATTTCGCAGATGGGGAAGGGCAACGGTGAGAACGACCAGGGGAGGGGTCGTTTTTGGAGGTGAGGTGGTGTAGTTTGCGCGCGCCGTTGGGGCTTCAATTGGTTGGATTCTTGACTCG
>CAZWJR010000110.1:1082-9237 GCA_964634655.1 uncultured Isosphaeraceae bacterium | reverse complement strand
TTCTTCGCTGTAGAACTGAAGGTGATGGGTGATGCCGAAGCGGCTGCGCAGAGCACCGGTGAGCAGGCCGGCGCGAGTGGTGGCGCCGATGAGGGTGAAGGGTTTGAGGTGGTAGGTGATGACCTTGGCGTGCATGCCGCTGTCTAGGGTGAAGTCGATCTTGAAATCTTCCATCGCGGGGTAGATGTATTCCTCCACGGCGGCGGGGAGGCGGTGGATTTCATCGATGAAGAGGATGTCGTGCGGCTGCATTTTGGTGAGCGTGCCGACGAGGTCTGCGCCTTTGGTGAGCGCGGGGCCGGAGGTGACGTAAGCGCGGGTGCCCATTTCCTGCGCGATGACGTGAGCGAGCGTGGTCTTGCCGAGTCCAGGGGGACCGTGCAGGAGGACGTGCTCCATGGGTTCGTTGCGTTCTCGTACGGCTTGAAGGGCGATGGAGAGGCGTTCCACCAGATCGCGCTGGCCGATGTATTCGCCCATGGTTTTGGGTCGAAGGGCGACGGAGGCGGGTTGATCATCGGACTGCTGTGCTGCGGTGGAGATGATGCGGTCCTTCGCCATGCGGACATGATATGGGAGATGGCGAGTGGTGCGGGTTATCGGGTGTGGTAAATGGTGAAGGAAGGGGGTTGGCGATGGAGGATGGGGAATTGCCTGCGGCGGTGGGTGGGCGTGGTGCGAACGGTGGAGGTGAAATGCGCCGATCAGAGCGGCATGAGCATCGCGGGACCTATTGGAGGAGTGTTGGAATCTGCGGCGGAAATGCAGGGGGTGAGGGTTTCGACGTTGCAGGGGAATCAGGCGGAGCAGATTCAGGCGATTACGCTGGCCAAACAGCAGGCGAGAAAGATTACGAAGGCGGCGAAGGCGGCGACGTTCAGCGGATGGACGTGCGGGGTGTTCGGCGGATTGACGATGTTGATGGGCATTTTCAGCCTGGTGTCGTTCTTGTTGGGCGCGGCACTGACGGCATCGGCGATCATCGAGTTGCGGGGGGCGACGGCATTGCGGCGATTTGATCTGGATGCGCCGAAGCGATTGGCGATTAATCAGGTTGTGCTTTCGGCGGTGCTCATCGTGTATGCGGTGTGGAGCATTTACGCGGCGATGACGGCGCCGGGGATGTACGATGAGTACCTGGCAGCGGGCGGCGATATGGCTGCGACGCTGGAGCCGATTGCGAACATTCAGAAGGCCGTGACGCTGGGGTTTTACGGGTTGGTG
Source organism: uncultured Isosphaeraceae bacterium (assembly GCA_964634655.1). Classification (GTDB taxonomy): domain Bacteria; phylum Planctomycetota; class Phycisphaerae; order Phycisphaerales; family SM1A02; genus CAZWJR01. The sequence goes on along the minus strand of CAZWJR010000110.1, from coordinate 8,013 downwards.
ATTCTGGCGAGCGTGTTTGCGCAGGGGGGGATGGCGTTGTATTACATCACGCGGCGCAAGCATATTGCGGCGTATCTGGAGAACACGCCGGTGTGGGCGGTGGAGATGTTGCGAGCGGCGGCGTGAGGAACGAGTTGCGATTGTTGGCAGATGACGCTGATTATTTCGCCGCTGGGTTCCGGCTTTCGCAGGAACGACGGAGTTGGGGCAAAAAGAAAACCGGCCGCGAGTTTTCACTTGCGGCCGGCGGTCTTTTCGTTCACGACAGCGATTAGGCTGGCGTCACATTGGAGGCCTTGGGGCCCTTTGCCTCTTGAGCGACGTCGAACTTGACGCGCTGGCCGGGGCTCAGGCTCTTGTAGCCATCCATTTTGATGTCGGTGTGGTGGACAAAGAGATCCTTCCCGCCGTCATCGGGCGTGATGAATCCAAAACCCTTGTTGTCCATGAACTTTGAAACAGTGCCGGTTGCCATTGAGTGGCCTTTCGAATCGTCAACGGGATTCCGATCAGGCCAAACGTAGCCGAACCGAGCAGAGGTGTGACGCGCAAACTCTGACTTTCAAAGGGGCCATGATATCCGGGGGGTATGCAAAAGACAACAGAGTGGGAATTTGGGCGGAATTGGCTGGTTTTTGAGGGGTTTGAGGGTGGGTTTGGGACGGATTTTTGTTGACCTTGGGAGGGGTGTTTGGTTAGCATCGGACCAGAGCCGGAAGGCAGGCAATTGGCCGAGGAGAAAGTATGCGGACTCACGCTTTTATTGTTTCATGCGCTTTGTGCGGGATTCTTGCGGCGGGAGCGGCGGCGGATGTTTCGTTTTCCGATGGTGTGTTCAATAACGCGGATTGGAATCTGGCGGGCTATTTTTTTACGGGCCAGGCGGATGCGCCGACGGCGTTTGGGGTTTCCAGCGGCGGGAATCGGGGCGAGTATCGGCGCATAAATCACAACAATTTCACAAACATCATGGTGAGTTATCACCTTCGGAATGGTGCGGTGTACAACCCAGCGGTAAACGGGGCGATTGCTGCGATCGACTTTTCCATGGACCTGGCTGCGATACAGAACTTGAACGGCATCAACATCGCCATGCATTTGTGTGTGTTCCAGAACGGCGTCTATTACATGTCATCGGGATTCATCAACGACCAGCCGCGGTGGATGCATTTCGTCACCACCGGCGCGACGGCAGAGAATTTCAGCCAACTTGGCGATGGTACGTCGCACCCGGATTTTTCTGGCGCGGGCGCACCGATCCAGTTTGGGATCGTGGCGTCGAACGACAATACGGGGGTATTTGCGAGCCGGGCGGTTGGCGTTGACAATTGGGGTGTGGTTGTGAACCCGAATGAGCCATGTCCGGCGGATATCAGCGAAGATCAGCAGGTGAACGTGATTGATCTGCTGGCGGTGATCAATGGCTGGGGTGCGTGTCGTCCGCCGTGCGTTCCCTATTGCGAAGCGGATATCAACCACGATTGCACGGTGAATGTGGCTGATCTGCTGGCGGTGATCAATGCGTGGGGTGCGTGCCCGTAAGCGGTGCGTGAGGTGAGGATCGAACAGCTCCATCGGACGAATTGGGGACCGCGTAGTTGGCGGTCGTGGCCAATTCAGCTGAACTTTGGAGCGCCTGGTCGTGTACGATAGGAAGTCATGACGCAGGCCTCTGCCCGGCTGGGTTTATCAGAACTGGATGTGCCGCCAGCGAAGCGGCCGCGGCATATTGCCATCATCATGGATGGGAACGGGCGATGGGCGCTGGACAAAGGGATGCCACGGATCGCGGGGCATCGTGCGGGTGCACTATCGGTGCGGGACATTGTGACGGAATGCGCGCGGATGGGGTTGAAGGCGCTGACGCTGTATTCGTTTTCACTCGAGAATTGGAAGCGGCCGGCGAATGAGATTGATGCGCTGATGGGGCTGTACCTGGAGTATCTGGCGAAGGAACGGCAGGAACTGCTGGACAACAACATTCGATTTTTGCAGATTGGTCGGCGCGAGGGGTTGCCTGCTTCGGTGCTGAAAGCGGGGGATGAGATGACGGCGGCGACGGCGCATTGCACGGGGTTGAAACTGGTGCTGGCGTTGAATTATGGATCGCGGGCGGAGATGAGCGATGCGATGCGGGAGATCGGTCGGAAGATTGAGGCGGGCGAAATTTCGGCGGACCAGATCAGCGAGCAGATGATCGGCGAGCACTTATACACCGCGGGGCTGCCCGATCCAGACTTGCTGATTCGCACGGCGGGGGAGTCACGAGTTTCCAACTATCTGCTGTGGCAGATCAGTTACGCGGAGATTCACGTGAGCGACCGGTACTGGCCGGACTTCAAGGTGGCGGATCTGCATGAGGCAATTCGGGATTACTCGCGGCGGAACCGACGATTTGGTGCGCTGGATGAGACGAATACGTAAAACCCACGGCGTGCACGCCGTGGGCTTTACGCAGTGTTCAAAATGAAAGCCGTGCGCCGAAGCCGATGATGAACTCTGATTCGCCGCGCCAATTGACGTCCTGGTAGACAGGGATCATCAAGGTTGCATCGAGCGTGAAAGTTTTGGCTTCGTACATGATGCCTGGGGAGAGGAAGATTTCGTGATCGCCATTGAGGTCGTAGTGGGCGTTGAGCTCGCAGAGCGCGTAGAGCGCACCGGTGGTTTCTGCGGTGTAAGCCACTGGGGAGAGGCGGAAGAGGTAGGAAGTGTCGTAATGGAAGGTATCAGAGAATCGCGGGCTGCCTCCGCCGGTGTAGAACTCGTAAAGGAAACTGACGTTGAAGCCGTGGCGACCGAGGACGGCGGAGAAGACAGCGCCGACTTTTGGATCCCACGCGTCGGACGAGTTGTCCATTTCCATGAGGCGCATGTTGCCGGGCATTTGCAAACCGGCGAGCAGACCGAGGCGAATGGTGTCGGTGGGGGCGGGGTCTTCCTGGAAAACGCGATACTTGAAGAGGATTTCTGAATCTCCAATTCCGAAATCGGCATCGCTGGTTCCGGCGGTGTAATCGACATCGCGATACCCCAACGGGATATCCAGTTGAACGCTGAGGTCGTATCGAATGCCGTAGGCGATCTGGGTGAGTGCCATGTATTCTCTTGAGCCGCTCTCGGCGCGAACGGGGTCTGAACCGGTTTCGCGGTACATGGGCATGACGTGGAAGATGCCTGTTTCGGTAGAGGGTTGCATCTCGCCGGGCGCGTTGATGGGGGATTGAGCGAGGGCGGTCGCACAAATTGAATTGGCTGCAGCGATGGTTAGAAACCTGGTAATACGTGACATAAATGCTCCTGCAATTTCAAGATTTTGAATTCACCGCAGAGGCGCAGAGGACGCAGAGAGATTGAAAGGAAGAACGTGCGACATTCTGTTTGTTTGAACAGTCTCTGTGATCTCTGCGCCTCTGCGGTGAGTTTTGGGTTTACGAATTGGGCATGTTGATCTTCACGAGCGTGAAGCCGGTGCGTTTGATGGCGTTGACGAGTTGGTCTTTGGTGGGCGGGGTGGCTGGTGAAAGTTGGGCGAGCACTTTGCCGGTGCCCAGATCGATCTTCACGCCTTCAACGCCTTTGAGCTTGAGCAACTGGACATCAACGTTGTTGGCGCACTGCGGGCAGCCCATGCCGTGAACGTAGAGGACGGCGGTGTTGGCTGGTGCGGCCTGATCGGCGGCGGCTTCGGCCTCGATCTTATCCAAGGCGACCTTGCTTTCCATGTCCATGGGCTTGGATTCGCCACAGCCGGCGACGAGGGAAATCAACGATAAGACAAACAGAATTGAAAGAGAGCGCATGATGAACTCCTGAAAGTGATGAAACTCGAATGAACGGATTGCCGGCACCAATCGGCGCGCAGCAGACAAGGCGCGATCAGTGGATCGCGCTTCAAAGGAGCATCAAATCAGGAACAGGCAATGCTGCGCGTGGAGCGAGAGTGGCGGGGGATGGGCCCAGCGTGAGACATCACGAAGGATCACGGCGCTGCCGGTGACGCCTGCGGTCGGCGTCATGGCCGTCATCAGGAAGGCTGGAATGATTTGGTCGCTGACGCTCGGGACGATGACTTTGCCGCCGGTGTCGAGTTGGAAGCGATCGGTGACACGCTCGGCACAATGGCAGTTGCCTTTGGCGGGATTTGCGGATGAGCAATCTGTGCTGGCTTGGGCGACGGTTTGGTCTTCTGTCGCGCACATCGGACAGCGCGATGGGTGTTTTATGATGACGGGTTTTGGAGCGCAGCAGGAATCAGTTGGGGTAGGTGTTGCACTCATGCCTGCGACGCGGCCGATGGCACCCTTGATGGCGCAGCAACACATGACCGGCGACCAAAGCGTCAGTTGCAGGGTGAGGAGGATGTGTACGAGCGGATGGTGAATCGCAAAGCCTCTGTGTGGTTAATCGGTTGGATTGTACATTTTATTCGAGGAATCCGGGCTGTCTCCACGGATTGCAATCTGTGGGAGTCCTAATCATGCGTGAACGGTGCGTGCGGCGGGGTCCTGGCGGTAGTAGTCTTTGAGGACCTCGTAGAGCGCGGGGTGAAACTGGCGCATGAATGGGGATTGTTCAAAGAAACATTCGGTGGCGACGGCGAAGAACTCTGCGACGTTGGTTGCGCCGTATTGATCGAGCAGAGTTGGCTCGCCGCGCTCCGAGGCCTGGATGAGCTGCTGAAACTCATCGGTCATCACGCGATGCCAGCGGAGGTATTGATCACGGTTGGCAAGCGGGGGAGTGCCGTTGACCATGCCATCGGTCATGTCGAGTGCGTGGGCAAATTCATGGATGACGAGGTTGTGTCCGCGTCGGTGGCCACGGCCATCGGCGAGCGCATCGGCCCAAGAGATGATGATGGGGCCGCGATACCATGCCTCGCCGGAGTTGATCGCGCCTTCGCTGATGATGCCGCCGGGCAGGGTGCGTTTGTGGGGTGCGACGAACGCGGTGGGATAAACCAGAACGGTTTGCACGCGGCTGTAGAAATCGTTGTCTGGAATGTGGAGCGTGAGCAGACACGCATGGGCGGCGATGGTGACTTTCATTTCATCGGTGACTTTGGTGGGCAGGTCGCCGGAGGCTTCCCAGTATTTGTCTGCGATGAAGATGCGGAGGTCATCGCGGAGTTTGGATTGATCTACTGCGGTGAGGAAGAGGTAGTGGCGGACGTTGCGCTGGAGGTGGAGCAGCCAATCGCTGGGGAATGGCTGGGCGAGGAGTTTTTTGCGGCGACGGGATTTGAGCCAGGAGAACATGGGTAAGATCGGCAAATGGTAGGGACTTCCTGGTGCTTGATTGTTGGAAGATCCTGGGAAATATTTTGGCCGCAATCAGGAACCTGGCGCCACATATGGATGTTGTTTGATCGGCGAACCAGGCAAGGCATACGATCTTCGGCTTATCGGCAGTCGAGTTTGCTTTTTCAAACTGAAGACCAAGGAGAAAGGTCATGAGCAAGTTTTTGAAGGCTTTTGGCGTACTGGTCGTGTGCATGTCTTTTGGTTTGGTATAACCTTCGGCATCAGGGCAGACGATTGACCGGTACTACGACGACTTCTATGTTGCCGTTGATCTGGGATCCGTGCCGGGGGTCCCGGCGAATTACGGCGGCATCTGTTTCAAATACAACGATCCCAATACGCTTTTGATCGGAGGCAGCGCCAACAACGCTGCTGGAGTCATTTATTCGATTCAATTGCAACGCAACTGTACGGGCGGGATCATGGGATTTGTTGGGCGTGCGCAGTTCTTCGCATCCGCGCCGAGCATTGATGGAGGTCTGGCGTACGGCCCCAACCATGTGCTTTTCTACACCACCTACAACAACAACACGATTGGGCAAATCCTTCCCGGCGAGACAACTCCGGCGAAAATAATTGATCTGACACCCCTGGGTATTGCCAGTTCCACCGGAGCGCTCGCGTTTACACCAACCGGCTTTGGTGGCGCGGGACAATTGAAGATCTTGAGTTACAACGGCGGGCAGTGGTATCATGCGAATGTTGTCGCAGACGGCGGAGGCACGTACAACATCGTCAACGTCACGGAACACGCTCTGGTTGGCGGCGGGCCAGAAGGAGTGGTCTACATCAACAATTCCAACCCGCAATTTAGCAATGACAGTGTGCTGGTTTCGGAGTACGGCACCGGCCGCATAGTTTCATACGAAGTGGACGGCAATGGCGATCCAATTGTGGCCACGCGCCGCACATTTGTCGACTTCCTGAGCGGGGCTGAAGGCGCGGTTGTTGATCCAATCTCCGGCCATTTTTTGTTTTCCACATTTGGTGGCGGCAATCGCGTCATCCTGGTGAATGGGTTTAATGTGCCGTGTCCGGGCGACCTCGTGCCACCTGGCGGCAATCAAAACGTGGATGTGAACGACTTGCTCGCGGTTATCAACCTATGGGGCCAAACGTGCGTTACAGCGGATATCAACCACGATGGCACGGTGAATGTCAATGACCTGCTGGTGGTGATCAATCGCTGGGGGCCGTGCCAGTGATTTCGTGATGCCAGAACTTTGTAGTGATGGTTGTTCGTGGGACGACCAGATGAGGAGTTGTTTGCGGCGACGGGGGAAGAGCATGGAGAAGGTCCGCTGGTGCTCGGGCGTTTCCGGACCTTGATTATTGGGGTAAGTGTGGCATAATCTTCATAGGAAAGAATGGCAAAACCCAAACGATACAACGTCAGTGACGGCACCCTCGTGTTGACGCTTGAAGAAGCGGAACGCGGTTGGTTTGTGGTAACGTCGCCGATGGATCCGGGCATTACGACGCAGGCTCGAACGATCTCTGAAGCGTTTGTCATGGCACGCGATGCACAGAAGGTGCTTCGGCGGGGACGTGCCAAATGGCACGCGATGCAGAAGCAAAAGCGGCGAAGCGCTTGACGATCATCGAGTCCGGGGTTTTGGAATACC
>CAZWJR010000110.1:0-1072 GCA_964634655.1 uncultured Isosphaeraceae bacterium | reverse complement strand
GAGTTGACGACATATGGCGGACACGGTTCCGAGGGGGATTTCTTTGTGCCTTGGCACGGCGGTCTGTTTTTCGTTGACTGGATTGAGCCACGAATCATGCTTGGCGCCAGGTTCCAATGGAAAGCAACCGTGTTCGCGCAGATGGATGTCGAGGTCGCGGCGCTTCATTGAGGTTTAACTCTCAACACACAGCATCGTTCGTGCAAAACAGCGTCATGTTTTGCCAACCCAGACCAAAGCAGTGCCGCACCAATGAGTGAGAAACAATCGTCGGCTTGAACATCATACAAGGATTCGGATTCTCTTCTTCGCCTCAAGTAGTCATCGACTGCACTCATTGCGTCATCGCAATGACCCCCCTGTTTTGCTGGTCCGGTGACAAATGCTTCCCACAACAACAAATTCGCGCTGCCACAATCCAGCGACTCCACCCGAAACGTTGGCACAACTTCCACAGATACGCGTGTGTTGAGTGCACGCAAAATCCAACATATTTGCACTAGGCCAGTCACCAAGGAACACGCGCCGGCCGAGGCAGAAAACGATCGAGTATTTTCTCCTTGCCGCGCGCATCCCAGGCGGTCGGAGTCTTCGGGGCATGGAACAAACAACGGACATTCAAAACCAAGCGAAACGCTGTGATTTTGTCTGAGATCCTCACAAACGTGTGCAACAATATCTACAGGATCATTTCCCGAAAGTCTTGTACTTGATGCCCAGCCAAATCGTCGTTTGGCAATTGAGCCGATATCACAGACATAAACACGCTCTTGTTTCATCGTCAAAACTCCGCATTCCCCGGCGTCCTTGGGAACGGAATCACATCGCGGATGTTCGCCATGCCGGTGGCGTAGATGATTGTGCGTTCAAAGCCGAGGCCGAAGCCTGCGTGGGGGACGGTGCCGAAGCGGCGGAGGTCGCGGTACCACCAGTAGGCTTCCTTGGGGAGTTTCATTTCATCGAGGCGCGCATCGAGGATGTCCAGCCGTTCCTCGCGCTGTGAGCCGCCGATGATTTCGCCGATGCCGGGGGCGAGCACATCCATGGCGGCGACGGTCTTGCCATCATCGTT
>CAZWJR010000109.1:0-9315 GCA_964634655.1 uncultured Isosphaeraceae bacterium | reverse complement strand
ATCCAAAGACACCACCCGCGCCTTGTGCGATCGGTCTTGTGAATCAAGAACTTCGATCATTGCATTCTTGAAATACGGATCATTCACCCCGCCGCGAAACTCCAGTTCGACCGTTCCAGTCTTGCCAGCGCTCCGCACCACAAACGCCGGATGGTCCAGATGTGCGGTGATGAAGATCGGCCGAATTGTCCTGTCCTTCATCTTCGCACGACGTGTCACGATCAAGTTGCCGCTGCGATCCTTCTTCAATTGCAAATCCGGCCGCGCCGCAACCCAATCCGCTATCCACGCCACAACGCGCTGCTCCCGCCCGGCGGCTGTCGGTATTGCGGTCACCTGCTTCAACCACTGTTCGTGTTTCTTGCGATCGCGGGCGGCAATCATGTCAATTTTCCGCCATGCGTTTCAAAACCAACGCTGCATTCTGGCCGCCCAAACCCGTTGCCATGACAAGAATGTGCCGCAGTTGGGCCGGGCCGCTCTTGCTTGCATTGGCGTTCAGCCCCGCCGCGTTGGTCGTGTGCAGCCGTGCCGGCAGCGTTTGCGTCTTCAGCGCCTTGGCGGCAATCGCAACAGGAATGGCCGATGCCCCCGCACAGCAATTGCCGACGTTTGGAATGGTGGTGATAAGCGGGATCGTCGCCGCCCGATTGCCGAAGACCCGCTTGATCGCCGCCGCCTCCGCCCGATCAATGTGCGGAATGCTGGAACCAAACGGCGCGATCGCATCAACTTCATCCGGCTTCACCTTGGCCGCCGCCAATGCCGCTTCCATCGCATCCGATATTGATTGGCCATCTTCTTCAATTTCCAGACCCACCGTATCCGGGCAAAACGATTGCGTCGCAGCAAAGCCGATCAATTCTGCGTACATCTGTGCCCCGCGCGCTTTTGCCGTGGCTAGTTCTTCCAGCACCAGCACACCGCCGCCTTCGCCCAAGACAGTCCCGCACGCCGCCGGGTCAAACGGTCGCACAATCGCCGCCGTCGCGTTCTCGCCGTTGGAAGAAACCAGCCGCCGCGCAAACACCTGTCGCAGCAGTCCCATCGGGTTGATCTTGAATTCCGCCCCACCGGATAAACACGCATCCGCCGCGCCGCGCTCAATAACGCGCATGGATTCACCGATCGAAAGCGCTGCCGATGTTTCCGCACAAGTAATCGTGTTGCTCGGCCCCTGGCAATCGTGAATGATCGTTACGTGACAGGAAAGCATGTTCGGCAGGTATTTCAACAACCACAGCGGCGTCAGATTCTGCATGCCGCTTTCACCCCAATGAGCGAGATCGAAAGTGGATTTGGCGATCTGGCGATTTGGTGATCTTGCGATTTGCGCGACAGCCGAAGCCTCTCCACCGCTTGCAATCGCCAAATCGCCAGATCGCGAAATCGCCACATCATCCATCCTGCTCGTCACCAACGCCGCCGTCAACTCATCCACATCCGCCGCGATCAATCCCGCGCCAATGTGGCAACCAAACCGTCCCGGCGGAATTGTCGGCGTCTTTTCCGGATCAACCGCTTTGGTGATCAATCCCGCATCCGCCACCGCCGCCGCCGCCGCACCCACCGCCAGTTCAATGTCCCGGGCCATCACCTTGGTGGCCTTGCGGTAACTCTTGGGCACAACGGATTTCACATCAAACGCTTCATCCGGCAATTCCGCCCCGATCTGGCACGGGAAACCCGATGGATCAAACCGGGCGATGCGCTTGATCGCCGTTCGCCCTTCGCACATCGCCGACCACAGCGGATCGATTCCCACGCCAAACGCGGTGATCGGTCCCAGGCCGGTGATGACGATTCGTCGTTTTTCCGAAGCGTTTGCCATGCGTCCATAGTGTAGCGTCGCCCCAACCGTACAATGGCCGCCCGGCACAAACATGCTTGACATTCACCTTGGCGACAATCTGGACCTGCTCGCAACCTTCCCAGCCGGTTGCTTTGATCTCATCTACATTGATCCGCCATTCAACACCGGCCGCAAGCAGGCTCGCACCACGATCAAGAACGTGCAGGACCCCGATGGCGACCGCACTGGCTTTCAGGGTCGGCGTTATCGCACCATCACGCTGGGCAGCCGCGCGTTCGCTGACTCCTTTGATGACTTTCTGGCGTTCCTTGAGCCACGTTTGCTGCACGCCCACCGGCTGCTCAAATCCAATGGCAGTTTCTTCCTGCACATCGACTACCGCGAAGTTCATTACTGCAAAGTGATGCTGGATTCCATTTTCGGCCGCGAATCCTTCATGAATGAAATCATCTGGGCTTACGACTACGGCGCGCGTGCCACCCGCCGCTGGTCGCCCAAGCACGACAACATTCTCTGGTACGCAAAGAATCCAGCCGATTACACCTTTCGGTTTGATGACATTGATCGCATTCCCTACATGGCCCCGGGACTCGTCGGTCCTGAAAAAGCCGCCCGTGGCAAAACTCCCACCGACACATGGTGGCACACCATCGTCAGCCCCGGCGGGAAAGAAAAAACCGGCTACCCCACCCAAAAACCCCTTGGCATCATCAACCGCATCGTCAGTGTTCACTCCAACCCCGGCGATCGCCTGCTCGATTTTTTCGCAGGCAGCGGCACACTTGGCGAAGCCGCCATCTCACAAGGCCGCGATGCCGTTCTTATCGACAACAACCCGCAGGCTATCGAAGTGATGCAGAAGCGTTTCGCAACAACAGCCAACGTGAGATACCACAATTGCCAGAGCGTTCTGGAACAAGGCGCGCTCCATGGATAAGAACGCGGGGCTTTCCGCCCGTCTCGGCGTCTTGACCGTCATCCTCACATTGGTGGGCTGGGCGAGTGTGCCGCTGTTCATCCGGCACTTTGCCCAATCCATCGATGTGTGGACCAGCAACGGCTGGCGGTATGGCTTCAGCGCACTGGTCTGGCTGCCGGTGCTGATATTTGCAGCACAACGTGGCACGTTGAAGCGCGGAATATGGAAGGCCGCGCTCGTACCGAGCATTGTGAATGCGTTGGGTCAGGTGTGTTTCGCATGGGCGTTCTACTGCATTGAGCCCGCGCTCGTTACGTTCTGTCTGCGCACGCAATTGCTGTTTGTGGCAGTGGGGGCGTGGATTATGTTCCCCACGGAGCGAGCCGTCATCCGCAGGCCCGGATACATCGCCGGCGCGATCGTGTTGCTCCTCGGCATGTCAGCGGTCATCCTCATGTCCGAACCGCCGCAACAGGTCGCGGCCGCGCCAACTCTCGTTGTCACTGCCGCTCACACCAAAGGCATCGTGCTGGCGCTTTGCAGTGGGCTTCTCTTTGCGTGCTACGGCTTGGCCGTTCGCAAGTACATGCATGGTGTGAACTCCATTCACGCATTCGCCGCCATTTGCCAGTACACCGCAATCGTCATGGTTGGCCTGATGCTCATCCTCGGCGATCGCGCGGGGACAACCGTGCTGAACCTCGAAGGCAATCAGATCGTGCTGCTGCTTCTCTCCGCCCTCATCGGCATTGCCATCGGTCACGTTTTTTATTACTTCAGCATCGCGCGGCTGGGTGTGGCAGTCACGGCGGGTGTCTTGCAACTCCAACCGTTTCTCGTGGCTGTCGGCTCCATGGCGCTGTTCAACGAGATGCTTACCGGCTGGCAATGGACCGGCGGAACCATCGCCGTCTGCGGCGCGCTATTGATGCTCGGAGTGCAATGGCGTCTTTCCAAACGCACACCACAGCTGACTCCGGTCATCGAAGAACCCGTGGCAATTGCCGAAGGCGAAAGCGGCTCCTAGACCCTGATTTGTGGCGGTTTTCGGCCAAAAAAACACCATTTTGCGCCTCCTCCGGGCAATTTACGCGGTACAGTTGTGGCAGAATCATCGCCACATTGGAGATTCACAATGAAAAACTCATCCTTGTCATCTTTGCCTTTGCGGTCGGGCTATCGCCTCGTCGCTGCGGCGATTTTGTCCGTCGCCAACGGCCTCGGTACTTGCGCCTATGCCCAATGCAATTGCACCTGCGATGCCCTGGTGCCTAGTAGCCAGCAAATCAACGCTTCGTTGATGAACGAAAGTGGAGCCAGTCCTACCCATTTGGTTTCTGCCGGCGGCCCCGGCGGTGTCGCACGTGAGATCCGCCACGGCAACCTGTTCACCGGCGGCATCACCATCACTCACGTCTGTATCGCGCTGCAATCGCCCAGTGGACAGCCCGGCGACATCGCCAACATTCAGATCTATCAACCCGATCCCGATCCGCTTGCTTTCAATCTTCCCGGCGCAAAGTTGTACGACCAGCAGTTCCAGGTCAGTCCTGGTTTCAACGGGCATCAGATTGTGCAACTGGTTTCGCCTCAGACAATGGGCGCGAATTTCTGGCTCGTTGTCGCGTATCCAACCGCACAACCAGCGATCGGCCATCAGGGCACACGGCCGCGCACCCAGGGAAACTCCGCTGTATTCATACACCCGCCCGGTGCGGGAACTGGTTGGAAGTACTACGACGACATGGGTGGCCCCGGCGGCACGGCTGGCTACTACCAACAAGCCGCCATCATTCGCCCACTCAACATCGGCGCTAGCAGTTCGGTTTGCCCCTATGGCCAGCAATGCTGCGCGACCGTGTGCAACATTCAACCCGGTTGCTGCATTCAGTGGAGCCCGCAATGCGAACAACTTGCCCTGCAAAATTGCTTCCCAGGCGGCTGCGCCACCTGCCCGCCCAACGGTGTCCCCGAAGGTGAAGCCTGCGGCACAGACAACAACGGCGGATGCGACACCAACGGCGCTTTCCAGCAAATTAATTGCGACACCCTCATCTGCGGCAGCCTGTGGCGCAGCCCAACCCTCATCGACACCGATTGGTACACCATTGATGTCGTCGATCTCAATGGCGATTCCTTTTCCTTCTTCACCTTCACCGTTGAGAGCGAAGTCTCAATTGAAGTTCGCCTTCAAAACGATCGCTGCCCCATCGATCCGCTGTGGGTAACCTACACTGCTGATACCACACAGGCATGCATCACCAAGGTCTTTGGCGGCGCGGTGCCTTCGCCGGGACGCTATCGCATCTCCGTCCGCCCGGTCGGCATCGTTCCCCTTTGCCCGCAGCAGAGCAAGTACACACTCTGGGTTGATGTCGATGATTGCCCCGGCCCCAACCCACCGCCTTCCAACAACACCTGCGGCAGCGCGGGCTCTCCATACCTCAATCCCGGAACCCTAACGTTTGATACCACCGGCGCTACAACCGATGGACCCGCTGAACCCTGCGGCTTCTCCGGCGTCAACGATGCAGATGTATGGTTCAACTTCCCCGCACCTTGCAACGGAACCGCCACACTCCAAACCGTTGCATCGTTCGATCGCCTGCTGGCGGCGTACACCATGTGTCCAAACGCAGGCGGCGTACTCATCGCTTGCGGCACCGGCATCGGGCCCATTCCCGCTTCCATTTCCTTCCCAACAGTCGCAGGGCAGATCTACACCATCCGCGCCGGCGGCAAGAGCGGCGCACAGGGCATCGTCACCATGCAGATCGACTTCGCCACCTGCCAGGGCGATATCAACAAGGACTGCAAGGTCAACGTCAACGATCTCCTCGCCGTCATCAACGCCTGGGGCCCGTGCCCGCAACCGTGCCGCCCGTATTGCCCAGCCGACATCAACCACGATTGCCAGGTCAACGTTGCGGATCTGCTGGCCGTCATCAACCGCTGGGGGCCCTGCCCGTAGCCAATGATGGATAACGTTTTCCCAGGGCCCGCCGCATCCCGGCGGGCTTTTTTCTCTGCCCCCCATAGCCGGCTGCAACCCGCATTTCTGCCGATGGGACTATCATCATTCACCCAATGCGGGCGTGGCGGAACTGGCAGACGCGCGGGACTTAGGATCCCGTGGGGCAACCCGTGCAGGTTCGACTCCTGTCGCCCGCATTTCACATTCGTTCCCCAATCACCGCTGCCCTGGCGGCTAGGGCCGAACCGCCCCCTTCCCCAACCCCGCAACGCCCCAACCCTCAATCCCTTGGGCCGGGAATATTTTTTATTTTCCCGCAACCACCCAGAAACCTTCGGCGAAAGTATTTGGACAAGCGGAGCATCCCTCATTCGTGGGGAACGTCGGCTGCCCCGGACCCCATCATCTCTCAGAAACGTCCCCGTCGTACGAGCAGAGCAGGCTGGGCGTGCCGGGCTCTGGCGACGGGGTTTTTTTGCCTTGATAAGTCAATCTGGGGAAGGCCGAATCGCCTTAACCCGCCGATTCATGCCTCTGCCGCCACAGCGTCACCGCCTCTGGCTCGCGCGGGTACAGCGGCACCAATCGCAGCGGATCCGTGAACTGGCCCGCCTTCGCCATGTGCTCCCCTATGACCAGACATGCATGGGGATCAAAGGCCGGTTCCAGAATCGCCATCCCCGCAACCTTGCATCGCTCCGCAAACGCCGGCGGCAAATGCGCATCGCCCAACAACACCTGCACACCGTGCAAGTCAAGCGATGCAGCATCACACAACCCCGGCTCGCCCTCGATCCGCCAATGGCCGCCCGCGTGCAGTAATCGGGTACACCATGCCGATTCATTCTTGCTCGCCAGCGCCACCAAAACTGATGAAAGGTGTTTTTCCTCTAGTGATGCCGCCGCAACCATCGCGCTGGGCACCGCCACGATCCGCACCCCCAATGTCTCCGCCAGCATCTTGGCCGTGCTGACCGCAATGCGCAATCCCGTGAATCCGCCCGGGCCATTTGAAACCGCAACAACGCCATTCTTCAAATCATTCGGCAGAAGGCCCGCCTTCCGAAACAACCGATCGATCGCCGGCATCAGGTCATCATCGTGTCGCGACTTGGATGAGAACATCTCAACATGGACCCCGCCTTGCAGATCGCGTAGCGCCACCCCGCCCACTCGCTGCGACGCTTCAATGGCTAGAAAAGCAGCCATTCAACCACCCTCTCCAAACGCGGCCAGCGGCATGATGCTCATCATCGCCCGTTCCACATCCGGAATATCCGCCAGATCCACCGGCATCACCGCGCCCCGATCGTGATCGCTGTTGAGCACAACCAACTTCGTTCCGCGAATCTCCAGACCCGTGTCTGCGTGTTCGTGCCCGATGCAAAACAATTTCACGCCCCATCGTTGCGACAACTGTTCAATCTGCTGCGGCGTGTGAGCGCGTCCCCACACCATGATGTACGCCGCGCCGTTTGGTGAAAGAAAGTCCTGCGGCTGCAGCACCCGGTCAAACACATCCAGATCAAACTTCGGCATCATGTGCGGCGCGGGCAGTGAGTGTGAACAGCAAATGCGGTTCTCCCCTTCACTGATCGCCGCCAACGCCATCGCCCCGATAAATCGCTTGATCGCATCAGAGACCAACACCCAGTCATCGCCAAACGCAAACGCCAGTCCGTCATCAAAGAGCAGAACGCTGTTCCCTGCTCCTTTGCTGACTCCCGCGCCCGTAAGTTGGGACATCTCATGATTTGCCAGCAGCGGATGAACCTGATTGGGATGGGACAGAACAAGTTGGGCCGCTTTAACGAGAATACGATGACTGAAGTCCATGCCATTGATCAGCCGCTCGCTGTGGATCATTTCGTGAAGTATCACATGATGGTCCGGCGATTGATCCAACCGGGCCAGCGAAATGATCTTGCGGAGATGACTCGGGTTGTCATGCAGATCGCCGGTCACCAGCAGCCGGCCATGCGCGGGCAACCGCACCGCGCAGCCGCGCCGCAGCGGCGAAGCGCGCATGGCCGCCGCCGCCTGATCGAACAGATCAGCCACAGCCGTTACTTCACGCAGATCAATCGAATCACTCACGCATCCAGCATAGTCGATCACGCTTTACCCGCCGCGCTGGGCTATCAGCAACGCCATCTCCAGAGCCTGCTCGTAATTCAACCGCGGATCAACGTGGGATTTGTAGGACCGGGAGAGATCCGCTTCGGTCGTGCCGCGTGCCCCGCCGGTGCATTCCGTCACGTTTTCGCCCGTCAATTCAAAATGCACGCCGCCAAGATACGTGCCGGATTTCTTGTGAATCTCAAAAGCCTGTTCAAGTTCCGCAAGGATGTGCTCAAACTTTCGCGTTTTCATGGGAGCGTGCAGTGGGGGGTGCTTGCCGTTTACTGATCCCTGATCGCTCACCGCTTCCGTATTCCCGTGCATCGGGTCACACACCCAAAGCACCGTCTTCTTCGTCTTCTGCACCGCTTGGATCAGCCGTGGCAACTCGTTTGCAATCTTCCTTGCGCCAAATCGGTGAACGATCGTCAATCGGCCCGGCTCATTGTCCGGATGCAGCGCGATGAGCAACTTTGTGATGTGCTCTTCAATCGTAACACCCTCCGGCAGCGCAGGACCCACCTTGACTGCAATTGGATTCCGTATCCCTCGCGCGTACTCAACATGCGCGCTCTCCGCCTTCGCGGTGCGCATCCCCACCCACGGAAAGTGCGTCGCAAGGTTGTACCACCCCTCGCGGCGTGGCACCTGCCTCGTCTGCGCCTGCTCATACAGCAACAAAAGCGCCTCGTGACTGGTGAAGAAATCCACCCGCGACATCTCCGCCACACTCTGCCCCGCCAGCACTTCCATGAATCGCAGCGATTCACCAATCGCCTCCACAACCTTCTGATATTCCGCAGCCCGTGGCGAATGCTTCACAAAACCCAAGTCCCAGTATTCCGGATGATGCAGATCCGCAAACCCGCCATCAATCAATGCACGGATGAAATTAAGCGTCAGCGATGATCGTTCATATCCGCGCAGCAGATTGTGCGGGTCCGGCCGGCGCGCCTCTGCGGTGAACTCCGGCCGGTTCACAATATCACCCCGATACGCCGGTAACGATTGCTCGCCCCGCGTTTCCACATCATTGGAGCGCGGCTTGGCATACTGGCCGGCAAATCGCCCCACGCGGATCACCCGCTTGCGCATCCCATGCACCAGCACCAGACTCATCTGCAATAGAATCTTCAGTTTGTTGGCAATCGCGGTGGATTCGCAATCATCAAACCGCTCCGCACAATCGCCGCCCTGTAGCAGAAACCGCTTGCCCATCGCCGCCTCGGCCAGTTGAGACTTCAGCGTTTCAATTTCCCAGGAAGTAACCAGCGGCGGCAGTTTCGCCAACTCACCAATCACGCGCCCAAGCTCCGCCTCATCAGGATAAACAGGCTGCTGCGCCGCAGGACCGGAAGCCGCGTTTTGCCAGGATGTGGGTGACCAGGACGCCATGTGGGCAGATCATATCCGCGAATGGAATGATGCCATCGTCTCCATTTTCGCGCCCCGCGCGCCCGCTTTACGCGGTGAGGGGGTAGGGAGTTC
>CAZWJR010000108.1:7761-9362 GCA_964634655.1 uncultured Isosphaeraceae bacterium | reverse complement strand
CAAAACGGATCTAGTGATTGCCAATCCCGCGGTGCCAAAGCCGTGGGAGAACCAGTTCATACGGGCGGCGATGGACGCTGGCGTTTCCGTAACCACCGAGATTCGCCTGCTCACGGAACGAGTCAGCCGCAGCCGCGTCATCGGTATTACGGGCAGCGCGGGCAAGTCCACCACATCCGCGATGATTCATCACATTCTTACCAAGGCTGGATTTCGCGCTCACTTGGGTGGCAACATCGGCGGCAGCCTGCTTGGCAAACTTGATCAAATCCGCGAAGACGATTGGATCGTGCTTGAACTCTCCAGCGCCATGCTGTACTGGCTTGGGCACGGTGTGGGCTTCAAGGATGCCAAAGGATGGTCGCCGCATATCGGGCTCATCACCAACATCAACCCCAACCACATCGACTGGCACGGCGATTTTGAGCACTATCGCCAAAGCAAACTGAATATTCATCGCTTCATGGAACAGACAGACTTGGCCTTCACCGCAGACCAGTGCGCTCCGGAAACACTTGAACAAAGAAGAACAATATTGCGAGTGCTCGGACAACACAATCGCCTCAATTCCCGCATGGCTTCTTGGGTGGTATCCCAGGCGGTTGGTCTGGATCTGTTTGATGCTTACGGTCTATTGGTGGATTTTCCCGGCCTTCCTCATCGTTTGCAATTCGTCGCAGAGCAAAACGGATTGAGGTTCTACAACGACTCCAAGTCCACGACCCCGGAAGCCACAACTCTTGCCGTGGATGCGTTTGATGACCCTGCGAGAGTGCACCTCATCGCAGGGGGTTACGACAAGGGGAGTGATTTGTCAGCTATCAGCGCCCTTGGCGGGCGGATCGCTGGTTTGTACACCATTGGCACCACTGGGCAGTCAATTGTCCAATCAGCCCGAAGCGACGGTTTTTCCCGTTTCTGCAGCACGCTTGAAGCCGCGGTTGACTGTGCGTTGTCGCGCATGAAGCCCGGCGACGCCTTGCTGCTTAGCCCCGGCTGCGCCAGTTGGGATCAATTCACAAACTACGAGAAGCGCGGCGAGTCATTTGTGCGATTCGTCACGTCCAAACCGGCCACCTCGGCGTCGACTTGAGCGCTAGTCGTACCCCAACTCGAGCAAATCATCTTCATCCAGTCCAAAGTGATGACCGACTTCGTGAAGGATTGTGATCCGGATTTCTCTAGCAATCGCATCATCACCGCCGATCGATTTGCCATCATCATCTGTTGTCGATTCCCATCCTCCTGCATGGTCGAGTATCCCTTCTCGAAACAAGTAGATTTGGTCCGGCGTTGTCAGCCCCCCATCGACAGATCGTTCGGTAAGTGGGGTACCGGAATACAGCCCGCACAGGGTCTCATCGTCTGCGTTGATGCCAAATTCCTGGAGTATGGACTTGGTCGGCCGATCCTCAAGAATCAGCGGCGCCTCGCCAAATAGTTCTCGAACGTGAGCAGGCAGATCGTCAACAACCCGGTCCACCAAACGATCGAATCGGTCTCGTTCCTCGGCATTCATTGAATACTCACTCGTTGACTCGACCGGTGAGTTCCCCAACACTTTCGCAACCTTGATCGCGCACCCACCTTTCCAAACCGCT
>CAZWJR010000108.1:0-7751 GCA_964634655.1 uncultured Isosphaeraceae bacterium | reverse complement strand
GCTCCCGATGCTCCGAGGAAGTGTTGGATCGACGAACAACGCTGTGCCTATGCCGACCGCACTGGCACCTGCCAAAATCAATTCTGCCGCGTCCTCCCAAGTGATCACACCGCCCAGCCCAACGATCGGCACTTTCGCCTCTCGGGCGACAGAGCGATACACTTCGTACACCATTCGCACCGCAATAGGATGAATAGCCGGCCCGCTCAATCCCCCGCTGCCCCTGCTTAGCCGTGTCTTGCGTGATTGAACGTCAATTGCCATCGCCGAGACTGTGTTGATGAGCGTGAGGGCATCGGCCCCAGACTCAATCGCAGCATTTGCCATCGAAACGATGTCGCCGACATTTGGCGAGAGTTTGACGATCATCTTTGTGTGTCCAAGCACCGGTCGCACCGCGCCGAGCAACTCGCGCAATTTGGAAGGGCTCTCGCCAAATTGCAAACCATCAGCCGTATTCGGGCATGACACGTTCAGTTCGACCATAGGCAACAGCGGTTGCTGATCAAAGGCAGCCGCAATGGCCACGTATTCATCAAGTGAGTGTCCTGCAATTGAGCCAATGAGCGTTGTGTTGACGTTCCCAGCCGTTGGAAGTTTCTCCTGCAGAAATTTATCCAGCCCCACATTGGCCAACCCGATGGCATTGAGCATCCCGGATGCGCGCGGCAGGTCGATGATTCGCCATGGCGGGTTGCCCTCTCGAGGATCACGCGTTATTGATTTCGTCACGATCGCACCCAACCAAGCAGGATCAAGGACATCAGGCAATTCCTCGAAATACCCGCACGTGCCTGCGGCGGCAATCAGCGGATTGCGAAGTTCGATTCCGGCAAGAACAGTGCGCATGGAAGCCATTGGTTGGGTATATGAGAATAGGTCCGGTTCTCCGATGCAAGCGTCCATGAGTTTTCGCATATCATTTCAGCCGTCAGGAGACTCACGAAATGCCAAGCACGGAAGAACGCATCAGCCAATTTGAAAAGATGGCTCGGGAAGATCCGACCAATGACATGGCTCACTTCAGCCTCGGAAACGCCTATCTGCAATCCGGCCGCGCTGCGGAGGCAGCCAAATGCTTTGAAAATTGCGTTGCGATCAACCCCGGCATGAGCAAAGCCTATCAACTTGCCGGCCAGGCCATGATCGACGCCGGTTGGGCTGACAAGGCTGTTTCGCTGTTGAACAAGGGATTCGAGGTTGCCGCCTCAAAGGGTGAGCGAATGCCCCAGGAAGCAATCGCGGATCTTCTGCGAAAGATCGGCCGCGAACCGCCGAAATTGTCATCTGAAACAACGAGTGCTGCCGAGAAACTGAAAGCAAGCGGTGTGTTCATGTGTCGCCGCACCGGTCGGCTGGGCACGCAACTGGGCGAACCGCCCTTTCGTGGCCCACTTGGCAAATGGATTCAGGCGAACATTTCCGCAGAAACCTGGCGCAACTGGATTGGACAGGGCACAAAAGTCATCAACGAATTGCGGCTGGATTTTTCGCGCGATCAGGATCAGGATATTTACGATCAGCACATGCGAGAATATCTGGGCATCGACAGCGACCTGTATGCAGAGATCATTGGAACAACATCGTGAATTCGATTGCTCGCCGTCGGAGCCCAGTTGTATGAAATCTCGCCTCAAACAGTTGATCGCTATTTTGCTGGGAGTTGTTGGCCTGATGTCCGTGGCGCAGGCACACGAGACCGATCAGTTCACACTTCCGGCCGGGCGCGACTTTGCAGACCTTGGTGGATACGTCAACGGATGGGCGTTCTCCGCCATCGAGCGCGGGGTGGCGAAAGTTAATGACAGGAATCGACAACAACAACCTACGATCGATTCCGGCGAGGTTTCACTCCAACTCAAAGAAGAAATTGTTCGGGCTGTCAACAGCGAATTCGGCTCGGCGTACGATGTTATCGAAGACTACGAGAAGTTGGTTCATTCCGCGCAACTCCAGTTGCAGCACCCTGGCAAGATCACCGGATACAAACAACAGATTGAGAACATCTACCAGCACGTCCATTTTGCCCTGGACCCGCGCCAGTTTTTCCGACTTTGGCACGCTTCAACTTTCATGGCCTTTGGCACCTATCTTGGCGCGGACAAGATGGGGCATTTTACCGATATGGGAATGCACTACTATCGTGCGTACCTCAATACCAAGAAGAGTGGCGGAACAGACGCCGCGGCACTTGCTGCCGCCGTGAAGATTGGTGTGGAAGGCCCCATTTTCTCGGAAAAAGGAATGGTTGGCTATCTATCCGCCGGTGACTACTCAAACGCCGATCTTGTGGCCAACTACCTGGGCTTGCTGTTCTATCTCAACCTGACGGATCCGGTCATGATCAAGGGCCGAATGCAACCGCCCATGCTCTTGCGAAATGGCAATCAGTGGAGAATCGCTCCTCATGTTCGGCTCAAGTCCGGCTTTTTTTCAGTTTTCATCAGTGATCATTTGGATGAAGCACTCAATCCCGGGTTGTTTGAATCGGGCATGCGCAATGCAATTCGTGATGCGGTCGCCGTTCGAGCAACCGACATACTGAATCGGCGGGTGGATAAACACGGCAACCGTCGAACTCGCGCGTACTTCGACGCATTGTTGAAGGAGCTGAAGACCTACTACGGCCAGGATTATGGACACGACGGGAATGATGATGAACTAATTTGGATCGGCAACACCTGCTTCGAATCCAATGCCCCCGAAGCCTCGCCCACAACCCGAAGCGCCATCGGCCTCACGACGCTGCACGAGGCCGTCATTGCAGAAAATGTGAGTGCGGTCAGACAACTGCTTCTGCAGGGTGCGGAAGTCAACGCCGGCGTTCGTTCCAACGAGACCTTTTCTCCGGAATGGGGCAGCACCGCACTCCACTACGCCGCGTGCACAGGCAACGTGGAGATCGCTCAATTGCTGATAAGTGCCGGAGCAAAAGTGAACGTTGCCAACGATCGCGGCATTACTCCTCTTCATCGCGGCTTGGCCAGCGCGGACATGACTGCTCTGCTTCTCAACAACGGTGCTCAAGCAAATGTGGTTGATGCGAGAGGCAATACACCTCTTCATTGGGCTGCGGAAGATGGTCAGCCGCACGCAGCGGAACTGCTCCTTCAACATGGCAGTGACGTTCGCGCACCCAACAACTTCGGTTTCACGGCGTTGCTTTCGGCCGCTCTATCCGGCAACGACGAAGTTGCCGCCAAACTTGTTGCCCATGGTTCGGATGTGGCGGCACAAACGCACCTTGGTACGAGTGCGCTGCAATTGGCTGTCGGGCCGGGGCGGGAGGCGTTGATCGACCTTCTGCTCTCACACGGTGCCGATGTGAAAACCGCAGACCAGATTGGATGGACAGCCTTGCATGATGCGGCCGATCAGGATTTACCGGAGATTGCGAACCTCCTGCTGTCCGCCGGGGCGCCGGTGGACGCCGCCAACAAGCATGGCAGGTGCCCTCTTGAACTGGCCGCCCGTCGCGGCGGCGAGGTACTTGTGTCAATGTTGCTTGATCATCATGCATCGATCAACGCTCAAGACGGACTGGGAAGGACGGCACTACATGAGGCCGCAGCCAATGATCAAGAGAAGGTTGTCGCACTCCTCTTGGACCGAGGTGCCAATTCATCGCTTCAAGACGACTCTGGCATGACACCAATCAGATTGGCCTCCCAGCGTGGTCACAAGACCGTCGCCAGACTTCTGCACGACTTCGATCGATCAAGAGTGCCAGATCATCAGGCTGAAGGAAAGATTTCCGGAGCAAAGCAACGATGAAAAGGATTCTTCGCTCTCCATTTCAATCTGCCTTGTTGACTATTGTCCTGGTGCTTATTGTCGGCTGTGGCAACCGCGCGGGACAACCTGTTTCACTGAATCAATGGCAGCAGGACTTCGATCAATTTGTGGCGGGGCAGAACAACGATGACATCAGTTTTCTTCGCAAACTCAATGGGCCCGCCAAGTATTCCCAGTTTGGTTCGCTGGGTGGCGATGACCCCAATGAATCGACCGATGTCGTTGGCATCTACCTTGGACGGACACCGCTGGCGGGTACAGATTGGCTGGTTTTCCTCATCGCGCAGGTGGAGAAAGGGCGTGTGACCGATATTCGGGTTGGGCTTCGTTCTGATGTGCCCGGCCACGACCGATGGATGCTCAGCGATAAGAATTCCAAGGGACTGCAAACCTACAACGACTTTCAACTTCGTCGGTGGCAGCGACAGCACTCCGGACGCACCGACCCGCCCCATGGAGATCGCATTTTTCCGGCAGAATCTGACGTGTTTCGCCTGGATGTGGGCGACAAGTCCGTTGGGATACTTTCAGTCGTCGAGGGCAAATCCGGCGCGAGATGGACAATTGTTGCCGATCGCAAGCCGGGGAAATCCAATTGACAGACGTCAGATGTACGCCTTGCGGTGATAGATCCACCACTCGACCATCAGCACCGCAAGACACACTCCGATGGCCCAGGGCCAGAGCGGCGTATAGACCGACTCATCGGACCGCTTGCCGGCTACTTTCTCTTGGCCGATCGTGACTTCTGGAATCACGCCAATTTTCCCTTCGGATTCGCTAAACAGATTCGCCGCGAACGCTCGCGATGCCGTTGCCGAGTCTCCGGATTTCCAACTCAACACATACAGGCCCGTCAACCGAATTGGTCCCCATGCCAATTGTGCTGGATCAAGAGGGCTCAATTTTTCCGGCGCAGCGCCGCCACTCTGATTCGCTTCCGGAGTGATGAGTTCAATGTTGGTAGCGCCTGCGGGAAGCCGGGCCGTAATCGCCTCTCCAGGCACAAGCCCGCGGCTGGTAATTGCCTCGCCTGAATTTCCCAGAAAATCAACGGCGTTGAATACGAACGTCACAAAACTCCGTTGAAACGGCCAGTTGCTCTCCAGTGGGTCAAAGGTGCAGTGAATGAGCTGCAAAGGCCCGCGCGAAATGGCCACCATGGCGGGCCCGCGACTTCCTTCAAACAACACCTGAACATCAGGCGATGTCTGCAGCAACTTGAACTTTGAAATGAACAGATTGTCATAGGTTACGAATCGCAGAGCCGGATGATCGCTCTTGGCAGAGAGCACAATCTGCGCTTCGCCATCGCCAAACTCGTTCAATCCTTCCACCGGCGGCGTTGCTCCAAAACTCAAATAGCGGCCCGGGGGCATGGTTGAGGGCTTGTAATTGTCCAGCACAATCACATCGTAATTCTCGCTCGTCGAACCGCTGGCTTGCGCTGCAACGGACTCATACTGCTGGGGCGACATCATTTCCAACCGCTCAAACTTCATTCCCTCTAGCGCGCGGCGAACGATGGATCGGCTCCTGTCCGCCACCACCAGCCCCACCCGCAATCGGCGCGGTGGCGGCACCACCACGTGCGCCACGTTATCCGCTGCCAGATCATCCTTGCGCAAATTGGCGACTTGAATCACTACGCCTCGCGGCTGGTCGAAGGGTGTGAAAACCACATTTGCCCGCCCGGGAATGAGTTCATTCGTCACTGCATCTACGGTTGCGGCATCAACCGTTGCCGCTTGCACCGCCCTGGCATGATCATCAACTGAAAGTTGAATGTCACACGCCGTCTTTGCTTTGTTGAAGTTCTCCAAGGCAACAAACACTTCAACCGCGTTCTGCCGGTCGTACGGTCTCTCGACCGAAATCGTGGTAATGGCCACGTTATCCGCTTCCTGCGTCCCGATGGCGTTGTAATTCAGCGATTCGCCCCGCAACACCTGCTCTTTCAAATCCGAGATGTTTCCATCACTGTACAACACCAGATTGGCCGGATCAGCGATCGGCCGGTCAACCTGATCGGGGTTGACGTTAGTGGTGTAAGCCCGGGCAAGTTTCAGGGCTTCCGCAATCTGGGTCTGTCCATGAGTGGGAGTGATGCGATCGATCGCAGCCAACAGTTGTTGCTTGGAACTCGTGAATCGTGTGAGAACCTCCGCCCGGTCGGAAAAAACAATAATCATCGTTTCTGCGGATGTACTGGCCCACAATCCGCCGCCGTACATTGCTTCGATTTTCTCTTTCGCTCGCCGTTTGGCCTCATCGAGCCGCGTTGCATCTTTGCCCGGTGTTGTGACATTGGTCGAGGTCATCGACGCGGAATTGTCGATGAGCATCACCACCTTGCCCCCC
The DNA here is from genome assembly GCA_964634655.1 of uncultured Isosphaeraceae bacterium. Taxonomy (GTDB): domain Bacteria; phylum Planctomycetota; class Phycisphaerae; order Phycisphaerales; family SM1A02; genus CAZWJR01. The sequence continues at coordinate 1,595 of CAZWJR010000108.1, read as the reverse complement.
TTCTGTTGTCCGGCCTGAATCTGCGGCTGCATTACAGAAAACGCCAGCAATAGCAACGCCAGCAACTGCAGGAACAACAACAAACTCTTGCGGAGTTTCTGGAAGGGCGCGTTGGCCCGCAAATCCTCGATGGATCGCTTCCACAGCAACGTTGTGGAAATTGCCTGCGGCCGACGTCGCAACTTCAGAAAATACAGAATGATCAATGGCGGGATAACCGCCGCTGCCAGATACAGCCCTGTGAGCGGGGTCAGCCAGTTCACTTGAGCAATCCCCTCTTTCGCAGGTAATCCATCAACAGCACCTGCATGTCCGTGGCTGTATCAATCGTCAAGTGCATCATGCCGCGACGAACGCAGAAATCCCGCAGTTTGCCACAATAAGCGTCAAGGTTTTCTTTGTATCGCTTGAGCAGTGCCGCGCTTACCGTGACCTCGGCGACGTCCTCATCCTCAATGTCCGTCAATCGAAGATCACCCGCCATCCCGTGTTTCGCCGGCTCAACTTCCTCCGGCGAGAGAATTTGCATGCAGAAGGTGTCGTATCCGCCACCTGAAAGATACCGAAGTCCCTTCTCATAGCCTTCCTTGAACATGAAGTCCGAAAGAATGACCATCACTCCCTTGCCTTGACGTGCCAGGGCAATGGAACGCATGGTGTCGCTGAAACCACCCGCGCCAGTCGGTTCAATATCAAGCAGCCATTTCCCCATTTCCTGAGTGCGTCGGCGACCCCGCATATTTGAAAGCGGCCGCAGACCATCGCCATTGAAACTGAACAGAGTGACCCGGTTGTGATTCGCCAATCCGATATACCCCAGCGCCATCGCCATTCGCTGGCAAAACACAAATTTGTTCGGATTACCCCAGTTCATTGAAGAACTCGAATCGACAGCAAGGACGAGAGATAGATCCTCTTCCTCAATGAACATCTTCAGAAACAGTTTGTCCAGCCGCGCGTAGATGTTCCAATCCACAAAACGAAGATCATCGCCATGCACGTAGTGGCGGTAATCAGCAAATTCCACGCTGATGCCGCGTTTCTTGCTTCGCCGTTCGCCCTGAATCTTCCCCGCAAAGATCTTGCGCGACATGACATCAACTTGATCCAGTTTCGCCATGAGACTGCTGTCGAGCAGTTCATCCACTCGTGTGGGTTTTGGAGATGTTGTAACGCCGAACGCAGCCATGTTTTGTGTTTCTAGTCAACTTCGTGCGGAACGTACTGAATGAGTCGATCAATGATGGAGTCCGTGGTTACACCGTCCGCCTCCGCTTCAAAACTACGCAAAATCCGATGCCGAAGTGCCGAGGGCGCAATGTCGGTCAGGTCCTTGAACGCCACGCTGTACCGACCATCAATCAGCGCTTTGACCTTTGCCGCCATGATAAGGGCTTGCGCCCCGCGCGGACTGACTCCAACTCGAATGTATCTGGCGGTCTTCGGATCAATGTGGTCTGCGTTGGATGGATGCGTCGCCAGCACAAGTCGAATGGCGTAATCCTGCACATGTGGTGCCACCACGATCCGCCGGGCCAGCCGTTGCGCCTGCACAATAGATGGTCCATCAATGACCGGCTTGACGGCCGCTTCTG
>CAZWJR010000107.1:0-9399 GCA_964634655.1 uncultured Isosphaeraceae bacterium | reverse complement strand
CGTCTTTTTCAATGTGTTTGCGATATTCGTTGAGCGTGGTAGCGCCGATGCAGCGGAGTTCGCCCCGTGCCAATGCGGGCTTGAGCAGGTTGCCTGCGGAGATGGCTCCTTCGGCGGCACCTGCGCCGACGATTGTGTGCAATTCATCGATGAACAGAATGATTTTGCCCTGGCTGGCGGTGACTTCACGCAGAACCGCTTTCAAGCGATCTTCAAACTCGCCGCGAAACTTGGTTCCCGCGAGCAATTGGCCGACATCAAGCGAGACGATGCGGGCATCACGCATGGAAGCGGGGCAATCGCCGTTGACGATGCGCAGCGCGAGGCCTTCCGCAATGGCGGTTTTGCCGACGCCGGGTTCGCCGATGAGAACCGGATTGTTCTTTGTGCGGCGGGAGAGAACCTGCATGCAGCGGCGAATTTCTTCATCGCGGCCGATGACGGGGTCGAGTTTGCCGGATTGAGCGCGTTCGTTGAGATCAATGCCGTACTTCCTAAGTGATTCGAAATTGGATTCCGCGCCGGGATCGTTCACGTTGCTCACACCGGAGGCTTGGCGAATCCCTTGGACTGCCTTGGCGAGTTTCTTGCGATCAACGCCGATGACGGAGAAAACTTCGCGGGCATCGGACTTCACATCGGCCAGCGCCAGCAGCAGGTGTTCCGTGGAGATGTAGGAATCCTTCATCGCCGTGGCTTCTTTTTCCGCCGCGCCGAGTACCTGCATGAGAGCGGGGCTTGCTTGGGGCTGCGCGCCGCTGACGGTTGGCCTGCGGTTCAATTCGCTGGTGGCGATGGATGCGATCTGATCGACATTGAAACCAGCCTTTTCAAGGATCGATCGTGCCACATTTTCATCGCTGTCCAGCGTGGATACCAGCAAATGCAGCGGCGAAGTCTCCGCGTGGCCCTTGCTGACAGCCAGGGATTGAGCCGAAGCGATCAAATCTTGTGCAAGCGTGGTGAATCGATCCATGCGCATGGTGCAACCTCACAGAAGGGAGTGCTGCGGTAGGTGATGCAAAGGCCGCGCCGTTTTGGCCTTCGTTGCGATCGCGCTGTAATGGGCAGCGCCTGCCAGTCTGGCAGACTGGCCAAAAATAGTACGCCTCGATTCATTGCACTACTATTCTGCGTGTGTTTGGAATTTTGGCAGCCTCCTACGAGCCAGTGCCCTGATGTTGAGCCAAGGAATGCAGCGACGAGTCCCTCGAATCATTTTTGTCCTGCCATTGGGTCTTGTTGCTGTGGTGCTTCTGACTTGGCAGGTGTTGGCCTTTTTGAACCGTGGGCCGCTGGCAGGCGAGATCAAACATGACTTTGGTGCGGTGGTTGTGAAAGACGGACCTGCACAACTTTCGCATACGTTTCATTTGAGGAACCGGAGCAGCAAAGCGCTGATGATCCAAGCCGCCCGACCGGATTGCGGCTGCGTGAAGATGGAGGCCACGCTGCCGATGACCGTGGAGGGAGGGGGGGGAGTGGATTTTCCCATCACCATGCACTTCACGGGCGCGAATGGACCGAAGAAGGTTCTGATCCGCCTGGATTGTGGCGAGGCGGGTGTGCAGAACCTTTGGGTAATGGCGGCTCCGGCGAAGTGAAACGGTCAATTCATTAGTGTGTTCATGAAGGTCGTGAGGGTCCCGCTTCCGCGATTGACGGTGATGATGTCAAGATCAGAATCGCCATCGACATCCGTAATTACAATGGAGTTGGGTTGACGCCAAGCCGGTTGAACTTCAGATGGAGTAAAACCGCCATGGCGATTGTTGAGAAAGGTTGCGATCGTGTTGTTGCCTGCGACCGCGGCGACGAGATCGGGGTAACCGTCCTGATTCAAATCTCCCATTGCGATGGCGCGAGTATCTGCGCCGGTTGTGACGGACACGGCTGCACCGAATGTACCCGACGCATTGCCGAATCGAACCAGAACTCGGTTGCTGCTAACTGGCAGGACGACGACGTCGCTGCGTCCATCCATGTTCAGATCGGCCACCGCCATTTGCAGGGGCACTACGCCCAAAGGCACATTGGCGCTCTTCAGGAAGCGGTGGTTGCTTTGTTGCAGCAGGACGGCAATGGATTTGGCGTCTCGATTGAGTACGAGCAAATCCATGCGAAGATCGCCGTTGATGCTTGTCGGCACCACCTGAACTGGTCCCGAGCCGACTGCCACGGTCTGGAATCCGACCATCTTGCTGGCGAGAGTGGCGTTTGACGGCCCGGATGAGTTTCGGAGTATGCAGATCTTGTCGGTGCCGCTGAAACTGACGATGGCGTCTTCGCGTGAATCGTTATCGAAATCGCACATGATGACAGAAGTTGGGGTCCAGGGAAAAATCTTTCGGCTGTCAAACGAAACAGAGGAACCGGTGTTCTTGTAGAAATTGAGCGATTTGTTAAGCGACGTCGTGATGAGGAGGTCGGACCTGTGATCGCGGTTCACATCGCACGCGGTGATTGAATTTGGGGCTGCGGCAATGTTGTAGGAAACTGCATTCTCAAAGGTGCCGTCGCCCCCGTTCTTGCGAATCGAGAACGTTGTTCTCGTGAGGGCGACCAGATCTGGCGCGGGACCGGTGTCCATGCACGGCGCGATCACTTGAAGTCGATCGCTGCCGGTCATCGCATATTCCGTAGGCGGCGAGAGCCGATAAACAGGTGGAGCGTATGGATCATCGGTCCCCACGTAGATGTATGCCGCGCCTCCATCAAAGTTGCCGAATTGAGGTCGAGTCACCAGCACATCATCCAACCCATCGCCGTTGATATCGCCCACGCCGGCCACGGCAAAACCAAAATCTCCAGTGTCAAATCCGCCAACAACAGCACGAATGCGATGGCCGTCGTAGCCGCTGTACACATCAAATCTGCCGGGGGTATCCAGGTTGGAACCCGGCGATCCGATGACAACATCCGCATGACCGTCGTGGTCGAAGTCGCCTGCCCCAGCAAGGCTGTAGCCAGTTGCTCCGCCTTCAATTCCCTCAAAGGTTCTCAACAACCCTCCCGATGCACCACTGTAGAGATACGCGCGCCCTTTTTGATTGCCCTGGGATCGGAACGAACGTGCACCGATCAAAACATCGTTGGTGCCATCGCCGTCCGTGTCCCCCGCATTGGCTACGGCCCAGCCGAATTCGCCGCCTGCCGTTGTGCTAAAAGTGCGAAGCAGCGTCTGATGCCGGACATCCACCAGATACGTTTTGTTGGCGGAGAATCCGCCGATGAGCAGGTTCAATTTTCCATTGGATTCACCCATGGCAGCAATTGAATGTCCGATGCGTCCGGGGAAGTTTTGACCGCCGACCACGGTAAGGAGCGAGGCATTGGCACCGGAAAAGACGTAGACGAATCCGATGTTTGAAGCCGAGGGCGCGCCAACGGCGAAGTCAGCATGGCCATCTCCGTTCACATCGCCAACGCCGGTGACGGACATTCCAAATGTTGAGTCGAGCCCGCCCTGAATGCGGAATATCTGCTGATAGGTCTTTCCGGAGTACACGTAAGCGGCGCCGTAACATGGAGCGCCTGCAAGCGGGTTTCCGTCAAATTCCAGCGGTGCACCAACAATGATGTCCGGCGTGCCATCGCCATCAACATCACCGGCTCCGCCGACCGACATGCCGAAGAATGCCAGCCATGATGCTCCGGTCCACTCGTGGAGGAAAGCGCCCTCGGCCCCGGAGATCAGGGTGGCAGCGCCTTCCCAATTGCCGGCTCCAAACTCGCCGACGACGTAATCGCAGACGCCATCCTGATTCACATCACCGACGGGTGCCGCAGCTGTGCCAAACATATGACACAAGGGTCCCTGGTCAACCCGATAGGCACTGGCGGCCGGATCGCCAGCGAGTGCTGCCGGACCCATGACTGTGCAAACAAATGTGGCCACCAGCGTCAACGATTTCAGGCAGTTCATCGACATGGAAAACTCCTTCGCTCGGAAGTGAGAAATGGGATTCTCCGGAAGACGCCGGCGCGTCGGGGAGACGCGCCGGCATCCAGGAGAATGCACGCCGCATGCAGCGCGCAGGAGAAGAAAGACCAAGGTTGAAAGGACCGTGCTGTTGGACCAACCGTCATGGCAAATCCCTCGCGATCGAGTGGTGCCGGGAAGGCTTTACGTCAAAAAGTGGTGGCCATTGCGCAGGAATTCAAAAAAAGTGGAAATCGACATAAGTCCGTGTCCTACAATCAGTTATGGCTTGTTGCAGGGGACCAAAACACGAGAAAACGACAAAATGTTTCGGTGTCAGGCGTCGATTGCGGCTGGCTGGTTCAGCCCTGATGGATGGGCTTGGATTGGGCCCGGGGATCAGCCAGGCATGCAAAAGGCACGAATGGCAACCGGGCGCAACCGATTAATCAATCATCAGGAAAGATCAGCCGAAGCTTCTTCGAAGCGTGACGAGTTTCGAATTGTCGGCTCGTGCGGAGAAATGATGTGGTCGCCGAGGCGACCGAATAAGGGCAATCTTGCGTTATGTTTCCGCACGCAACCATGGCGGGAATGCCGCCATCTTCCCAAACAATATCGTCACTTCCGGCGAATGCAAGCAAAAAATCAACCTTGGGTTAATAGTCAACAGAACCGCTACAGACTCAACGGCGCGCAAATGCTGGCAGGGTATGGACTTAGGTCAATCGCCGATCGCTCATTTCATCGGAAATTAATCTTATTTTTGAGGCCATGCCTTTTGGAAACACGATGAAAGACGCCCTCGGCTAATTGTGTTGGTGTCTGGTTCACATGTCGTCGGGAGGACTTTCTGTCTGCTTCAGGTTGTCGGCGTTGAGAATGCCTGAGCCGCGTACGGAATCAGAAGCCGACGAGTCTGCACGTGTATCTGAATCAGTGCAGGGGAAGCCTGATCCGAAAGATTCGTTGCGCGTTGGCATCAAGTTGCCGCTCAAAATCCGGAAAGTCAACACCGCGCAGTTCGGCCAATCGCCGGGCAACGTGAACAACGTACTTCGGCTCATTTGGCCGCACTTTGCGATGCGGCTCCGGCGATAAAAACGGCGAATCGGTTTCCACCATGATGCGATCCGCTGGAACAATCTTCGCCGCCTCCGCAACTTCGACAGCGTTGTGAAATGTCACGACGCCGGTAAAACTAATGCTCGCGCCAAAATTCAGCACTTTCCTGGCATCATCAGAATTGCCTGTAAAACAATGAAAAACAAATCGCGATGGATCGAACGGCGCGCTGCGGAATACCGTCAGCAGATCATCGAAGGATTCGCGCGAGTGCACGATGATCGGTCGATTGGCAAACGATTGGTCGCCGGATCTTGCGACGGAATTTTCATGATCCTGAATCATCGCCAACTGTTCTTCCAGGATTTTGAGTTGAAGGGGCCGTGGCGGATCGGTGTAGTGATGATCAAGACCAAGTTCGCCCCATGCGACGCATCTTGGTGAGGAAGCGGCTCGCTTGATGTCGTCCCAGTTCAGCGGTTCATCGGAATAGAGCGGATGAACGCCGGCACTGCACCAGAGATTGTCATTTGCTTCAGCCAGCGCGGCAGCGTTGAGACTGTCGGCTGATGACGTGGCAATCGTGATGGCGCCGCGCACACCAACTGCCCTCGCATCGGCAAGGATTTGGGCGGTTCTGCCTGCGAATTCCTTGAAGGTGAGGTGACAGTGGGTATCAATCATGAATGTACGGTAAATGTACGGTATAGTGGCGAAAAATCTGAAGGATCATAGGTTGCCCAAGTTGCAGCGCAGAATGGGCAGGTTATCATCCGGCCCAATTCTCGGTTTTTCGTGTTCAGGCAGGGTTGGTTGACTTCCAAATCGTTTCGGTTAGCATCCGGAACGGACATTGTGAAAAAAGGCACAGACTATGGGCCGCTACCACTATGTATTCCCAAAATGGAGCAACATGCTCCTGCCCGCAGCACTGATCGGTGGCCCGATCGTGCCTCTATATGTTGTCCTGATTGTGGCGTTTGGGTTCAGCCCCAAGACAACAGATGCGGGATATCAACCCAAGCAGCCGGTTCCATACAGCCATGAATTGCATGCCGGGCAGTTGGGAATTGATTGCCGCTATTGCCACAACACCGTGGAGCGATCTGCAAAAGCAGCGATCCCACCGACGCAAACCTGCATGAACTGCCACACGCAGATTCATAAAGACAGCACTAATCTGAAGGCCTTGTGGAACAGTTACGAACAAGGCACACCAATGCAATGGTCGCGAGTTCACGATCTGCCGGACTACGCGTTCTTTGATCACTCTGCTCACGTGACGCGGGGCGTCAGTTGTGTGGAGTGCCACGGCCGCGTGGACAAGATGGTTGAGGTCTATCAGAAAGAGCCGTTGAGCATGAGCTGGTGCCTGGAGTGCCATCGCAATCCGGAGCCGCCGGTCCGCGATCCAAGCATTGTCACGCAGCTGGGTTGGAGTTTTGAAACCGATCCGCACGCACGAAAATTTGGTGCGACCGAGGCTGACTACCACAAATACTGGCGCGATCGCAACCACCTGCGAAATGGCAATCCGCACGGCAACCCGCTGGAACCCAATGCTGGTAACTATTTCGATAATCCACTTCAGGACTGCTCGACATGCCATCGATGACACCAACAGCGATCAGCGATCAGCAGTCAGAGATCAGCGAAAACAAAACACGCTGCGAGAGTTCTGCTGCCGTGGCCACGATGGATGCTCCGCGTCCAATTGCAGGCAAGCAGTATTGGCGCAGCGTTGAGGATTTTGCAGATACGCCGGAATTCCGTGAGTTCATGCACCGGGAGTTCCCAGCCGGCGCATCAGAAATGCTGGATTCCGGCGATCGCCGCCAATTCCTGAAAATCATGGGCGCCTCGATGGCACTGGCGGGCATGGGTCTGGCAGGTTGCCGGCGCTGGCCGGATGAAAAGATTGCCCCCTACGCCAATCGTCCTGCCGGGCATGATCCGGGCTCTGCCAATCAATTCGCCACCTGCATGGAAATTGGTGGCGTCTCTTCGCCGCTTCTTGTCACCAGTTACGACTATCGCCCAATCAAGATCGAAGGCAATCCGGATCATCCGGTTTCCATGGGGTCAACGGATGTGCTGGCACAGGCGAGCATTCTCAATCTCTACGATCCTGATCGCAGCCAGTCGGTCATGAAAGCGGGAGCAAAGTCTGATTGGGCTGCGTTTGCTGCATGGGCCAAGGGCCATTTCACCGGTCTGAAAAACGCGCGCGGCAACGGCCTTGCGGTTCTTTGCGAATCCACTTCTTCACCCAGCGTTCTGGCGATGAAGCAGAAATTCCTGGCGGCGTTCCCCAACGCAACTTGGCATGAATACGAGCCGCTCAACAACGACAACGCTGTCAAGGGAATGTCGTTGGCATTTGGTGCGGGATCTTCACACCGCATTCAATACGCGTTCGACAAGGCAAAGACAATTGTTTCACTGGATTGGGATTTCCTTTCGTCCTCCGGGTCCGGGCCGGATTCCGTGAAGTGGACGCGAGAGTTTGCCGCAGGCAGGCGTGCGGACGATCGCTCAACGATGAACCGCCTGTACGCTTTTGAAAGCACTCCTTCACTCACCGGCGTGAACGCGGATCACCGCATCGCCATGCGAAGCGCGGATGTGGCGGTGGCAGCAGCCCAGATCGTCGCGGCATTGGTCCCCGGTTCCGAGGCATTGCAGCCAATCGCAACCGCCAAAATCGCTTCTGTGGATGCTGGCACGCTTGCAAAAGTTGTGCAGCACATTGTGGATGATCTCAAGGCCTCGGCTGGCAGCAGTATTGTCATGGCCGGCCCGCGTCAACCTGCCGAAGTTCACTACCTTGCTCACGTTGTCAATGAGTTCCTCGGCAATGTTGGTCGCACTGTTTTCTACAGCAGTCAGCCGACAGCAGACGCCGTTGCCCATGCGGAATCGATCAAGAATCTCGCAACAAGCATGTCTTCGGGTGGAGTGAACACGCTTGTTATCATCGGCGGAAATCCCGCCTACAACGCGCCGGCAGATTTGAAGTTTGGCGACTTGCTCAAGAACGTGCAGCAGACCGTTCACTTGAGCGATTACGTTGATGAGACATCACAAAAGTGCACCTGGCACGTGAATCGTGCGCACTATCTTGAAGCATGGGGCGACGGCCGCGCCGCCGATGGCAGTATCACGCTGGCCCAGCCGCTGATTGAACCGCTGTTTGGCGGCAAGAGCGCGATTGAATTGCTAGCCACGATCGCTGGCGATGAGCACACCTCCGGCCATGAAATTGTTCGCAGCACTCTACAGGCCATGGGCAGTGGGGCGGATTTTGAAGCGTTCTGGCGAAAATCATTGCACGATGGATTTGTGGCTAACTCCGGTCTGCCAAGTGCAACACCACGTGCAGCTGTTGCAAACCTGGCGTTGAACGCTCAATCACTGCAACAGAAACTGACTGCATCAACGCCACGGAGCCAGGATGAACTTGAAGTTGTGTTCTTGCCTGATCACAGCATCTACGACGGCCGATTTGCCAACAATGGCTGGTTGCAGGAATTGCCTGACCCGATCGCCAAACTCACATGGGACAACGCGGTGATCATGAGCCCAGCCGCAGCCAAGGCTCGCGGATTGAAAACCGGCAGCATGGTGACCGTGAAGGTCGGTGGCCGTGAAGTCAAGGCCGCCGTCATGATGTTGCCGGGTCAATTTGTAGGATCCATCGGCGTGGCGTTGGGATACGGCCGCGACACCGGCGGTCGAGTTTGCACCGGTGCAGGGTTTGATTTCTACAAGGTGCGCGGCACGGATTCAATGGGCTTCAGCACCGCAACGATCGCCGCCACTGGTGAGTCTTATGTGCTGGCTTCCACACAAGATCATCACGCTCCAGACACCGTCGGTGGCAAGGGAACGCAGGAGCGTTTGCCAACGCTGTTCCGCGAAGCCACACTCAAGGATTATCAGGAACATCCTGATTTCGTGAAGCATCGTACGCATGTTGTGCATCGGCTTTCATTGTGGGAAGAATCGCATCCATTCCAATCCGGCGGCCAAAAGGCGCCGTACGCGTGGGGCATGTCGATCGATTTGAACTCCTGCACCGGCTGCAATGCATGCGTCATTGCATGTCAGGCGGAAAACAACATTCCCATCGTCGGCAAGGATCAGGTCAAACGCGGACGTGAAATGCACTGGATTCGCATTGACCGGTACTTCAAGGGTACAAGCGATGAATCGCCGGACAGTTTCATGCTCGCACCGGTAACGTGTGTGCATTGTGAGAACGCGCCGTGCGAACAAGTATGCCCGGTGGCAGCCACAACGCACGATGAGCAGGGCCTCAACGTGATGGTGTACAACCGCTGCATCGGCACGCGGTATTGCTCCAACAACTGTCCTTACAAGGTGCGTCGCTTCAATTATTTTGATTACCA
>CAZWJR010000106.1:7491-9436 GCA_964634655.1 uncultured Isosphaeraceae bacterium | reverse complement strand
ACGGGCGACAACATGATGAGCAAAACATGCAGGATCTCCTTTGAGGATGAATATCCGTCAACGTGACATAGTATCACCCCAAACTGCTCGAGACACCTGTATCAATAAACCTCAAGCATGCAGCGACGAGTTGGGCGAATATATCGTTTGATTTTTTCTTCGGTCCACGTTGCGGGCTCCTCCCCCGCCAACTCCGGCTTTACAGCCATGAACCCATCACCCACGCCATGCAAAGCCATGGCGCGAAACAAACCAACTTGCATGCCTGCCAGACCACAGATGTAGACCAGAGTTCTTGGATTCTGAAGAATTGGCCCAAAAAGATCCATGCGTTCATCAATGAGATGATCCACATACTGTCCGCTGCGGCCATCACTTCGAACTTCACGGCTGATGGCAGTGTAATAGTGAAAATTGCGATGCTCGGCTTGCAATTGTCTGAACAAGTCGTCGTAGAGCAAATCCGTCGTGTAGGGCGAACCCATGACGAGATGTATCTGACTCCTGCAGGGGCCACGACTACCGCGAAGCAATTCAAGAGCCATGCCGCGAAACGGCGCAATGCCGGTTCCTGTCGCCAGGAAAAGGTAATCGTGCTCTTCGGGATTGCATGGCAAGAGAAAGCGTTTGCCGTTGGGGCCAGTGATTCTTACTTCCGCTCCCACTTTCAGGTTGCACAAATAGTTGCTGCACACGCCCAAGAACAGAGAATGATCAGTTGCATCATCCTTTGGCGATTGGGGTTTGAATTCATCAATGACGCGCTTGACTGTTGTTGTCAATACCTGGCCTGCGCCATCCTCACCATAACTTGGAGAGGCGATCGAAAACAAACGGACTTGATGTGGCTTGCCGTTGTCATCTTCACCAGGGGGAATGACCCCGAATGATTGTCCAACGAGGAAGTTGCCCGCCAGTGGCGTTCCGGAAACATCAATTTCCATGTGCCTTACGAAACTGTGGCATTTGCCTTTGGTGCACAGTCGAGATTCCAGCACGCGTCCCACCACTGGTCTGGCGGGCACCACGAGGTGCATCTTGGCTTCAGGCAACACCGGTTCACATGCAACTTGCTCGCTCATGGCGATACTGTAGGAAAGTCGGGCAAAAATGAAAATCGGCACGGGGAATCCGGGCCGATCAACTTGGCGCTAGGTCACCCATGCACGATGTTCAATCGTACGAGGCGGTAATTGTCTGTTGGGGAGTGTTCTCCAGGAGCAGGTTCGTCGAGATACGGCAGTTGGATTGGGTGCGGTGGCGTTCGGCAAAGAAGAAGTCGAGGTTGTACACGTTGCCATCCGTCAGCCCCAATCGGTTGAGATCCACATACTGCTCAACCGCGGCGTGTACGCCGCCAATATCGATGACCAGTTTGTTGTTGATGAACACCCAAACATCATCGTCGCCGATGAACCGGAACATCTGATTGCCCGAGGCCTGGTAGGTGAATTCTGTATGAAGTTCGTAGGTGAAGTGAAAGTTTCGATTCGGCGACCCGCCAGGATTGCCAAAGAGAATGTTCTCGATCGGAAAGAACCCGCCGAGCGCTGTAAATGATGGATCGGTCTTGTCGTCAAACACATAGGAACCATCGCTCTGGCGGTTCAGCGTCACGGAAACCAATTTAGACATGTTTGTGCCCAGGGTGTCGTTGTACCACTTGTTAAAGTTCGTCTGATTGCTAAGACCCCCACGACTGTTTCCACCCTTGGTCCCCTTTTTGTCTCCCCGTGTGGCGTCATACAAGGCGTAGCATATTGGCCGACCGGCAGAATCCGTCCACTGTTTCGTTACAAGGAACCCAATGGTCGGCGACCAAACGGGTTTGCGGTCGGTCCCCAGCGTCGTTACCCATACACGCAAGGCAACTGCGCGCGAGCTTTTTGATAACCTTGAGGAAATGTGGAATAAAAAAGGCTCACAGCCAACATCACAGGATATG
>CAZWJR010000106.1:0-7481 GCA_964634655.1 uncultured Isosphaeraceae bacterium | reverse complement strand
CGGTCGGTCCCCCGCGTCGTTAGCACGTGTCCGCAAGAGAGGCCGTAGCCAAGATCAGGAACCACTTCAAAATCAGCATGACCGCCGGAAACGGTCTTCTCTTTGAAATCTCTCACCTTTCCTGCGAGCGAAAGCGTTGCAGGCGGCGGAGGTGGAACTGTAGCCTCCGCTTCGTTCATTTTAGGGCTTGGCAAGACGGCAATGGTGAAGCCTACGAGCCCCACAATCGCCCCACCGGTAAGAGCTTGAGAAAAACGCATGCTGACCCTTTCCGCCGCGAGGCAGTTCCAACGACATTGTCAACGTACGATTTACCCCCGCTCGCACAAACTTTTTTGCCAACCAGACTCGCAAATTGGCGCGGAGTTTGCCGGTTAATCCGGCAGCGACCGGCTGGGTCGAGAGGTCGCCTATCCCCGATTCCGTTGGTGCGTTTGTTGGGCCGCCAAGCCACTTTGCGCCGATAACGGTACAGTACTGGACTCTACAATAGAACCATGGCAGTCAGGGGAATTTGAATGGATGCGTTTCGGATACTTGGTGGCACTCGGCTCACGGGTCGCATGGCGGTGGATGGCTCAAAGAATGCAAGCCTTCCGCTCATGGCGGCGGCGCTGCTGGCAGATGACCCGGTCACGTTGCGGCGCGTTCCTGAATTGTCAGACATTCGCAATATGTCCGGCCTTCTGGCGGAACTCGGCTGCGATGTGCAAGGCGACAGTGGCACGCTCCACTTGAAGAACACTGATGAATCACTTACCCATGCCCGGTATGACATTGTCAAGACCATGCGAGCCAGTATCTGTGTGCTTGGCCCACTATTGGCCAAACGGGGCCGGGCTCAAGTTTCGATGCCGGGCGGCTGCGCGTTTGGCGATCGTCCGGTTGATCTTCACCTTCGCGGTTTGAAGGCTCTCGGCGCCAAAATCGAACTTCGTGGCGGCGACATTACTGCCACGATTTCCGGCGACCGGCTCAAAGGTGCCACTATTTTTCTTGGAGGCGCATTCGGATCTACCGTTCTCGGCACGGCCAACGTCATGTCCGCGGCAACCCTGGCTCAAGGCCGAACCATCATTGAATCAGCCGCATGCGAGCCGGAGGTGGCGGATGTGGCTGCGTTGCTCAATTCCATGGGAGCCAAGATCAGCGGCGCTGGAACGCCGCGGATTATCATTGATGGCGTCGACCAACTCGGCGGCGCTGATCACACCGTGCTTCCGGACCGAATTGTCGCGGGCACGTATGCCATCGCATCCGCCATCACGAACGGCGATGTGGTCATCGATGACTTTCCATTTGACAACCTGCTGGCTTTCATCGACGTCCTCAATTCAATGGGAGTTCATGTGGCGAGGCTCAATCGCGGAGGCGATCCACGGCGTTGTTCCGTGCAGGTCACCAGTGATCGTCTGTTGAAACCAGCCATCTTTACCACCCAGCCATACCCGGGGTTTCCTACTGATCTTCAGGCCCAGATGATGACTCTGACAACCTTGGCAGACGGCAACAGCATTATCACGGAAAAGATTTACCCCGAGCGATTCATGCATGTGCCGGAGCTTTCTCGTATGGGGGCACAACTGGTTCGACCGGCCGGCGGGCCTACCGTGGTTGTGCAGGGTGTTACCAAATTGATCGGCGCTCCAGTCATGGCAAGCGACTTGCGTGCCTCGGCGTGCCTCGTCCTTGCTGGACTGGTTGCAGAGGGCGAGACCGAAGTCAGCCGCGTCTATCACCTTGATCGAGGCTATGCCAAGATGGATGAGATGCTAAACGGCCTTGGGGCAAACATTGAACGATTTAACGCGACAGCCCAGATCGAATCACAATCCACCTCACTGGCATGAATTCACGGCCGGGACGGACGTTTCAATTCGTAGAGCACTACAGCCGATGCCACCGCTACATTGATGGATGGCACATCGGCAGCCATTGGAATTGCGACAACCGACTCACAATGACGGAGGGTGGATTCTCCCAGACCGGAACCTTCGGAACCCAGCACGATTCCAATGCGATTTGATCTGCAAATGTTCCACAGCGGCTCTGCCCGCTCGTGTGATTCCGCCGCGATGATTGTCATTCCCCAGTCGTTCTTCAGTCGGAGCAGGTCATCCGGCCAATTGCGGCTCACGGCATAAGGAATCGAAAGTGCGTGCCCCATGGAAACGCGAATGGCTTTGCGATACAGCGGATCGCAGCATGTGGGATCAAGAACAATTCCATGAACTCCAAAGGCTGCTGCGTTGCGGAACAACGCGCCCATGTTGTCCACGTTCGTAATGCCCTCGGCCAACAGCATGCACAGCTGCCGTGTTTGGTCGCGCCAATCGCCAAACACAGCATCCAGGGATAAGTCAGAATCACTCAGCCTGAATCCTGCCGCCAAAACCCCTCGGTGGATGTGAAAAGCCGCGATTTCATGCATGAGCCGCAACTCAACCACGTACACCGGCACTGAATTCGGCAGCGTTCGCAATGCGGGTTCCAAGCGAGCAAATCTCTCGGGGCAAAGCAAAAGAGAATGCAAACGGTGCGGAGTGCGAATCAATCGGCGAATGACCAGTTCAGATTCCGCCATGAACAATCCATCGCGGCCGCGAAGATCGGCATCGCGCACATCGCGGTACACGTCAACGCGTGGATCATCCCATTCTGAGATGTATTGCGCCTGAAGCGTCATCCAAACGAGTGTAGCGAGTGCCGCCTCATGACAGCGACCGAATCGGGTTTACTTCTTCCCGTCGCTGACCAGCACATCGAGCATCTCCTGCTGCGCTCTCTCGTAGTTGGCCAGAGCATCCGCCAGATTCTTTTCCAAGCGGCGGTAGAGTTCCTGATTGGTTGCCACCGCATTGCCGTGGTTGTCAAGTATTCGCCTGACGGCCTCGGTTGTAGCCTTCAACTCCCCAGTGGCTACCGCAAAGGCGCGGGTAGAGTCGTAGAGCAACTCGTGCTGCACTTCTTCCGAGGTCGGTCGATACAGCAACTTCCACGGCGCGCGACGGGTTTCAATGGCCGCCAGTTTCAATTGCTGGGAGGCATGCGACGCATTCACCATCGTCTCGCCAAAATGACTGGACCACATCGGGTAGTCATCGCGCAGCATGCTCAAGTCGGAATTCGCTGAATCCAGCCCCGTTTGAGCGCTTTCCAGCAGCCCGTGAAACTTGTCGATCGTTTCGGTGTTGAAACGAGTTGTTGCTGCGTTCACAGAGTCAATGGTGGATTTGATCGCCGGTCGATTCTCGGTGACGACGGCGCGTCCCTCGGCCAGCATTCCCTGTCCATCGGCTAGCGCCACATCCAGTTTTGCCGTGGCTTCCGTGGCCCAGGTCATGACGTGATCTACGGCCGCTGTCCAATTTGGCAGGTGTTTCTCGCGGAACTCCGACATGACGGCTTTAGCGTCGCCGGTTACTGAATTGATGTTGTCGAGCACGGGCACAACGCGAGTGGCGTACTCGTTGTCCATTTCGGCGAGCAGGCTGCTGAATTGTTTGACGTTGTCGACGACCTCATTGGCTTTTGCGGCGTTTTCACTGCCGAGGATCGTTGTCAACATTCCGATCGATGGCGTGCCGACAATCTGCCCGCCCGACGGCACTCTTTCCTTTGCATCACCAACGTTGGGAATGTCCAGCCACGCCTCATTGCCGATGAGCGGCTTGGTGACCAACACTCGTGCGTTGCTGTAAAGAATCACCTGATTGTCGAGCTTGAATTCGACTGCAATTCTCCGAAATGCCTGACCGGGCTTGAGATCTGGGGTGACTTTGGTGACACGGCCCATACGCACGCCGCCAACCCGGACATCCGACCCCTTCTTGAGATTCTCCACACCCGAAGACACATCAAATGTGACGGTGTAAACCTCTGTTGATTGAAACACCGTGTTGACGACATCCGTGAGGGTGATCAGAACCGCCAATGCCGCAACCAGTGAAACGGACACAAATACACCAGCCCGAATGTTGTTGCGCTCACGTTCTGAAAGGCTCGCCATAGTTACATGCTAAAGGGAAACGGCAGAATCCGCCATAAAGCAATGCCCAGAATCATCGCACAATTCTGGTGGATTCCACGGCAGGAACGTCCGCAAAACTTGGGCCGGCATCGCCAAGCAGGTCTTCAGCGTAGTTGGTCATGGCTTTGCGCCGGGTAATCGGTCCTTCGGCATCGCCTCGCAGAAATTGCCGGATCAACTGCTGTTCTTCTGACAGATCTGCCAACTTATCTGCCGCGTGGTCACGCAATCGCTCAAAGTTCTCCCGACGATCAACCATGAGCATCTTTCCCTTGTCGAGCATCGCCATTCGGTCGGCAATGCGGAAGGCAGAATCCATTTCATGGGTAACCACCACACTGGTCACATCAAGTTTTCGGGAGAGATCCATCATGAGCCGGTCAATCTCCGCAGAAGTAACCGGATCCAGTCCTGCCGAGGGCTCATCGTAAAAAAGGATGCGAGGATCCAACGCCAGGGCGCGAGCCAAGCCGGCTCGCTTCTTCATGCCGCCGGAAATCTGTGCGGGATACTTGCGCGCATGCTCACGAAGCCCCACCATCTCCAGTTTGATCTTCACTTGAATGTCGATGATGCTGCTGGCGAGAGTGGTGTGCTCCTGCAATGGAAGAGCCACGTTCTCCGCGATCGTCATTGAATTGAACAGTGCGCCTGACTGAAAGAGAATCCCAAATTTTTTTCGCAGCGTGTTTAGACCATCCTCATCAAGCGTCGAAAAATCCTTGCCGAAGAGTTTCACCACGCCGGAATCTGGTGTGAGTGACCCGATCATGTGCCGCAGCAGCGTCGATTTGCCGGAACCCGAGCCGCCCATGACAACCATCGTCTCACCGGGAAAAACCTCCAGATTGACGCCGTCCAGCACCGTTTGATCGCCAAATCGCTTGACAAGGTCCTGCACGACAATGAGAGGTTGAGTTGCCATCTGCACTATTTCGGCGGCGGAGGGGGTGCCGACTGGATCGGCGGGCTGGTCGCTGCTGCGGTCTCTCGCACAGGATAGACCAAATCACCGCGAAGGGGATCGATCACGCGGATCCATTTCCATTTGAAGATCGGTCGGGGGATTACCCGAGCCGGGGCAAACGTGACAAACACGGCCTCTGCCTCCACTGACTGATTTTCAAACCGCAATGTATATGTGGCACGAAGTTCCGCCGGCCCGACAAGCGCGGCCTTGCTCTGTGGCTTGATGCTCTGGCCAGAGTCCACGAACTGGCCATAACGAGTTGCCAGTTCTCGAAGAAACTCTGCGGCCTCCGCACTCTGCAAACCCCCGCTCTCTTCGATGAAGCCCGACTTGAACTTGGCAATCTCACCCGCGCCTCCGGCCAGCAATTCCACTTGTGGGCCCCGCATCATGGGAATCCGGGCGTTGAACTGCCACCAGATCAATCCGCAAATCCACCCGACGGTCGCCAGAGATCCGATCGCAATTCCGGTTTTCGCCAACCGTTTTCCGGGCAGTGTCGGATTGGCCTTGATTTGAACAAGGGCGCGAAGGCCCAGGAAAATGCCCAGGACCGACATGGCCGGACAGCAAACTGCAATGCTGCACAAGAGCGATGCGGCGGGCCAGGGACTATTCGGCTGCGATCGATTTTCGCTCCGGGGCATTTCCGTCACGAGTCACTTGGAGTAGTCGGATCATCAGGTGGCGTTTCGATCGGCACACTTGGTTGCAATGGCACCATCGGGGTTACCCCGGTACTGGACGCAGAGGCCGGATAGCGCACATTGCCCAGATCAGGATCCAGCACTTCGATGTAGCCCCACTTGAACACAAATCCACCGCCGTTGGGATCGGCGAAGATGTATTGTGCGTTGGCAGCAACGACTTTGCCCTTGAAGGTAAACGCGTAGGGAAATTCAACTTCAGGTTGCCCGGTCTGAACCGGCTGCCTACGAGAATCATCAAATCGTACGGAGACGAATTCTCCATAACGGCTACGAAGCGTCTCAATGAACAATTTGGCCTCCGCATCTGATGCTTTGGCACCTGCGCCTTCAAAGTGTGCCTTGAACGCCGCAGTGTCTCCTGAATAGCCGCTTGCCAGCGCGCTTTTCGGCCCCTCGGTAACGGGTTTAATAAACGTGTTGTATCCCACTACAAGTACAACGATTTGGACTGTCGTGAGGATGATGCCGACGACAACTGCGGACACCGCCAAGCCTCGTCCCTTCTTCGTCGCGTTGGCACCGAGGGTCGCGACGCCTATCAATCCCAGCAGCACACCAATCGGGGCGGTAATCGCGCCGCAACATGGAATGATCCCAAGAATGCTGAACACCAGAGCGGTGATCGCCACTCCGCTGGTCTTTTTGACTTGCGGTTCTTCTCCATAGGACGCATAGGGATTGCCAGGGAATTGTGACATCGACGAACCTCCTGAATGGTCTGAAGGGCATCCTACCTGCCCTTCCGGTTGGCTGCCAATTGATTTGAAGACCTAGGGACTTCCGGAGAGATTCGGCGGCGGTAGTCGCAATTCCCCGAGTTCATGATCTTCAATCAAGATTGACTGCAATTCAAATGTCGGCCACGACTCTCCAGCAGCCGCTCGAACTTCGAATTTCGCGGACCCGGTCAATTCGCGTCGCTCAAAGACAAAGATGCCGGCAACCTCGTGCTCTTGCCGCAACAAACTGCCACCCACATTCGATGTCGTCATCTTGAATCGTTGGAACGCGCCGTATCGTTCCTTCATCTGTTTGCCGAAGTCCGAAACTTGTGCCGAAGTAGGAGTTGCGGATGTCGATGCCCAGGCCGAGGGCACCGCATGCATGTTGCCATCGATGGCTGTGGCAATGGTTTGTTCGATGGAACTGACCATGGTATCGCGGCTGGAATCGCTGATGGCTCGGCTCAAGACTGACAACCCAACCGTCGACACGATCGACAATCCGATTCCCGCAAAGCAAGCTGCAAGAGCGACTCGACGGCCGCCGAGCTTTCCATTGGAAATCCTGATTCTTCTCCATGCGGAAATCCCCAACATGGCGCCAAGCAGGCTGATGAACGGGCAGCAGGGCACCAGCGCCAAGACCAACCCCACAACCGCCAGGGCGGAGAGCGGTGCTTGCACTGGCTTGGGCTGGGAGGACTGCTGCTGATTCATTGCTTGATGCTGGATGAGCCGATCATAACCGCCGCCTCGGTGATGTCTGCATCCCATACACTGTGAAAATGCGCGATTCGCTTTCTTCCAAACGCGTTACGGTCATGGGGCTGGGGCGATTCGGCGGCGGGTCCGGAGTGACTCGATGGGTCGCATCCCAAGGCGCGAAGGTGCTACTAACAGACATGCTGGCGGAAGATGCGCTTGAGGAGCCACTGACCGAGATATCTGATTTGATTGGAATGGGGAACGTTCATCTGCGGCTGGGCGGGCACCAAATCAGCGACTTCACCGAAACTGATCTAGTCATCGCCAATCCCGCGGTGCCAAAG
>CAZWJR010000105.1:0-9521 GCA_964634655.1 uncultured Isosphaeraceae bacterium | reverse complement strand
GGGGGGATCGGGTCACACGATGAGTTATGCGGGGCCGCAGCCGAAGATTCTGGATTTTGGAATTGCGCGGGCGGTGGATGTGGATGATGATTTTGGCAGGACGATGCGGACGACGGAGGGGCAGATCGTGGGGACGATTGCGTACATGAGCCCGGAGCAGTTGACGGGCGATCCGCATGATGTGGACATTCGGGCGGATGTGTACGCGCTGGGGGTGATTTATTACGAGTTATTGAGCGGGCGGAAGCCGCATGATCTGGAAAGGAAGCGGCTGCCGGAGAGCATTCGGATTGTGCTGGAGGGGCCGGTGAAGCCGCTGGGGGCGGTGGATCGTGGGTTGCGGGGCGATCTGGAGACAATTGTGGGAAAAGCGATGGAAAAAGATCGCGCCCGGCGGTACCAGTCTGCGCTTGAGTTAGCAGAGGACACGCGGCGATTTTTGAACGATCAGACGATCGCGGCGCGGCGGCCGAGCAGGATTTATCAGTTTCGGAAGTTCGTGAAGAGGAACAAAGTCATGGTTGCGGGAATCCTTCTGGCTGTTGTGCTTGGTGCAGGCGGGGTGACCGCCTACATCGAGCGCGTGGCGGAGGAGCGCAACAACCAGCGGACGACAATCCAGGTTTCGGCGGAGATGAGCGATCCGTTGAAGCCGGCGGTGAGCAACATGGAAACGCTGCGGATGGTGAGCAACACGGCGGCGGGTTTTGAGCGGGACAATCCGGAAGTGACGGCTTCGATCCGAACCGGGCTGGGATTGAATTACATGAAGTTGGCGAGGTACGAAGAGGCGCGGGGGGAATTATCGAAGGCGCTGGAGATTCGCACGCGGATTCTCACGCCGCCGCACAAGGACTTGGCGGACAGTCATCACAACATGGGGCGGATTCTGTTTTACGAGGGGCGATATGCGGATGCGGTATCGCAGTACAAGATTGCGCTGGAGATGCGGCGGGCGCTATTGGGGTATGGATTGCCGGACCACGATGTAGCGCAGACGATGGATCATCTGGCGAACTGCTATCGCAAGTTGGGACAGGATGTGGACGCGGAGCAGTTTGCAAGTGATGCGCTGGCGATCCGGCTGCGGCTGTTTGGGGATAATCACTGGGAAGTGGCGGCGAGCAAGACGAATCTGGCGATGTGCGAGAGCGATCAGGGGCGATACGAGGAAGCGGCGGTGTTGTATCGGGACGCGTATCAGATGATTTTGCGGCTGGCACCGAAGCCGGAGACGGATTTGCGTGTGGCGGGTGCGATGACAAGTTTGGCGGATTGCCTGATTGAAGTGGGGCAATTTCAAGAGGCGTGGCAGTTGGTGCAGCAGGCGCTGGCGATGAAGAGGCAGGCGCTGCCTGTGGATCACCCAAGCATTGCGGTGACGCTGGTGGTGCAGGCAAAGCTAGCGCAGCGACAGGGCGCGCTGGCTGATGCGGAGGCGTTGTGCAGGGATGCGCTGCGGATCCAGCGGGCGACGCTTTCTGCATCACACTTGGATATTGCGACAACGGAGACGGCGTTGGGGGCGATTCTCATTGAGCGCGGCCAAACGGCGGAGGCGGAGACGCTTCTGATTCATGCGATGGCGATTCGAAGCGAGCAGTTGCCGGAGAATCATCGGCTGATCGCGGAGACGATGGGGCTGGCGGGTGAAAGCATGATGAAGGCGAACCGGTTTGTGGAAGCGGAGAAAATGCTGCTGGCGAGCCGTGCGATGTTTGAACGGGCGTCGGCTGCGAGGAGTGCGGGAATGCAGGCGGCGGATGACCGTCTGGTGAGACTTTATGAGGCGATGGGTGAGGGGGAGAAAGCGGCGGGGTATCGGCGGGAGTGAGGCGGTTGGGGACTTCGTTTGGGCGCAAAGACGCCAAGACGCAAAGAAGCGCGAAGAGGAATGGTGTGGTTGGGGCGCCTCGCTGGCGCGCCGGTCTGGTGAATGGCGCGAAGGGCGCGTGGTACCGCTTCGCGGTGCCACAGCACCGGAGGAAGCGGGGATGGCGCTCTATACAAACACGGCTTCTCACCCACCCCCTAGCCCCCTCCCTCGAGGGAGGGGGAATTGGCGCGCGGTTAGGTGTTTAGGGCGCGGCGTTGGCGGTGGAGGATCAGGATGATGCCTGCGGCGGCGAAGGCGGTGGTGAGGATGATGAGGCCCCATTCGGATGTGGTGGGGATTTCGTTGATGTCGACGAATTCCGCGCCGCAGAAGAGGATCTGGTATTGGCCGATGGGACCGTTGCCAGTCCAGCCGGTGATGGGGTTGGGCCCGCCGAGGCCATCGGGACCGGAAATTTCGGTGGCGAGGGCCTGGTTGAAGATGTTGCCAGTGGAGGAGACGGGATCGTTGTTTGGCCCGCCGGAGATTGCGATGTAGTAGAGTCCGGGGGTTGTGATGACGGCACCGGAACCATCGTTGGAGAAACTGGTGACGCGTGAGCGCGGCGGATCGGCGGGATCATCATCGTTGGCGATGATGCCTCGGCCATCGGCTTTGAAGATCCAGAGTTGTGTGTTGAAGTTTGTGGGCTGGGTGACGTTGAAGGGCCTGCCGCAACAATCGAATGGCTGGAGGACGGTTTTGGCGCAGAAGATGGAAGGGTTTGCGATTTTGATGAGGAACATGTCTTCAAAATCAGGAGGGCCGGCGAGCGGGAAGCCGGTGAGTGTGCCACGGATGCTGCGGAGTTCGCCGACGCCGACGACGGGGGTGGCGCTGCTGGGGAGCGGGCCGGCGTCGGTGGATTCGGGCCAATCGGGACCGGCGAGTGCGGGGGAGGAAATCGAGAGGACGCCAAGGATGATGGAGAGACGCGCGCCGTGCATGATGCGTGTGATCCTTTCTGGGAGCCGGCGGGATGGAGGCCGGTGCCGATAGAGGAAAATCGGCGTTTAAGAGCGATCGATTCGTCGAAAAGACGTGTCCAATCGGCGCGGATTGTTGTATAGAAGGTATCGCAAAAAAACGGAAATGCAGCAAAAAAGCGATGTTGGTGGGCAAAATTGAGACTTGGGGCGGGTTTTTTGGTGATTTTGGGGGTGGGATGGCGGGTTGTTCTTGTCGGTGGCGAGAACGGCGGTGGGTGAGGCTGAAAACGGATGCGGCGTGGGATGGGGATGTCGGGTCTGGCCGGCAGAGACGCCGGCCCCACTTGGGATGAAATCGGTTTTTGCGGTTGCGGGATGTCTGGTGAAATTTGAGATGTGTGTAGGATTTGGATTGGGAGCGTGCTGATTGATTAGTGGAAAACGGATTGCTTTGTGTTTTGTTGTTGCGGCCGTGGTGTATGCGGCGCTGTTGGTGGCGTGGCTGGGTGTGGGTGGGGTTTATGGTGCGGCGTTTCGGACGGTGGGAAATGTTGTGTTTGGATCGGCGGGCGGGAATGCGGTTGTTGTGATTGAGCGAGTTGCGGCGGAGGGGGCGATGGATTCGCAATTGATGTTGCGCAAGAAGAGCACGGGGCAGGTGGGCCATGTGGCGATGAGCAGCAGGTTTTTGGGATACATGCCGATGGCGATTTTGGTCGCGCTGGTTTCGGCGACGCCGATGACGATGGGGCGGCGATTGCGCGCGCTGGCGTGGGGATCGGCGCTGGTGCAGGTGTATGTGCTGCTGCGGGTGTGGCTTGTGATGCTGGCGGCTTTGAGCGGGGGGAGCGCGATGGCAACGTTTTCGCTTGGCGGATTTGGCGATGCGGTGATTGTGTGGCTAGCGGAGTTGCTGGGGCAATCGATGAGCGGGTGCTATCTGGGGCCGATTGTTCTTTGGATGTTGGTGGCGGTGCGTGTGGAGGATTGGAGGATTAAGTAAGAGGCTTGTGGTCGTTCGTTTGGGCGCAAAGACGCGAAGTCGCAAAGTAGCGCAAAGTAGAATTGGGGTGTGCAGGGGCAGGAGCCTTTTGAAAATTGTACGTTTTCACCCACCCCCTAGCCCCCTCCCTCGAGGGAGGGGGAATTCTTGTAGACGTCATAACGGACGAGGTTGGCGTTGATGGTTGCGGTGGGATTGGGTGCGAGCGGCGGGGCGTGGTTGGGGCGTTTTACGATGACGCGAGGGGCGTGTTGGCGGGCGGTGTGAAGGAGATCGATGGCGTCTGGATCATCGCCGACGATTTGGCGGACGAGGCGAATGGACTTTTTTGCGAGCGCGGAGGATTTTCGTTTTGGGGGGAACATGGGGTCGATGTATATGGCGAAGTGTTCAACGTCCAGATTGGAACGCGGTTTCACCGCAGAAGGCGCCGAAGACGCGAAAGTCGGGTTGGAGATCTGAAGATTGGCGCGTTGAGAGGATCGTGGCTCTTCACCCACCCCCCAGCCCCCTCCCTCGAGGGAGGGGGAGTTTAGGAATTCGCGAGCATCGGCGTTGATGATGGTGAGGCGGTCGGCGAAGGTGTTGGTGAGATCGGGATCGAGGAGGGCGCGGCGGAGGCCGTCCTGGAGGAGTGCGGCGATGATGGGGGAACGTTCAACGGCGATGACGTTGAAGTTCATGCAGGCGAGGAGGGCGGAATCGTGGCCGAGGCCGGCGGTGGCATCGAGGACGGTGCGGGTGTTTTTGCCGATGGCGCGGGCGAGGGGTTGATTGCGGGAGAAGTTGCCACGGCGGGCGGATTGTTTGGGGTGGAGGGTGGAGAAATCGACGATGAGGCCGTGGCCGGGTTTGGTGGAAGGATCGCGGAGTTCGAGGGTTTCGTCGCGGAGGGCGAGGATGAGGGAGTGTTCGTCGAGTTGTGATGAATCGAGTTTGGTTTGTATGGGGAGTTGGAGTTTTGCTGCGAGGGATTTGGCGGCGCGGAGTCGGAGTGGGTCCTGTGATTCGATGACGAGAATTACCGTGGGCTGATTGACCATGGGCGGATTCACTCTACATTGAAGGCGGCGATTTGGAGAGAACCCATGATTTGGCGAACAATGGCGATGTTGGCGGTTTTGATGGCGGGCGGGTGTTGTTGTGATTCGTTTGTGTGCGGCGGGCGGACTCGTGCGGCACGGCCGGCGCGGATCAATCACATGGTGTTCTTCAAATTGAAGGACCCGGCGGACGCGACGGAGTTGATTTCAGATTGCGACACGAAAATGGCGGCGATCCCGGGATCGGTTTCGTATTTTTGCGGGCGGCATCTTGATACGGGGCGGCCGGAGGTTGTGCAGGATTATGATGTGGCGTTCTACGTTGGGTTTGAAACGGAGGAGGCATACGCGGCGTACGTGAAGGATTCCTATCACGTTCAGGCGGTGCAAAAATGGAAGCCACGGTGGGAGTGGATCAAGGTTTTTGATGTGGTGGATGAGACGCCGTGATGGGCGAAGGGGCTGGATGAATCGAGGCGCGCGGGATGCGCGCGATATGCGGGGTTGGGAGATTATTGGCTGACGACTGCGAAGGTGACGCTGACGACGACGCTGATTTCCTTATCGATAGTGGAGGTGTCGTAGAGGCCGTAGTCGCTGACGGCGGTGGAGTTGGGGCGAGTTATCTGGATGACTCCCATGGAGGCGCGGCGGACTTCGCCGACACGGCAACCGGAGTTGGCGGCGATTTGTGTGGCGCGGGCGAGGGCGTCCTTGGATGCTTCGCCGAGGATTGTGAGTTTCATGTCCGCGACTTTGGTGTAGGTGTATTGCGGAACGGAGGAGACGACTATTACGTTTTCCTGCAGGAGGCGAGTAACTTCGCCGGCGGCGTGTGCGATGCGCTCAACATCTTTGGATGTGATGGTGAAGGAACGGCGGAGGGTGTAGCCGAGGATTTGCGCGGTCTCGCGGCCTTCCTTGTCTCGTTGCATGTGTGTGGAGGTGTCGATGGCGCTTAGGTTGATTTCGGATTCAGCGAAGCCTTGTTCGGTGAGAAAGGCTTGCACGCGATCAATGCCGAACTCGAGCACGCCGTAGGCTGTTTTGAGGTCGGAGCCGAAGCCGCTGATGCTGATGGACCAGACGCCCAGATCGGAGCGCACGGCGGCGCGGGCGGAGCCTTTGACGTTCATTTCCTGCTGGGCTTTGCTGGTTTGTTCCACGCGGCCCTGATAGGCGCGGGAGGCGACGACGGTGCTGGTAACGGCGCTGACGGTAATGCCAAGGGCGATGACGGCGGCGACACCGATGGCGCGGACGCGGATGATTTGTTCCATGGGGACTCATCGCACAATGGCCGAAGCAAACTTCAATTCTGTTAGGAATTGTTAGATTGACATCGGACTTCTCGCCCACCTCCTGGCCGCCTCCCTCAAGGGAGGGGGAAGTTACTTGTGTTGGCAGACCATCAGCCAGTGCCAGGGGTATGGATCGCGCAGCCAGCGTGGCGGGTTGTGGAACTCATCGGCCCACGGGTACTGGAGTTTGTCGGTGGCGTGGATGTGGAAGCCGGCGTTCTGGAGCATGAGAATGGCTTCTTCGCGCAGATAGTGCTTGGTGGGTTCGCCGCCGCGTTCGATGACGCCGGCGACGACGGGGCCGATGGAGCCGGGCTCGTCCGTGATTGTTTCCTGTATGGCCCGCCGATGCGTCATGCCATCGCGCATGCGCCATTCCACGAGCCGCATATCGGTGTAGAGAGCGGATTCCAGTGAAGGGATGACGACAAGAAGATGAGCGTTAGAAGCCAGAGCGCGGTGCATGGTCTGGAGCATTGCCGTTCGCAGGGCAAGGTCTGGCGCGATCAACACATTCATGCAGATGCCGAAGGCTGGCCGCTTCCACTGCATCAGCGGCTTCGTCAAATCTGCCTTGCGATAAATCACATTCGCCAGCGCGGAATTTGCCTGTTTGGCTTCTTCGAGACAGCCGGCGGAATGATCGAGGGCGTAGATGACCTTGAAGCGCGGGGAAAGGGCGGGCAGATA
Organism: uncultured Isosphaeraceae bacterium; assembly: GCA_964634655.1. Taxonomy (GTDB): domain Bacteria; phylum Planctomycetota; class Phycisphaerae; order Phycisphaerales; family SM1A02; genus CAZWJR01. The sequence continues at coordinate 2,679 of CAZWJR010000105.1, read as the reverse complement.
ACGGCCGACACCACAGCCGAAATCCACGGCCGATGTTTTGCGGTTGGCGAAGTGATCCAGCCAATGATTGAGCGCGCCGGTGCGATCGGCTGCAAAGGTGTCGTGCACCTGGGCAAGGTAGGTCGGGGCGACGGAATCCCAGTAACGTTCATCCATTCCGGAAGTATTCATCGGCGGAACCGGCGGCGGCGCGGTATAATGCGTGCCTCATCGCGTTTGGAACCGGCAAATCGTGTCAGGCGATCCCGGCCTTAAAAACCCCTCCTGATGACAATTTGCAGGATCAGGGAGTGCGGGCATCTTGCCCGCGCGGGATTGCACAGGCTGAATGCAAAGGCATGTTGTACTGCCGCCCTCCTGCGAAGACTTGCCCGGCCCGCGATTGAGACTCTTATGTCCATATTTACTCTTCCGGTTTTTGAGGCTGATGCTGATCCGCACACTCGCAACGGCGCGGCGGCGTTGAGCGATGAAGAAATCTACGCCCGGCTGGAAGCCCCCAAGACCATCGTCATCAAGTTTGGTGTGATGAAGTTCGTCGCGGAGTTCCCCTACGATGGCACCGCCAAGCCCGGCTGCGGCTCCAAACTTGTTGCCCGTACCTTCCGCGGGACGGAAGTGGTGGAAATGCTCACCACAACCTGCTCCAACTCCGGCTGTGGCAAGTCCATCAGCCGCCAGGAAATGCTCGATTACATCGATAACTCCGGCGGAAAGGATTATCCCTTTCAGCAGAAGGGCCGCATCATGCGTGTGGCCACGATTGAAGACCTCAATCGCCAGTCCGCGCTGGAACCGCTCCGGCAGGAGTGCGTGAAGTTTGCCAAGGCACAGGTCGCGGAAATGCAGTTGCCGATGAAACTGGTGGAGGCGGAACCGATTCTTGGCGGCGAGATCATCACTTTCTATTACATGTCAGAAGACCGCATTGATTTTCGCGATCTGGTGCAGCGTCTTGCCACGGAATTCAAGACCCGTATTGAAATGCGGCAGGTGGGGGCGCGCGATGAAGCGCGGCTGGTGGCGGATTACGAACGCTGCGGCCAGCACTGCTGCTGCAAGAACTTTCTCAAGGTGCTCAAGCCTGTTTCCATGCGCGCTGCCAAGCAGCAGAAGGCGACGCTGGATCCGCTGAAGATTTCCGGTCGCTGCGGCCGGCTCATGTGCTGCCTGCGGTATGAGGATCAGACGTACAAGGAACTCAAAGCCAATCTCCCGCCACGCAACAAGCGTGTGGGAACCAGCGAAGGCCCCGGCGTGGTGGTGGATTCCAAGATTCTCGTGCAACTGGTGCTCGTGCGGCTGGAGCACGACATGAAGGAAATCGCAGTGCCGGTGGAAGAATTGATGGACCCGGAGAAGTGCCCGAAGCCCGGCGAAACCAAGCGCCTGCGCGATGAGGAAATGGAAGAGATCGCCAATGCGGAATCTCGTGCGGCGCGGACCGATCGTGATCGAAGGTCCGGACGCCAGGCAAGACCAGAACGCGCCCCCGCCCCCGGAGCCCCCGGATCGCCCGGCGCACCCGAAGGCCAATCCGATCCACTCCGCGGCTTGACCGAGGAGCAAGTGAGAGATCGCACCGATGATGAGCGGCGCGGCAGAAGAAAACGAGGACGCGGCCGGCGCGGCGGACGAGATGGCGGTTCTGGTGCCGGTTCTGGTGCCGGTTCCGGGGGCGGGGCCGGGGCCGGGGGCGCGGGAAGTGGCGGCGGCGGCGGTGCGGCGGGTGGTGGCGGTGAAGTTGCGGGCACCGGTGCTGGCGCAGATGCAGGCAGCGGTTCCGGCGGTGGTCGCGGTGGCGAGCGGCGCACGCGGCACCAACAGCAGGATGCGTTTCGCCAGGAAGCGCAGCGGCGACAGCGCGGCGAGAGACAGGGGCGGCAGCAGGGCGGCGGTTCGCAGCGCGGGCCGCAGCGTCCGCCGCAGGATCGCGCCAATCAGCCGCAAGCGGGAGATTCAGGAGCAATAAATCCGCAGCAGGCGGCGGGTGATGGTGGAAGCGGTGCCGGCGGCACGGGAAATCTGCCGATGGGTGGAGTGGCTGGGGAACAGGGTGGAGATAGGCCGCGCGGCAAGCGAAAACGCAAACGCCGACGCGGCAGAGGAAATCGCGGGGATGGTGGGGGTGGTCCTCCCCAAAATGGCGGTCTGCAAGGCGGCGCGCCGCCTGCGGGTGACTCATAACCTGGGTGTGATACTGCAATTACGCGGCATTTCGCTTTGCTTGAGATCATGATCCCCAGTATGCCCTTTAAACGACGCCGATTGCGTAATTCGACTGAAGGCAATGGGTTGTCGTCGCGGAATGACGAGTATGATTACTTACGGGTCACTGTGACAATTCAGATGCCATACACGAAAACCATCGTCTGTTTAGCCAACTCGAGAAAACCACCCTCAGGGCGGTGTATCGCGGGTCGTGAGGTCATCGATGATGGTTTTGGTGATTGGATTAGACCTGTCAGTGCGCGGCCAAGCCGGGAAATCTCCGAGGAAGAGCGACGGTACGAGGATGGCAGTGGACCCAGGGTGCTCGATGTGATTTCGATTCAAATGTCCCAGCATCTTCCAGAGCATCACCAACACGAGAACCACGTCATCGACGACAGCCGGTACTGGGTAAAGCGTGGGACAGTAGGATGGAACAATCTGCTCGAAGCCGTTGAAGATATTGAT
>CAZWJR010000104.1:0-9698 GCA_964634655.1 uncultured Isosphaeraceae bacterium | reverse complement strand
TGCCACTCGCCAGCGAGATACATCTGGGATCAACTTGATGATTACGCAGTGGGGCGGGGAGGGAAATTGCGGTCGTTAGGATTGCGAACAGTGCGCAAACGATTTCAGCAATGGGACAGGCGAACGGCTGATCAGGTGACCAAGTTTCTTGCCAACAGTACTCACACTGCTGCAAGGATCAAGCGATGCTTCGATCGGGATGCGGAGGTGGTGTATCCGCCGATCCGCACCAGATTCTTCACGCCAGATGAATCAGTGAATCGCGAGAATTGGCTCCTGGTAGTGACCGCGCTGGAGCCGTACAAACGCACGGAGATTGTGATTGAAGCGGCGAACCGATTTAAGTGGCCACTGAAAGTAGTGGGGGATGGCTCGCAGTTTGCGACGCTGAAGGCGATGTGCGGACCAACAGTTGAGATGTTGGGGCGCGTGGATGACTCGCGGTTGTTGGATTTGTATCGCAGGGCCCGGGCGTTGGTGTTTCCGCAAGTGGAGGATTTCGGCATGATTGCGGTGGAAGCACAGGCTTGCGGGTGCCCTGTGGTGGCGTTCAACGGCGGCGGTGCAATGGAAACGGTTACACCGCTGACCGGCGTGTTCATGCAGCAGCAGAACGCAGAATCACTCATGGATGCCGTGGGTAAGTTGGATGGAAAGTCGATCGATCCCCATGCCTGCCGCCGAAACGCGCTGCGATTCAGCGAGGAAGCGTTTGATGAATCGATGCGGCGAATCGTTGGAGAAATCACCGGCGCTTGAACCGATCTAGTCGCCGTTGGTGAAACCATTGCCGCCGAAGCACACCGCCGGGTCGCCGCCATTCAGAACCGCGCTGTGAATGACCTGGCCGACGTAGATGCGGAAGTCGCTGTCGAGTTCAACTCGCCGAACAATTTCGCAATCGAGGCACGTCATGGCACGATCAACGATCGGCGAACCGCTCGGCGCGGTGGTGGTCATCATGGTCACAAGCGGATCTTCGCCATCGTCGCAGAGCGTTGAGAATTTGCGAATGAGGAAGCGATCATCAGCGCTGATTTGGCAAAGCGCGAAACTCTGGCTGCCATGGAGCAGGGCTTCGATCGGCTGACCCTTCGGAAGGCCGATCATGACCATTGGCGGATCGGAAGAACATTGTTGTGCCCATGTGACGAGGGTTGCTCCGCGGCGCTGTTCGTATTGGGCGGTGAGTATGAACAATCCGCCGGGAATCTTGGCAAGGGCCAGTGCATCGGTTTTTGAATGTCTCACCATGTGCCTCACCGTGTGATCCGCGCGGAGCCAAGCTGGTCCGGTCAGGACGGACCGACCGCCAACAAACTATTCGGAAGAATCCGGGTGGTGGATAACCTGTTGATAGCCGCATAATCAGATTTTCTTTCCCAAGTCCCCAATTACCGGAAGTCCCAGAAAATCCAAGACTTACGGCAGTTCTCTTGAGATTCTTCTATCTGACGGTGGAGAATTGTGTTGCGTTGTGGGGGATAGTGGGTATCTTTCCTCAGTAATCCCACCGAGGTAACGATGCGTGTTGTTTACTGGCGAATACGAGCACACGATCGACGCGAAGCAGCGGCTGGCCATTCCATCCGAGATTCGTACCCGCATGAATCCGGAACTGCATGGCGAGGCGTTTTACGTCGTTCCCGGAGCCAATGGAGCGCTTTGGCTTTGGCCGGAGCGGACGTTCGAGCAGATGGCCAACGCCATGGAGCAATCCCTGCTGCTCGGCACGGAAATGATGGAGTACGAGGAGTTGCTGTTCCCGCAGTCCCGGCGTTTGGATTTGGACAAGGCTGGCCGGGTGAGGATTCCCGAGCAAATGCTAAGCGAGTTCGGGTTGGGGCAAACGATCATCATTCTCGGCGTCAAGGACCACCTGGAACTGCGCGATCCGCAGACGTGGGCGGCCCAACGACAGCAGAGTCTGGTCAAACGGCAGGAAATCATGATGCGAGCGCGGCAAGCGCTTCGCAAGGATGTGGGAAGCAGTGGGGAGAAAGACCGTCCATGAGCCGGAAACGGCTTGGGGACATTTGGCACGAGACACGGTTCTGGCCCAACTCTTTCCGGGCCAAAACCACGAACGCCGGGAATGGACGCCCGGTATTCGCAGTCGCCGCAGCGACTGATCGAGTGTGTTCAACCTCGCCATGGATGGCCAGGCGGTTCACTTCGATCATCACCACCAGCACCGCCGGCCGTTAAGGCTCGGTACATGCTGCGGAATATGCGATGGTTCGGTCGGCGTGACGGCGGGCCATGGATGGCCCGCGCAGAAGCGTAATTCGATCAGCACGGATGCGCTGATCGAACTCGCACACAACGGCAGGGTTCACGCCCACGCCAACACCTTGCCTTTGGCCTCATAATGAGCCCAGAGGCGTTTCGCGAAGGCGGTCAGCGGTTTGAGGATCTGTTCTCCGGTTGCTGAACTGTGTTCGCTAGAGACTTGAGTTTCCTTCCCGACCGCTCGCGGCATGCCCACCACATGCTGCGAGCATTTTTTTGGCCCTTACCAAATCGGGTTGCGCTGCAAACACGGATTCAGGTCGTACCGGTCTTTGCCGGACCGATGGTTCCCACGACCGATGGTTTGGATGTGAGGATCTGCTCGGCAACCTCGCGGCGATTGACTTCTATCTCGCGCGGAAATGTAAAAGCCAAACGCACCCGATCGCCCTTGATCGACGCGATCTTGACAATCCCGAGCGGATTGGCTGGATCGCCGATCACAACTTCTTCGCCTTCCCGGCGTGACATGACGAGCATCTGTAGGACCTCCTGCCCTAATTGACGATGGCCGCGTGGAGCGGTCACCCACCGCAGGTAAGCGTAGCCGATAGACTTGAAAGTCCCAACCCCTGGAAGCGGATTTTCCAAGTATCAGGTAGGAGCGACTTCCCGAACCGCCGTCACACCGGGAACCCGCTGAATCAGATCCCGCTCAATCACCCCCTGCAGGGTCAGGCGACGGGACGGGCACCCCACGCAGGCACCGTGAAAACGCACTTCGACGACGCCATTGGGGTTGATTCTCACCAATTCCACATCGCCACCGTCTGATTGAACCGCCGGACGAATCAGATCAAGCACCGCCTGGACCTGAATTGCCATGGTGGATTGATTGATGGAATCTGTGGACGACTTGGGCATGACGTTCAACCGCTGGAAAAAGGGAGGTGTTGATTGTAGGGCGTGCCTGATTGGGCCGCGAAGTGTTCCGGCAGCGCCTGCATCATCGGTGATAAACTATCACCCATGCATGCATGTCCTTATCGGCCGGTCCTGGCCATCATCGCTCTCCTGCTGATTTCGGCCTGCACCGCAAGCCAGGCGGAACTCGACCCTTTGGCGGCACTTCAGTCCAAAACGCTCACCGGCAGTGATCACATCCGGGCGATGGAGGTGCTGGATGCCTCGGCTCCCAATGATCCGGAAACGATCAAGGCACTTAACGATGTTGTGGGAAGGGACAGTTACGCGGTTGCGGCTCGCGAGGAGGCGCTCAATCGGCTTGTCCATCGCGATCTGGCTGGGTTGAAGAGCACGATTCGTCAAACGCTGCCGCGCTCCAAGTCATGGGATTGGGTGCAGCGATGCAGTGAGATCATTGAGGAACACGATTGGAAAGACTTGAGCCCGGCGCTTGCAAGCAGTTGGGCGCGCCCGGTGGCTGGACAAAAAGACGATCTGAAACGACCCGAGTACAAAGCCATTGCGAAAATGCACGGCGAAGAAAACGTCACGGATGTGATCTTCAACATGTTCATGGAATCCAAAAGCGTGAGCCAGCAAGGGCTGCGCACGCGGTGTTGGGACCTGCTGCATAGGTTGGGTCAGCGTGAGCGGCTGGTGAACTTGCTGGCTACCAGCGAGGCAGCACCAAACGACGCCATGATGATTGATCTGCACGCGGGTGCCGTGGAATTGGGGATCGTGCCGCGGAACCGGGAGGAGATACTGTGGCTGCGGAAGTTGCGGCAGCAAGATCGTGCGGAGTTCTGGGCCAGTGCGGTGAAGGCTGTCAAGGATTTGTCGCCGCAGCGGCGCGTGGAACTGGAACTGCGGGATATTCCGATCCTCGTTTCCGCGTCTCTTTACGATCACGAACTGCTTCAAGCTACGACGGCGGATCTGTACGCCCGCGCTGATGCGGCGTTGCGTGACGTGAAGCACTATGTTCAGGAATCCAACTACGACAATATGTCTGGATCATCGCACCAGATGTTGGGCGACTACCGCGACAAGTTGACGTGGGGTGACCTGGCTGCGATCCAGATCGCGCTCCGTGCCATGCAGGTGCCTGAAGTGGTTCATCATCTGTTCAATTACGCCGATCGGGACATGGCGGATACTTCCACCGAATACGGCGGAATCATTGCCCTGGATGGGAAGGATCGGTTTGAAGTTCGGGAGTTTCAGCCGATTGTGCGTCGTCATGATCAGGAATTCAACGCCTCGCAGGCCATGCTTGATGAAGCCTACACATCGATCTTTCACTTTCACCTGCACGCGCAGAACTTCAGGAACAACAAGTACGCCGGTCCGGGTTTTGGCGATCTAAATTACGCGGACAACACGCTGGCCAACTGCCTTGTCTTCACGTTCATGAACGAAGACACACTGAACGTGGATTTCTACAGGCATGACCGGGTGGTGGTGGATTTGGGCGTGATCAAAAGGAATTGATTTTGGATTTTGAATTCTGGTTTTTGGAATCGACCGTCGCGGCGTTGAACATGCGATGGGAGTCGCGCGCGATTGAAATCCAAATTCCTGAATTCAAAGTCCAAAATCAGTTTCGTTGATGCAACTGCTTCCCATACTTTTGGTGGCCGCGCTCGTGGCGGTGGATGGCGGGTTGCGGCCGTTGGGTGCTGCATGGGGCCTTGGCCATGAAACGGTTGCGCTGATTTCCTGCGGGCCCATCGCCATCGCTGTGTTGTTCTGCGCATTCGGCATGAGTTGGTGCGAGCGGCGACTGCGGCGCGGTGAAATCCCCCGCCCCTTGATGATGGCGGAACGCATGGGACATTTCGCCAGAACGGTGATTGTCGCTACTCATATGCTGGCGGTACTGGTGTTTGGATGGCTGGATGCGGTGCGCAGCACGGTTGGTAATCTGGTTCTGGTGGATGAATTGATGGCGCTTTCGCCGGCGTTGATCGGCTTGGCCGGAATCTGGTGGGCGTATTTCCCTATTGAGCGGCGGCTGCGCGATTCGCATTTGATTTCCATTCTTGATCGCGGGCAACCGGTTTTTGAATCGTTGTCCCGTACCGGCTACGTGTTTCTGCAATTTCGGATGCACATGCTGTTGTTTCTGCTTCCGGTGCTGTTGATCGTGGGGACTTCAGAAGCAGTCACCAAGGCGGGCTTGGCACTGGATGTGCCTCGTTCATCGCAGTGGATGCTTGCGGTTGGGAAACTGGCGGCGGGGGTGGGAGTATTCACATTAGCGCCGCTGCTGGCACGAGCCACTTTGGGATTGCAGCCTATGGCACAGGGTCCGCGCCGAGAAGCGCTGCTGGATGTTTGTAGACGTCATGGTGTGAGAATCCGCGAACTGCTGGTTTGGAACACCAATGGAACGATGTTCAACGCTGCGGTCATGGGCCTGCTCGGCCGGTTGCGGTACGTCATGGTGACCGATGCGCTGCTCGAGACGATGAACGAAGATCAGATTCGCGCGGTGATGGCGCACGAAATCGGCCATGTCCGCAGGCATCACATGGTCTGGATGATTCTGTGTTTAATGGCGTGTTTCTTGCTGGCGGGTTACGCCATCGAACTGCCACTGCACGCGCTGGAACATCATGAGGCCACTGCCAATGCGTCAAGCGTGGATGGGATCAGCATGGGTGTCATGGGGGTTGAAACGATGTTGGGGCTGCTGCTCTTTGGCTGGGTGTGCAGACGGTTTGAGCGTCAGGCCGATACTTTTGCGGTGCAGCATTTGAGCAGTGATCCATCGCCGGAGAATGGTCAAACATCGACGGATGTAACGCCCGAAGCGGTGCAAACCATGGCAGATTCGCTGGAAGCCATTGCGCGGCTCAACGGCATCGATCCCAATCGGCCGAGTTGGCGCCACGGTTCAATTGCTTGGCGCGTGCATTTTCTCTTTTCACTTATTGGCCGACCAAGGAATCGTTTGTCGATTGATCGATTGGTGCGGTGGCTGAAAATTGCGGCAGCGATTGTGCTGGCACTTTCCTGCGGACACGCGCTGGTTGAATACGTTCAGTGCGGAGGGACCATCCCATGATTCGCTTCACAAAGATGCACGGCATCGGCAACGATTACGTTTATGTGAACTGCTTTGAGGAGCGCGTGGATGATCCAATTGCGCTGGCCAGAAGGATCGCCGATCGGCATTTTGGTGTGGGTGGCGATGGATTGATTCTGGTTCTGCCGCCGGAGAAGGGTGTGGATGCGCATGTGCAGATGCGGATGTTCAATGCGGATGGCAGTGAATCTGAAATGTGCGGCAACGGGATTCGCTGCGTGTGCAAATTGGCGCATGATCGGGGAATCTCTACAGCGAACCCGATGCTTGTGCAGACCGGCGCGGGTGTACTGGAGTTGAAATACACGCTGGATGGGCAGGGAAAGGTGGAGATGGTGACGGTCGATATGGGGGAGCCGATTCTCGAATTGGCAAAGATAGGTGTCGATGAAACGCAGTTGTCCAAGTTGTCAAAACATTCCCACTCCGGTGGCATCGAAGTGGATGGCGCGCGTTGGATCGCCACTTTTGTCTCAATGGGGAATCCTCATGCGATCATGTTTGACGGCGAGAACACACAACTGAAGTCAGGCGGTTTGGCCGCTCTCAAACTCGATCATTGGGGACCGCTCATAGAACTCCATCGAGCGTTTCCGCGCCGGATAAATGCGCATTTCGTTCAGATTCACTCCAAGGGTGAAGTCACGATGCGAACATGGGAACGCGGCAGCGGCATTACGTTGGCCTGTGGCACAGGCGCAACAGCAGTTTGTGTGGCGGGCGCGCTGACCGGACGAACCAACCGAGAGATCCTTGCCCACCTGCCCGGCGGCGACTTGCACCTGCGCTGGGATGAAAAAGCCAATCATGTTTTCATGACCGGTTCAGCGACCGAAGTGTTTACCGGCATTTGGAATGAGTGAATGGCTGATTCAATCGGCCGGTCACGCCATCATTCGGTTTTCCGCAAACATCGTTGACACACTCGTTCGAGAAAGTACAACCAAAGTGAAAATGCCAAGCAGCGTGCCCAACGGGACCGAAAGGCACATGAGACCTGCCATGATCATGCAGAAGGTTCGGTGCCGTTTTCCCATCAGGCAGAAGCCGGCGTAGATCGTCAATGTCCCAATCAACAACGAGAAAAGCGTGAAGCAGCCGCCGCCAACGGCAAACATAGTTCCCATCCATGGCGGTGGCGGTGGGCCGCCCTGCCCGGAGTTGGCGAACCCCTGGGGATCATTTGCGATAGCGATGCCGATGAACACGTAGAACACGCCGCAGCATCCACCCAGCGCGGTTAATCCGCCAAACACATAGTGAAGGATCGAGAGTATCTTGAGTTGCTCGATGTCGCGCTGCCGCTGAATGGCATCATGCGAGGTTGGGGCGACAATGGTCGGCGGCGTGGTGTACTGATCCATGGCAGATACCTCGGCGGGTGATGGGGCGTTTCGGAATGGCCGTCTTGCCGTAGGATACCGCAGATGCCGCCTTCAAAGAGGGAACAGCGTTTGTGCGATGTGATCGCAGCGGGCGAGCAACAGATGCTCGCCGATCTCGCAACATACGTGGCAATCCCCACCGGCCACAACCACACAGCCGGGCTCAACGCCTATCGACTGTTGCTCATCGATCGCTTGCATGCGATTGGCGCGAAAATTGAATTGGTGAAAGGCTCTCCACGGCCGGACTGGATGGAAACGCCAGCCGGAAAAAAAGGCGGCGATTCAACGATACCGCCCACAATTCTCGCCAGGAATCACAAGGCGAACACCCCCCGTGTGCTTCTGGCTGGGCATCTGGACACCGTTCACGATCCAGACGGCCCGTTTCGTGAATTGAAGATTGGCCCGGACCGCCGCAGTGCTGTTGGGCCGGGAGTGGTGGATATGAAGGGCGGCATTCTGATCGCCCTCAATGCCTTGGAAGCGCTGCATGAATGTGGAATCGATCATCATTGGACGTTTCTGCTCAACGCCGATGAAGAGACGGGATCTTTTCACAGCTACGATGCGATCTTTGCCGCCGCCCAACAACATGACATCGGGATTGCGCTGGAGCCAGCCCTTCCGGATGGTTCGCTGGTGGTGGAGCGCATGGGTTCGGGCCAGTTCAAGATTGAAGTGTTTGGAAAGTCCGCCCACGTCGGCCGTGATTTTTCCACCGGCATCAGCGCGGTCACCAGACTGGCTGAATTGATCCTGATGCTTGCTGCAATCTCGAAACCGGAAGACGGAATGATCCTAAACATTGGCCCATTGCAAGGCGGCGGGGCGACGAACGTCGTGCCGGATTTTGCCGCGTGCTGGGGCAACGTGCGGTTCTCCGATCCAAAGAAGGCGGCCATTCTGGAGCGAGCCTTGGATGCGCTGGCCACACCGGCAGATTCACTTCCTCGTGTGGTGGTGCATCACGCCATCAATCGCCCTGCCAAGCCATTGATCGATCCTGTTCGCCAACTTGCGGAGGCCGCGCGACAAAGCGCACTAGATTTGGGCCAGCAACTCGGCTTCGGCTCCACCGGCGGCGTGTGCGATGGCAACATCATGCAGGCGGCCGGTTTGCCGACGATTGACACCCTTGGCGTGCGCGGCGGCAACCTCCATCGGCCGGATGAATTCATCGAACTGGCCAGTCTGGTGGAGCGATCTCAACTCTTGGCTGTCCTTCTTTCACGCATTGCAGAAGGCAAGATTCAATTGTCGCCCGTGGCGTAAAACCGCTGCGGCGCAATCTAAACCACGATCTTGCTCCCGCCACCAAATTCATCGTTGTTACTGGCCGATAACACAGGTGCCGCCATGCGAGTCCCCGGCTACGATGGTCCTGCAATTTCCAATTCAATCCTCCCGCCATGACGACCAAGACCTCCGAATTGACCGCCGCCGCGACGTTGGCAGGCAATCCCGCCGTGCAGGATGCCATTGATGTCATCGTGCGCGAAGTGATTGAAGCGCAATCATTACTCACCGCTGCGCGGCCCGCACAAAAAGGACTTGCTGCGACTTACCAGGATTTTCTCCAGCGTGTCGCCACCTCACGTGGCAAACCCGCGCTCTATCCGTACGTTGGCTCCGGTATCGGCAATGGGCCGCTGGTTGAATTGCATGATGGCAGCGTGAAATGGGACATGATCACCGGCATCGGTGTGCATCCGTTCGGGCATAGTGATCCAGACCTCATCGCCGCCGCCTTGCGGGCTGCGTTGAGCGATACCGTGCAGCAGGGCAATCTTCAATTCAACGCTGATTCCATTGAGTTTGGCGAACTGCTGCTGGCCGAGGCCGGTCGCACCAGCCGGATCAAGCATTGTTTTGTCACCAACTCCGGCGTGATGGCCAACGAATCTGCTTTGAAGATTTGCTATCAGAAGAACGCGCCGGCTTCGCGAGTCATCGCTTTCTCGGATTGCTTCATGGGCCGGTCCGTCACGATGTCACAAATCGGTGACAACGCAGCGGGG
>CAZWJR010000103.1:0-9763 GCA_964634655.1 uncultured Isosphaeraceae bacterium | reverse complement strand
ACTCAAGCCCACTGGCGTGAAAAATTGAATGGACGGTCACGCCGAACCAACACACTTTCGTGTTTCGGCGCCAACAGGCGGCTAACCTGTTGGAAGTTCACAAACATCCTGCCTGTTCATCGATTGATTGCTCAACCGCTGAACCTGACAACTAAATGTTGGAATTGAAAATCATCTTGCATCACAGAGGATGTATGTTGGACGACCGGACTGTGAATTCCGATTGCCCTTGATCTTTAACCCGATTCACCAATGCCTGTGACAGCACTGACTTCACGGGCACATCCTCGCGGCGTACCCAACTTTTCATTTTTCAAGGAGCGTCTGACCAAGCCATAACCGGCCCGGCGATTGCCCGGGTTGAAGAACAACCCATTTGCAAGAGGGGCCATTGTAGCCAGCCCCCAATGGCTGTCAACGTCATGGGTCCCAATGTGGATGCATTTGCCGGACCACCGCAAATTCCCGGCAAAATTCGGCTGAAAACCCGATATTTTCTGGTTTCCCATGAAACAGGTAGTGCTATGGATCGACCAGGACCTTTGTCACTCCGGGCTGGGAGGCCACCTTCAGCAGCAGCGGGCCATCAGACAGGCTCATACGTCGGCTGATCATGCCGAGCACCTGGATATCTCCCCGTTCCAGAAGCCTCAACGCCTCATCGACCGGGCCAACGAAGGAGCCGATCAATTCGATTTCATTCAGTACTGCCGTCGCAAGGTTGAGCCCTCCTCTTGGATGGCCATTCATGGCGGTAATCGATTTGAGGAGGATCTTGCCGCGCGGCCGGACCAGTTGCATTGCCAATTCCAGACCGTCGTCGGTGCCCGAACACTCGACGACAACATCCTGATCCGCCCTGCGGCCGACGTCACTTGCCAGACGATTCTTGATCGCCCATTTCTCGCAGACTGCCAATTGGTCCGCATTGTTGCCGACAACTCGGACCGAGGCATTGAGTTTCGACATCACTTGTGCGGTCAGCAGGGCCAAAGAGTTGTCGCCGAGTACGGTGATGTACGGCTTGCCCACAATGGTAAGTTGGCTTGCTGCTTGAATTGCAGATGCGATCTCGACGGCGAACACGGCGTGATCATCATCCACACTAGCTGGCACGGGAATGATATTTCTTACGGCGAGAGTGAATCGTTCCGCGAGACAACCCCAGCCGCCCATGCCAAGAATGCTTCGTTTGCGGCAGTGCCTGCTCAAACCCGCAAGACACATGTCGCACTTTCCACATTGACTGTTCATGGAACCGACGACCCGCTTGCCGACAAGTTGAGGCGGGCCACCGTTGACTGATTCCACGACCCCCACGAATTGATGGCCAAGCACTCCGCGCACGCCACAGAGGCCTTTTGTGACTTCCAGATCAATGTTGGAAATGGCGCCACGAATCAAGCGAATGACGGCTTCATCCGGCTGTGCGATTGGCGCGGGATGATTGTCATCCAGACGCACGGATTGGCCGTCAAAGATCAGTGCTCGCATCGTGTACTCACCGCCGCCGGTGAATATCGGCAGAATCTGGGTGTTGGTTTGGCCAAACCAATACCGAATGGCCTTCAAATGTTCAGGGTTTGGGAAGTGGCGGCGCTTCGTCCTCGTAGGTATTGCGCTGCGATTTCGGTCGAAGGCCTGCCGGTGGCGCTGGCTGTTCCCAATGACGGCTGGTCCAGAACATCATTGTCTCCCACCATAAGTCATCACGATAGTACGTGGGAAAGAGATACTGTTTTTGGCCTGCGAAAGCGGTTCCGGATGATGCCACGCTGTTGTACCAGTTGAGCCAGGCTTGCGAATCCATGTCGAAGGACTGGTTCGTAAGGGTATTGAGCGAATGTTCTGCCGCCGCATTGACGGCCAGTTCGCGAGCATCCAGAGCGGAGACAAGTCCTTGGAAGACGCGGTCCTCCGGATATTGGGCGAGAGCGACAGCGGCGGCGACTCGCACTTGTGATTGCTCTGCTTCATCGCGTAAGACTTTGAGTATCTCCGGAACCACTGCAGGATTATGCAAGCGCTGCATTCCCTTGGCGGCCTCCCAGCGGACTTGAATGTTTGCATCAGTCAAATGCGGCATTATGCGTAATGCATCTTCCGGTTCGCCCCATCTGGCAAGGGCGCGAATCGCTGTTGCCTTGGCGATTGGGTCGGTCTCGTTGAGAACCTTGTCTCGATAAGCCGCCATGTAGATATCGACGCCACCCCACGGAGCATTGGAGATGAGCGTGGTTCCCTCTCGCCGCTTATCCGCATCGTGAGGATCCATCATCATCTGGGCAGCTTCAAACGGAGTTGTTGGATTGACCAACTTTGTGATGCCTTCCAAGTCCTGGCTGATTGTTTCACAGCCAGACAGAGCCGCGGCGACAGCCACCACACATGAACCCACGACCGCGAATGATTTGATGGCCCTGATCATGGCAAACATTCTAAATCATCGGCGTTCAGCCTGCGAATAGTGGAATGGGCTGAATAATCAGCCGGGAATGCGAACCCACTTCCATACCAATCAGCCCTGCGCCACTGCGGCCTGTGAGGCTCGTACTCGCAGGACATCGATCATGGAACGAACTTCATCGGCCATCTTGGTGTTGGGATACTCATCGATGATGACGTCCCCCACCGCTGCAGCTTCGGCCCATCGGTGATCGTTCACCGCCAGTTTGAACTGCGTGCTCAAGTTTTCACGGTGTTTGCTCACTACGCTTTGGGCCAGAGGTGCCAGGCGACCGGCTTCATCGCGGCTAAGGTACTTGTCCAGTTTCTTGAGCAGCCCCATTGCGGATTCGACATCATCGCGTTGTGCGGCCTCGGTGAAATGAGATTCCAATTCCTTCTTGTGATCATCACGAACTCGCAAGATCCGTTGATCCATTTCCTGAACAAGATGGTGCGTCGGATACAGGCGACGGATACTAGCCGCCTCCTTGTATGCTCCGCCCCAATCCCGGGCGGCGAGAATCCGATCCAGATTTTCGATCGCGTGGTGAACCTTCGCCTCATACGCTGCATGACCGGCTTGAAGGATACGGGTGCGAAATGCCTCGGCTTCTTCCCGCCTTCCGAACAGATTTGCCATGTCATCGCAGAGCGTGAGGCCAGCGTTGTAGTCGCCGTGGGCGATGTCCTCTTCAATGGCTCGTCGGAGCAAATCTAATTCCTGTTCACGGAACAAGACTCGCTTGGCGATATCCGACAACATGCTGTTCTGCTGGAGCTGGGTAATGGCGTTTTCCAGTGATCGTTGCGCCCCACCGGAATTCATAGAATCGCCAGCGGACGACATGCGGGAACTTACGCCATGGAGCACGAAGACGAGCGGCAGCGTGGCAGCGAGAAATCCCAACCCAACGACGCCCGCCATGATGCAGGCAGCCCCAAGATCGCGACCCGGCGCGGGGCTAAACCCGTAGAGAATCGAACCCACAAAGAGCATCCCCACGCCAGCTTCCACCAGGATCAACGAAGTCATTTGCTTGCTTGATTTGGTCATGGGATTGCTCGACGAAACTGTTGTGTTCAACTTCCGGGAGTGGGTTTGCCGCAATCGAATGTCACGGGAACCAAACACAAGAACTTCAGAGGCGATGAACCAGTGTTGACGAACTGGTGAATTTTGTTCGGTTGTACGAAGACGACATCGCCGGCACTGATGTCGCGGAATTCGCCATCGTGCTCGACCTTTGCGGTTCCCTCAACGATGAAAACCTCGTGTTCGTAATCATGGCTGTGATGAGGAGTGTGGCCGCCGGGCTCCACGGTGAAGTGCCTCATCGAAAAATTTGGCGCGCCATCCGCTCGGCCGACCATCAAACGCATGGTGACGCCTTTGACACCGTCCATCTGCATGGCGGTTCCGGGCATCTTGTCAGCACGTCGAATCAACATTGCAAGCTCCGGTTCCTATTTTCAATTCTTAGCCATCTTCTTGAGAACGGTATGCAGAATCCCGCCGTTGCGGTAGTAGTCGACTTCAACGGGCGTATCGATGCGGCACAGGGTGAGGAAATCAACGGCGCTGCCCTTGGCTCCGGATGGTCCGTATTTTGTGGCGATGACCTTGATTTCCTGCCGGGGTTTCACATTGGCGGGAATCTGAATTTCAAATACTTCCGTGCCCTCCAAGCCCAAAGTTGCGGCGGTCTGGCCGGGTTTGAAAGTGAGGGGCATTACTCCCATGCCGACTAGGTTGCTGCGATGAATTCGTTCGAAACTCTCTGCGATCACTGCCTTCACACCCAGCAGAAACGTTCCTTTGGCAGCCCAGTCGCGGGAGGAACCCATGCCGTAATCCTTGCCAGCAAGCACGACGAGGGGGACACCAAGCGATTTGTAAGCGATGGTGGCATCGTAGATGGTGGTGACTTCGCCGATGGTTGGAGATCCGGCGGCCGTTGACTTCGTGGCTGTGGGACTGCCGAGGTATTTGGTCCAGCCGCCTTCCTTGCCATCGGCAAGATGATTCTTGACGCGGATATTGGCGAAGGTGCCGCGCGTCATGACGCGATCGTTGCCGCGCCTAGAACCGTAACTATTAAACAAACTGACGGGCACGCCTTTGTCCATCAGGTATTTGCCGGCTGGTGAGTCTTTCTTGATGGAGCCAGCCGGGCTGATGTGGTCTGTGGTCACGCTATCTCCAACCTTTACCAGACACCGCGCGCCGACGATCGGGCCGATTTCACCGCGATCCTTTCCAGCAATCAGGTCTTCAAAAAACGGTGGATTTTGGATATACGTGCTCTTGTCGGACCATTCAAACAACTCGCCACCGGAAGTCTTGATTGATTTCCATTCTGCCGGGCCTTCAAACACGTTGCTGTATTGAGCGATGAATTGTTCGCGGGTGACACAGGATGAGACGATTTGATCAATCTCGGCCTGCGTGGGCCATACATCGCGCAGATACACCGGCTTGCCCTGCTTGTCGGTACCAATTGGATCATGCGTAAGATCGATGTCCACGGTTCCAGCGAGGGCATACGCCACGACCAACGGCGGCGAAGCGAGATAATTTGCTTTGCAATCTGGATGAATGCGGCCCTCGAAATTGCGGTTGCCTGAAAGCACCGATGCAGCGACCAAATCATGCTCATTGATGGCTTGACTGATCGGTTCCGGCAATGGCCCGGAATTGCCGATGCAGGTTGTGCAACCGTAGCCGACGAGATTGAATCCGATTGCGTTGAGGTCCGCAGTCAATCCGGCACGGTCGAAGTATTCTGTGACGACGGTGCTGCCCGGCGCCAATGATGTCTTTACCCAAGGTTTGCGATTGAGACCGCGGGCGCGGGCTTTTCTGGCCACCAAACCCGCGGCGATCATGACATCCGGATTCGAAGTATTTGTACAACTGGTGATGGAGGCGATAACCACCGAACCATGCGTAAGGGCAAAACAGTTGCCATCGCATTCGACTTCCACGGAGGGCTTGCATGGTAATTCCGCAACGGCGGTGCCGGCACTTGGCATGTTGCCGGATTGATGAGCCGGTGCGCCGCCTTCCTCCACCCATCCCCCCGCCGGATTGTTGATGAGTGTTGTGGAATTCTTGCCGTAGGTTTTGTCCAAATCTTTGGCCCATTGCGATTTCATATCACGCAAGCTGATGCGATCCTGCGGCCGCTTGGGGCCCGCGAGTGAGGGTTCAATGGAGCCAAGATCAAGTTCGAGATTTGAGGAGTAGTTGATCTGGCGAGAATCATCTCGCCACATCCCCTGCATTTTGCAGTATTGCTCGACGGTCTTGATGAGGTTCTCATCCCGACCTGTGAGTCGCAAATACTTGAGCGTTTGTTCATCGACCGGGAAGAAGCCGATGGTGGCGCCATACTCCGGCGCCATGTTGGCGATGGTCGCCCGATTGGCAACAGACATGCTGGCGAGGCCCGGTCCGTGGAATTCGCAGAATTTGTTTACCACCCCGTGCTTGCGAAGCATTTGCGTGACGGTAAGTACCAAGTCCGTTGCGGTCGCACCTTCGGGAAGTTTGCCGGTGAGCCTGAAGCCGACAACTTCGGGCAGCAGCATGTAGATCGGCTGGCCGAGCATGACAGCTTCGGCCTCGATACCGCCCACACCCCAGCCGACGACTCCTGTACCGTTGATCATTGTGGTGTGGGAATCGGTTCCAACAAGGCTGTCCGGGTACAGCATGCCGTCCCGGTCCCAAACGACCTTGCCGAGGTACTCAAGATTGACCTGATGGCATATGCCGGTTGATGGTGGCACAACCTTGAAGTTGTTGAACGCGCTCTGGCCCCATTTGAGAAAGCCGTAGCGCTCGCCATTGCGCTCAAAGTCTTTTTGATTGTTGATGGTGATCGCCATGCCGCTGGCAAATGCGTCCACTTGAACGCTGTGGTCGATCACAAGGTCGCAAGGCACGAGCGGGTTAACTTTCTTGGCTGCTTCACGATTGCCTGTCATGCGAACCAGCGCATCGCGCATTGCCGCCAGATCCACGACGGCAGGAACGCCAGTGAAATCCTGCAAGAGCACTCTTGCGCACATGAAGGGAATTTCCACCTCGCCGACTTTCCGTGCGTCGTAGGCTGCCACGGCACGTACGTGTTCCTCTGTCACCATGAATCCATCGAGATTGCGAAGGCAACTTTCCAGCAACACTTTGATGCAATATGGCAGGCTCTGCACTCGGCCCGCACCGGCCTGCTCGATCGCATCCAGCCGGAATACGGTGCGTTTCCCCAATGGTGTATCAATTGTTTGGCGAGCGTTTGCGAACGAATTGGTGGACATCTTCAATCACCTTTCAGACATTCAATCCAATACTGCAGTGTAGCATCGACAGGCACGCCGCGTCGCTTTCACAGGCGTATTTCGTCGAAAGAGATCATCGCCAAACTTTCAAATGCTGAAATTGCCGGGAGGCAACTGCGGATTGCCGCGCAGTGTGATGTCGGCTTTTGGCCCGCGCACGATGTGCCCCGACGGAACGGAACTGGTAACAAATACCCCACCGTTAATCACCGAACCAGCCCCGATGACGGTATCACCACCAAGGATCGTCGCTCCGGCATAGACAATAACGTGATCCTCCAGCGTTGGATGACGTTTGACGCCACGCTTCAGACGTCCCTTTTCATCCTTCTCAAAACTCTTGGCTCCCAATGTGACGCCCTGATAGATCTTGCAGTGCTCGCCGATACGGGATGTTTCGCCAATCACAACTCCGGTTCCATGGTCCACGAAGAACGAAGCGCCGATTCTTGCGCCGGGATGAATGTCGATACCCGTGATTGAATGCGCATGTTCTGCCATAATGCGCGGCAGCAGCGGAGTTTCCAATTCATACAGTTCGTGGGCAAGCCGATGCACCGAAAGGGCATACAAGCCGGGGTAACTGAAAATGATTTCGTCGGTGTGCTGCGCAGCGGGGTCTCCATCAAACGCGGCCTGCACATCGAGGCTCAACAATCGCCGGACGTTCGGCAGTCGACCAAAGAATGCCCGCACCAACCCGGACGCTTTTTCGTCACACTCGCTGGAGACTTCTGACCGCAACGGTTGACCAGTCTCCATGTTGAATTGATACCGCAACGCGGCGGATACCTGGTCGCACAATTTGCTGCTCACCTGATCCGCAACCGACTTCACATGGACCGCCAATGACTCGCTCGACAGGTTGCGGGGGCCGACGAAGCCCGGAAAGAGAAGCCAGCGGAGTTGTTCAACAATCGTCACCACTGCTGCCTGATCCGGCAGCGGCGCTGATGAGACATGGCGAATGCGCTCGTCGGCTTCAATGGATTCGACCAAGCGACGGATATCCTGTCCTGCCGGCCCATGGGCTGGCACACCTTCAATTGAGGCGGCGGTTTCAGCGCGGCGAGGCGGTGTCATGAGATACATGGTAGCGTTTGATTTACGAGGAACGAACTGGCATTTACGATTCATCAGCGGTTTAGCCACCACCCAACCATGTCGCACGGCAAAATCTACAACTCTATTGTCGAAACCTGTTTCAACACCCCGCTGGTCAAACTACGGCGGATCGTCCCGACGGACCACGCCACCGTTCTGATGAAATGCGAGTTCTTTAATCCGATGGCGAGTGTCAAGGACCGCATTGCGGAAGCCATGGTCAGTGATGCCGAGCGACGCGGCGTGCTGCATGCTGATTCGCACATTATTGAGCCTACATCCGGCAACACTGGGATTGCATTGGCATTTGTTTGTGCGGGTCGCGGCTATCGACTCACTCTTACCATGCCCGAATCCATGAGCATGGAGCGGCGTGTCCTGCTTCGTGCCCTGGGAGCCAATCTTGTGCTCACCCCAGCACTGGATGGCATGCCCGGGGCGATGCGGGCTGCGGAGGAACTGCTCGCGGCCGATGCCAACGCATGGATGCCCCAACAGTTCGACAATCCAGCCAATCCTGCTATTCATGAAAGAACGACCGGGCCGGAAATTTGGGGTGACACTCAAGGCAAGGTCGATATGCTCGTCGCTGGCGTCGGAACGGGTGGCACGATCACCGGGGTGACGCGATTCATGCGTCCCCGCAGTAGTGGATTTCAAGCCATCGCTGTTGAACCCGCCGCTTCGCCGGTCATCTCCGGCGGCAAGCCGGCACCGCACAAGATTCAGGGCATCGGCGCGGGGTTCATTCCACGCAATCTCGATACTTCATTGCTCAACGGCGTGGAAGTCGTAACGAATGAAGACGCCTATCTTTGGGCTCGCCGATTGGCGCGCGAAGAAGGCATCTTTGGCGGTATCAGCAGTGGTGCCAACGCCTGCGCCGCCGCGCGTCTTGCAGCCAGACCTGAAAACAAAGGCAAAACGATCGTCACGATCGCCGCAAGTTTCGGCGAGCGATACCTGTCAACCCCGCTGTTTGAAGGGTTGTGGAAATAAGAACCGTCCTACATGCGGATGCAGTGAGCGCAGAGTCGCGCCAGGCACTTGTGCCATCCTGATCGCGCACTGATAACTTGGGCCCCTTCGCTGTCCATGCCTCATGCACTTTCGCCAACACTGGAAGCGGATCCTTCTCAAACTCTGCAATGCATTTCTCACAGCAGAAACGAACGAGCGAGACGCCCACCACATGATCAACTGCTTTGTCTCCGAGCGGTTCGCCGGAAACCGGGCACGTTTGCATGGGATAGTGTGGTTTCTGTTCCTTAATCACAGCCTCATTGAGGCGGGCCAGGTATTTCGCCGGTTCGGTCTTGAAACGTTTCGTGCAGTCGCCGCAGCAGAATCGCACGAGGCGGTTCTTGTACACAAAATCCACCGGCGAGCCTTCGTCCAAAGAGTCATCCTGCTGCACCACGCAGTTCTTGAGCGGGTAGTGCGGCAGTTGTTGCTCGATGATCTTCGCATCCAGTTTCTTGTTCCAGTTGGCTTTGTCTTTTTCAAATTCGGCAACGCAACTGCTGCAGCAAAAGCGAACTTCGCGGCCATCAATCTGTTTGACCACCGGCTTGCCCATGGAGCCAAGTTTTTCGCCGGACACGATGCATGTGGCGAGGGTGTACGGCTCACCCTTGGGTTCGTCTTTGGCGGCGGGGGTTTTTGCAGCGGGTTCTGAAGGCTTGGATGCCGCGGGCGGTTCACCGGCATTTGCTGCCAAAAGGATTCCGGCTCCGATCAACAAACTGCAGATGATTGGTGTAGACGAGCGAAAACATGATGAGCAGAACATTGAGGGCCTCCTTTGAGGATAAACATCCGTCAACGTGACATAGTATCACCCCAAACTGCTCGAGACACCTGTATCAAT
>CAZWJR010000102.1:0-9786 GCA_964634655.1 uncultured Isosphaeraceae bacterium | reverse complement strand
ACAAACCCCGGCAGCAGCGCGCGATTGTTCAGCCGCAGCGTCGGCATGATCTTCACCGGCCCCACATCGCTGATCACGCCATCACTTTCCACGATGATGCGCCAGCCGCGCTCAAATCGGCCGAGCCCTGCGTTCCACGTAAGGTCTGCTTCAATGACTTGCCTCTGCAACATGCCTGCGTAGAGTGCCACGGAGTTGACGCCGGAGCAAGCAGCCACGGTTCCAAAAACCGCAACAGCCTCGGCCAATACCTGCAACCTCCCAGCCTGCCCTCGGCTAAGATGACATCCTTACCCTGTTTTCTTGAGGATTCGAAATGCCCACGACGACCCGCCGCCCTTCCAAACCTCGCGCCTCCACCGCCAAACGCCGTGCCATTTCGCCGGATGACCTGCTGAAGTTTCAGGTCGTCAGCGATCCGCAAATCTCTCCCGATGGCCGCTCAATCGCGTTCGTGAAAAAGCACATCAACACCGACAAGAACGAATACACCACTAACCTCTGGCTCGCCGATACCACCGGCAAGACCGAGCCTCGCCTGTTCACCAACGGCGGCAAGGATTCTTCGCCGCGATGGTCGCCGGATGGCTCGCGCATCGCCTTCATCGGCGGGCGTGAAAAAACCAAGCCGCAAGTCTGGGTCATCCCTGCCCAGGGCGGCGAGGCCACAGCCCTCACCAAGTTCCCCGAAGGTTCGCTTGGCGAAATCAAGTGGGCACCCGATGGCAAATCCATCGCAGCCAGTTTTCGTGAAACCGATCCCGACTGGACCGAAGACGCCAAGGCAAAACGCAAGGAAAAAGGCCTGACCGATCCGCCGCGCGTCATTGATGACTGGTGGTACCGCCTCGATGGCGATGGCTACTTCAACGCGCAGCGGCACCACCTCTACATCATCAACGCCCAAACCGGCGTTCATCGCAACATCTACAGCAAAGATGCGATGGGCCATTTCAGTTTCGATTTCTCGCCGGATGCCAAGCAACTGGTCATCGCCTCCAACCGCGACAAACTGGCGATGATCCGCAATTGGAAGACCGAACTCCTGCGCCTCAACATTGCCACCGGAAAAATTACGCCGATTCCCAATCTGCCCAAGGGACCGAAAGACCGCGTCAGTTGGTCGCCCGATGGCAAGTTGATCGCCTTTGCCGGTCGTGAAGGCACCGATGGCCTCTACGACACCGACAACCTCGAACTGTGGGTATGCGATCCCATCAAAGGCAACGCTCGCTGTCTCACCGGCAGAGAGGATTTCTGCCTGATGGCCACCGCGCTAAGCGATTCTGCGGATGTTTCCTTCGCCGCAAATCTCAAATGGTCGCCCGACAGTCGTCGCCTTTTCGTTCAGATTGGTTCAGAAGGCGAATCCCACATCGCTTCCATCAGCGCTGCCGGTGGCGAACTCAACTTCCACACCACCGGCCCGCTCATGTACGGCATGGGCAACGTCACTGGCAACGGCACACCTAGACTCGCGCTCACCGTTGCTGATTCTCTTTCGCTGCCCAACGTCGCAGTCGGCCAGATCACCGCAGGCACGCTCAAGATTCAATCGCTTGCCGATTTCAATCACGAACTTTTCAGCCAACTGGAACTCTCCAAGCCGCAAGCAACATGGGTGAAAACCACAGATGGCACCGATGTCCACGTTTGGTGCATCAAGCCCACCAATTTCAAAGCCGGCAAGAAGTATCCCGCCATTCTGGAAATCCACGGCGGGCCGCACGCCATGTACGGCGTCGGTTTCTTCAACGAGTTTCAACTCCTCGCTGCGCAAGGCTACTGCGTTTTCTACTCCAACCCGCGCGGCTCCAAGGGTTACGGCCGCGATCACTGCGCCGCCATTCGTGGCTGCTGGGGCACCGCAGACTGGGTGGATATCCAGGCCGTCACCGCGCACATGAAAAAGCAATCCTTCGTCGATTCCAAACGGCTCGGCGTCATGGGCGGAAGCTACGGCGGGTACATGACCAACTGGGTCATCGGCCACACCAATGAATTCAAGGCCGCCATCACCGATCGCTGCGTCTCCAACCTCGTGAGCATGTTCGGCAGCAGCGATTACGCGGAAGCCCCGGATCAATACTGGCCCGGCAATTCCTGGGACCGCCCGGAAAAAATGTGGGAGTGCAGCCCGCTCAAATATCTGGGCAATTGCAAAACGCCAACACTCATCATCCACAGCGAAGGTGATCTCCGCTGCAACATCGAACAATCCGAACAGGTTTTCACCGCCCTCAAGTTGAACAACGTGCCCACTCGCTTTGTGCGCTATCCATCCAGCACCAGCCACGGCCTAAGCCGCGGCGGCCCGGCCGACATGCGCATCCATCGCCTCAACCAGATTCTGGATTGGTGGAAGAAGTGGATGAAGTAATCCAGGGCATTTCCGAAGTCGTTACACACCCCCTCTCCCTCGCCTGACAGCGATCAAACGAATCACAGTGACCAGGCGAGGGAGAGGGCCGGGGTGAGAGTGCGAGGATCGATTTTTGGACAGTGTGTCAACAATGTGATCGCCCTGTGAAACAATCGCGTCCATCTACCTCTGACGTGTGGTCCAACCTATAATCCCCCAGGTTCACCATGGCCAAAATCATCTCCGCACAAGACCTGGAACTGATCGAAGACGAAGTCGAATCCGCCATTGCAAACAATGGCGAACTTGACGCCGTCCGCTGCGACAAAACCGCGATGGAACACGTTCGCGGCCTGCTGCAATACATCGGCGAAGACC
Organism: uncultured Isosphaeraceae bacterium; assembly: GCA_964634655.1. Lineage (GTDB taxonomy): Bacteria > Planctomycetota > Phycisphaerae > Phycisphaerales > SM1A02 > CAZWJR01. The sequence goes on along the minus strand of CAZWJR010000102.1, from coordinate 7,046 downwards.
CCGATCGTGAAGGCCTGATCGAAACCCCTCGCCGCGTCATCGGTGCCATGCAGGACCACTTCCGTGGCTACACCGAGGACCCGCTTTCCTACCTCTCCAAAACATTCACCGAGGTCGAAGGCTACAACGAACTCGTCCTCATCACCGATATCGAACTCCACAGCCACTGCGAACATCACATGGTGCCGTTCGTCGGCAAGGCCCACGTTGGCTACATCCCCGATGGCCGCGTGGTTGGCCTTTCCAAACTGGCCCGCGTGGTGGATGCCTACTCCAAGCGATTGCAGGTGCAGGAAAAACTCACCGCCCAGATCGCGGATGCCATTCAAACCGCGCTCAAGCCGCAGGCCGTGGCGGTCATCCTCCAATGCCAGCACTTCTGCATGTGCTACCGAGGCGTGAAGAAACCCAACAGTTGGACCACCACAAGCAAACTGTACGGCTCGTTCCTGAAAAACGCCGCGTCTCGCATGGAACTTTTCACGTTGTTGGGAATGAAACGAGATATCGGATAACGAAGTTTCACCGCAGAGACGCAGATATCGCAGAGAGAAAAAAATAGATTCATTCTCTGCGTCCTCTGCGTCTCTGCGGTGAATAATGGTTTGAGAATCGCAGGAACATGTCCACTACCGCCGCCATCTTCGGCCGTCCCAAAGCCCTCATCGGCATGATCCACGTCGCCGCACTGCCCGGCACGCCGCAGCATTCCATGCCGATGTCCAAGATCGTCAGCCAGGCCGTGGATGAAGCCAAACTGCTTGTCGATGCCGGCTTTGATTCCATCCTCATGGAAAACATGCACGATGCGCCGTACCTGCTGCGCAACGTCGGGCCGGAGATTGTCTCTTCCATGACCATGATCGCCTGCGCGGTGGGCGGCGCGGTAAAGGTTCCGCTGGGCGTGCAGATTCTTGCCGGGGCAAATCGTGCCGCCATCGCCGTGGCTCACGCCGCAGGCGCTGCCTACATCCGTGCGGAAGCATTCGTTTTTGCCTCCGTGGCCGATGAAGGCATCTTCCACGAAGCCGATGCCGGCCCGCTCCTGCGCTATCGCAAAATGATCGGCGCGGAGAATGTGAAAATCCTCGCCGACATCAAGAAGAAGCACAGTTCCCACGCCATCACCGCTGATCTGGACATCAGCCAGACCGCCAAGGCCGCGGAGTTCTTTGGAGCCGATGGCGTCATCATCACCGGCATCGCCACCGGACAGGCCATCAAGATCAACGATCTGGGCACCGCGCGCGTCGCCACCCCCCTGCCACTCATGGTCGGCTCCGGCGTCACGCCCGAATCCGTCAAAGACCTCTTCGCCTACGCCGATGCCCTCATCGTCGGCAGTTGGTACAAGAAGGACGGCCTGTGGAGCAACCCGCCGGACGCCAAACGCGCCAAGGAATTGGTCAAAGCCGTGAACGCGGCGCGGTGACTGTAAAGCCGACGATGGCATCGGCGGATTTCCAAGGGACTGGCAAAGTTTGAATGAAACACGTCGTCCCCGCGAAGGCGGGGACCCAGAGAAGTCCCTGGGTACTGAAAGCGCGATTGCTCGTCCGCTGGATTCCCGCCTGCGCGGGAAAGACTTTCAGACGTTACCGGTACGGATTTCGCCTAAACTCAGTTTTTCAATCGTCGCAGCGCATCCACCAACTGATCAATATGCCCCTTCTCATGCGCCGCGCTGATCTGCACGCGCAACCGCGCATGTCCCTCCGCCACCACCGGATAGCCAAACCCGATCACGTACACGCCCATCTCCAGCAGTTTCTGGCTCATGGCAATCGCTTTCGCGGTGTCGTGCACAATGATCGGGCAGATCGCGGTCGGTGATTCCAGCACATCAAAACCGGTCTTCTTGATCCCCGCCCGTGCGTAGGCCACGTTGTCGCGCAGTTTCGCCACCCGCTGCGGCTCCTTCATCAGAATCTCAATCGCCTTGTTCGCGCTGCACGCCACCGTCACGGGCAGTGCATTTGAAAACAGCGTCGGCCGGCCGCGCTGCACCATCAACTCAATGCCATTCCGAGGCCCGACGATGTACCCGCCCGCCCCGCCGCCCAGCGCTTTGCCCAGCGTGCCGGTGATGAAATCAATATCCGTTCCCTTCATGCCAAAGTGCTCATGCGTGCCGCGACCGGTTTTTCCCATCACGCCGGTGCCGTGCGAGTCATCCACCACCAGCAGCGCGCCGAACTCATCGCACAACTTCCGCAGTCCCGGCAGGTCCGCAATATCACCCTCCATGGAAAACACACCATCGGTCACGACCCAGATCACGCCGTTGATTTCATCGTGATCGCGGGCGGCCTGCAGTTTCGTGCGCAGATCATTCAGATCAGAATGTTTGTACACCGCCTTGTGCACGCCCTTTTTGATGACGGTCATCAGGCGGATGGCATCGATGATGGAAGCGTGGTTGAGTTCATCGGAAATCACAATATCGCCGGGCTCGCACAGCGTGGGAAAAATCGCTTCGTTGGCGTTCCAGCAACTGGTGAACGTGTACGCCGCCTCCATGCCGTAGAACTTCGCAATCGTGTTCTCCAGCATTTCATGGGGCGTGAACGTCCCGCAAATAAACCGCACGCTCGCCGTCCCCGCGCCGTATTTCTTCAACCCCTCAACGCCCGCCGACACCACCTCCAGATGATTGGCCAGCCCCAGATAATTGTTGGAGCAGAAGCAGGCAACTTCTCCGTAGCCGCGCAGTTTCACCGTCGCGTCCATCGGCCCTTCGATCATCTGAAGGACCTTGAGTTGGCCGCTCTGCTTGAGTTGCCGCAGGATTTGATCGGCTCGTTGCGAAAACGTCTGGGGTTGCGTCTGGGGTTGCGTCGCCATGGTCGTACTCATATCGATATCGTAGCATCGCACACCCGGCCTAACGATGATTTTCAATCTGATTCCGAGGCAGAAAATACTCGCCAACCGCCGGATCGCCAATATGCAGGCCATCCTCGGACCACTCAATACGTCCCCATCGGCTGGCAGCCTCTTGAGCCGATGACGCTCGGCCGATTTCGCCGCAGTCATGTTCCATGCCGCGGTCATGACCAATGAATACATGTGCACGCACCGAGAATTGCCCGCCATCCGGAATGAGGTACACATGCGCGCCGTAGTACGCCGGGCCGTATATTCCGTCGCCCCATTTCAACGCGACGGTCCGTTGCAGCATCGTCGCGCTCTTGCCGTATGAATCAAACCAACCGATGCCATAACCAATAACCAATCCAACACCCAAGACAATGCCATAGATTGCAATTTGTTTGAGAGTCATCCTACGCGTACCGCGCCTTGATGCTCGGCACCAAGTACTCATCAAACGCCCGCTTCAAATCATGTTTCGGCGCAAATCCCCAATCGCGCCGCGCCGGGGTGTCATCCACATCTTCCGGCCAACTGTCCACGATAGCCTGCCGCTGTGCATCCGGCTCAAACGTGATCTTCGCCTTGGAAAAGTGCTTCTTCACAAGTTCCGCAATCTCGCCCGCGCTGGGGTTGAAGCTCGTCACGTTGTACACCGATTGCGTGAGTTTTTTCTGCGGAGCCGCCGCCAGTTTCAGCAGAGCCTCAATCGCATCCGGCATCGTCATGAACGGAATCCGCGCATCCGCACGCACAAAGCACGCATACGGATTTCCCGCCGCCGCCGCGTGCAGCATCTCCGGCCCGTAATCGCTTGTTCCCCCTGATGGCAGCGTCTCTGCGCTGATCAATCCCGGAAAACGTATCGCCCGAAAATCCAGAATCTCCGGCACGCGATCCTGCGCCAGCATTCGATAGTGGTCCGAGTAATACCGCCCCAGATGCTCGCAGTACAGCTTGTTGCAGCCGTACATCGTGATCGGTTCGCAATACTGGTTTTCCCGCACCGCCCCGGCGTGACGCTTCACATCAAGGTCCGGCATGCCGTACACCGCGATGGAACTTGGGAAGATGAACTTGACGCGCTGCCCGTGCGATCGCGCCTGTTCCGCCGCCAGCCGCAGCAGGTTCAGCGTGCCGTTCACGTTCACCTCATGCGCAGTCTCCGGCGTGAACTCGCCGCGCGTGCTCAACAGAGCCGCAAGGTGATAGATCTCCGTGATCTCGTACATCGCCAGCAACCGTTCCAGCAGCGAGTTGTCGCAGATGTCGCCCACAAAAGTGTCCTGGCACATTTCGCGCTGTTCGCTGGGCAGTTCTCGAATGTCTATCGCAACCACCTGCGCTCGCCCCGCGCCGTGAATGGCGGAAATCAACCCATGCCCCACTTCACCGCCCGCGCCGGTAATCAAAATGGCGGCATTGAGTCGGCTGCCTCGGTCCAGAGAATGCGATGTGGCTGGTGTCATGGATGGAGAAACGCTGGAAACGGCAACTTCAGGAACCAAAACCTCAACAGGCGAAGCAGGTTTCGTTCCGGGCAAATAGGTGGGATTCATCAATCGGTATCCGTAACGGTGCGAACGGCCATTGTACGGCCTGACGCAATCGGCGCGCACCTGATCCACATGTAATTGCCCGTAGAGTTTCATTGCACTACAAGTGGGGCCGGCGTCTCTGCCGGCCTTGCGTGGGCACAGAGGCCCGCTCCACTGCAAATGTGTCCGCCAACCATCCGCCTCAACAACCGCCCCCCGCTTTTGATAGGCTTTCCGCATGTCCCGGCCTGCCGCAGCCACCGCGCTCTCCATCGTGTGCCCCGCACACAATGAGCAGGACAACCTGCGCCCCCTCATCGCACAAATCACCGCCGCCGCCAACGCCATCGGCGTCGATTACGACATCGTCATCGTTGATGACGGTTCCACCGACCGCACCGCCGAAGTCCTCCGCGATCTTCTCCAATCCACGCCGCGCCTTCACGCCATTCGCATGAAGCGCACGCCGCCCGGCAAAGGCAACGGCCAATCCGCCGCATTCCACGCTGGCTTCCGCGCTTGCCGTGGCGAACTCATCGCCGTCATGGATGCCGATCTGCAAAACGATCCCGCCGATCTCGCCGCCATGCTCGATCTGATGCGCCGCGAAAACGCTGATGTCGTGCAGGGCGATCGCTCCAGGGCACGTGCCGACACACTCGTCCGCCGCGTCACTTCATGGGTTGGCCGCATGTTCCGCCGCTGGCTGCTGGGCGATACGATCCGCGATACCGGCTGCTCCCTGCGCATCATGCGCCGAGAAGTCGCCCTCGCCCTTCCCCTGCAGTTCCGCGGCATGCACCGCTTCATCCCCGTTACCGCTCGCCACCTCGGCTACAAAGTCATCGAAACCCCCGTCAATCACAGACCCCGCACCGCAGGACAAGCAAAATACGGCATCTGGAACCGCGCCATCCCAGGCCTCATCGACTGCTTCGCCATGCGCTGGATGCGAAACCGCAGAAGACCTGTGGAAAGCGAAGAGATAGCCTGATTGACGATTGACGATTGATTTTCGAGACACGAATTTCTGACCTCTGACCTCTGACCTCTGACCTCTGACCTCTGACTTCTGTTTTCTGACCTCTGCCTTGAAACGCCCCCGCTCCACCCTCAACCTCCTTTTCCTCCTGCTGGCCACATCACTCCCACTCACGTGGCTGACATGGCGCATGGCGGTGCAACCGGAGCGCAGCCAATCCAACGGCGCCATCGAAATCAAATTCCAGATCGACGGCGGCAAACAGCGCATCGATCTTCAACCAAACGCCGATGGCTCCTACTCCTACATCCTCAACGCCGGGCAACCGGATGCAGAGACTCTCACTCCCGCCCAACTCGCCGATCGCCTCTACCGCGGCGCAGCCGATCACACCTGGCTCCAGCGCCTCTTCAACATCTCCAGCCCCATCGGCTTCCTCTGGGTCACCATCGGCCTGCTCGGCCAAGTCCTTTTCACCGGCCGCATGCTTGTCCAGTGGTTCGCCACAGAGAAAAACCGCCAATCCGTCGTGCCTCCCATTTTCTGGTGGATGAGCCTCATCGGCTCGCTCATGCTCCTGACCTACTTCCTCTGGCGGCGCGATATCGTCGGCGTCCTCGGCCAGTCTTTCGGCCTCATCGTCTACATTCGCAACCTCTATTTCATTCATGGATTGACCAAGTCGGCCGGCATTCAATCATCCGATGCAGATGGCAAACCCGATTGATTTCCTCGGCCTGACCAGTGCGGAATTCACCGCCGCCGCTGCACCTCTTGGCATCCCCAAAGACGCCGCACTCAAAGCCTACCGCACCGCATTCCGCCACGGCATCATCGCTCCATGGATGACCCTTTCCGCCGCGTCCGTCGTCAACGTTCGCACAGAAAACGGCGCCACCAAGTTCATACAGGAACACGATCGCGGCCTGCAGACCGAATCCGTCATCCTTCCCTATCGCAGCCCCGTCGGCCGAGATCGCAACACGCTCTGCGTCTCTTCCCAGATCGGTTGCGCCATGGGCTGCACCTTCTGTGAAACCGCGCAGATGGGCCTCATGACCAACCTCACCGCCGCCCAAATCGTCGGCCAATGGTGGGCCGCAACACATCGGGTCAATCGACATAACAGCGGCGAACCAAACACCGCGACCGATGATTCCGCTCCAATCGCCAAATCACCAGATCACCAAATCGCCAAATCCATAAGCAACATCGTCTTCATGGGCATGGGCGAACCGATGGATAATCTCGAGAACGTCCTCCACGCCATTCACATTCTCACCGATCGCAACGGCCCTTCCATCGCACCGGCTCACATATCCGTCTCCACCGTTGGCCGCGTCGCCGGCATCAACCGCCTCACCGCACTCAAACAGGAACCCGGCTTCCGCAAAATCCGCCTCGCCGTTTCCATCAACGCCCCCAACGATGAAATCCGCTCGCGGATCATGCCCATCAACAAATCAACTCCCATGGCGGACCTCATGGCCGCCATGCTCCACTGGCACACGGCCACCGGCGGCAGCGTCCTCATTGAGTACGTCCTCATCCCCACCGTCAACGACGCCCTTGAGCACGCCGATGAACTCTGCCGCTACCTCCAGCCTCTCAAATGCACGGTGAACGTCATCCCCTACAACCCGCGCCGCAACTCG
>CAZWJR010000101.1:0-9807 GCA_964634655.1 uncultured Isosphaeraceae bacterium | reverse complement strand
AAAAAATCATTCTCCAGGGCTCCACAGACTTCCCCCTCAAAATCGATGCTCCGGAACTCCAATGCGTCGGTGAACAATTCTGGCTCAACCGAATCGACAACATCGGCGGCTTTGATCGCGCCGGCTGGCTCATCACCCGCGAAAAATCCAATCCAAAACTTGCTTCGCAGCCCCAACCCGCCAACGCAGATTCCAAAGACGTCCGCATCCAATGGCAGGAGCGCGTTGACATGACCTTTGGCAAGCCAGCCGCCAAACCAACGCCCGGCAAAACACAAAACTCCCTCGGCAAACTCCAACTCGCCGCCTTCAATGGCGATGTCCAGGTCACCAGCGACGAAATCAACCTCCGTGCCGACACATTGCGAGCAGCGTTTCCGCCAGCCAACAACTCCGATCAATCCCGTTTGGATTCCATCGTTGCCAACGGCTCCGTCTTCGCACAGAGCCTCACCGATGAAGGTTCCATCGCCTGCGACGCACTTGATGTCCGCTTCACCAACACCGCAGACGGCAAGTCCGTGCCCGCTCACATGACCGCAACCGGCAACGTCGCCGCCATCGACAAGGACAAACAAACCGTCTGGTCCGATTTGCTTGATATCGTTTTCCTCGATCCCGCCCAGCAGCCAATCAGGGCATCGTCCACATCGCCGCGTTCCGCACGGGTCAAGTCTTTCATCGCCACAGAGAACGTCCAGGTGCTCATGGCCGATGGAGCTCGTGCCTTCGCCGATCGTCTTGATGCCGATGCTCAAACCGAGATCGTTGTCCTCACCGGCAACGATGTCATGGTGTTGAGCGAGCGTGCTGCCATCCATCACGGCAAGCGCATGGAACTTCACAAGTCCGACAACTCCGCCCACTGGCCCGGCTCCGGTCAGTTTGCATACTTCACAACCAACCTGGTCGACCCCGCCGTCGAACGCATTGTCCGACCGGATCTTGAAAAGATCGACCTTGTTGCAAACCCCGTCCAGAATCGCACATCGTGGACCGATTCCATGCACTACGACGGCAACTTCAACAACGGCGCAGGCTCACTCACCCTCACCGGCCAGGTGCATGGCGAATCCTGGCCCAACCCGCTGGAATACAACATCGTCGATGGCCAGTCGCTCACCATGCAATTCCTCCACGCCGATCAAGCCGCGCCGCAGCCCGACAAGCCCATGGCAGGCAAGCGGCAATTGAAACAATTCATCGCTGTAGGAAGCGCGGGAAGTGGGGGGGCGGCCGCATCCCACGCCAAACTTGAAAGCCGCTCATGGCTGCTCGCAGATCACTCGGACAAGCCGCGCGTCTACTACATCGCAGGACCAACAATCACGCACGATGCACAAACGCTTGAATCCACTGTCCCCGGTGCCGGCGTCCTGCTCGTACGAGATGAACGCCTTGACGACCAGCCACAACAGCCAAAATCCTCCACCGCGTTTTCCTCCAAAGGCACAACGCAGTTCAAGTGGAAGGATCATCTGCACATGAAGCGCCAAGCCGATGCGCTCTACGACATTGAAATGATCGGCAGCGTCGAAGTCCGCCACATGGCCATTGACCGCTCTATTTCCACCATGACTGGCTCGCAACTTCACGCCACCGTTGAGCGCATGGCACAAGCCCAAGCCCCCGCAGATCAAAACGCCAACGCCGCCTTCGACGTCGGCGGCGCAATGGAGCTTCGCCGCATCCATACCTTGGGCGGCGTCTACATCAAATCCCCAACCCGCGAAATTGAATGTGAAGACCTCGACTACAACTACGTCACCGGCGACGCTTCCCTAAGCGCCTTGCCAAACCGCACCGTCACTGTCATCACCGCAGGCAACCCCAATCCCCTTCGCGCTGAATCCGTTCTCTGGAACGTCATCACCGATCGCATCACCGCCACAAACGTCCACGGCACCGCCCCCAGATAACCAGCCGTCCCCTCACCCAGCACTCAAAGCATTCGTCTCCTGCCGCCGACAGCCTCTTCTCAAGCCTTGTCGCGCCCCACAATCTTGTACGTCTCACGTTCGCCTCGGCCTCGCAGCGGGTAGTCCTTCCGCAGCGGATGCGCTGGAAACTCCTTCCACGTCAGAATTCGCCGCAGGTCCGGATGATTCCGAAAGCGAATCCCAAACATGTCATACACCTCGCGCTCACGCCACTCCGCCCCCGGCCAGATATCCGTAACGGAATCAACCTCCAGTGCCGGGTCAACTTCAATCCCGGATGTATCCCGCGAAGGGTCCAGGAAAACCTTCACCGTCAGCCGTCGATTGTGCGATTGGCTCACCAGCAGAAACACCACCGCAAAACGCCCCGGCTGTTTCGCCGGATAACCCAGATAATCCACCGCCGTCACATCGCTCAAAAAGTTGTAATCGCTCTCCGGATCATCGCGCAGAAATCGCAACACACGATGCAAATGCTGATTCGGCACAATCAACGTGCTCTGCCCGCGGAACTCACTGGCCATGAACTTCACATCAGCAAACGCCGCTTTCACTCGGGCCAGGGTCGGATGATCCAGATTGGGTGTCGACATGCCCGGAATAATACAGCCAAAGTGGAATCGTCGGAACAATCGGCACCCACAAAGTGCGTAGTCCACAAATCAGTGGGGCCGGCCTCTGTGCCGGCCGAGCGTTCGGTAGGTCCATCGTTCAACCCCAAGTTACACCCCTGACGGGATGCTCGCAGCTCACAAAATCCGATCGATAGACCCTACCCCCGATACTCGCACCGGCTCGTGCAAGTCTCGTACACAATGATCTCCACCATGAGCGGCAACTTCGATCGCAACTGCTCCCAAAGCCATTTCGCAATCATCTCACTCGTCGGGTTCTCCAACCCCTTGATCTCATTCAGGCACCGGTGATCGATCTGTTCGTGAATCGGATTAATGGCCGCTTTGATCTCACCATAATCCACAAGATGATGCCGCCCCTGCGGTATCTCACCTTCCACAACAATGTCCACCTTAAAAGAATGCCCATGCATCCGTCGGCACTTGTGCCCCTCCGGGAAGGAAGGCAGATGGTGGGCCGCCTCAAACGTGAATGTCTTGGCAAGTCGTACTCGCATGGTAGTTTGCCAGTTTACCAACCCCTCGTTCTTGCGTGAAAACAGCCATCACCCCATGGATTAACCCACTTTTCAATTGACACTTGTACGCCGTGAAGTAGATTAATTGTCAGATGAGCGAGAGCCGTCTGCCGGCGGAATGAGGCAAGCGTACTTGCCTCCATGGCTCCGACAGAATCTATTTTCTGTTTCAGGCATTCTCACAGGAGAATCCGCTCATGCAATTTGCCAACGCTTCCAGACTTGCCCGATCCCTGTCCTTTTCGCTCATCGGATTTTCACTCGTTTTCACTTGCTCGTCCGCGCTTGGGCAGGACATTGGTCAACAGGTCGGACCGCAGGGGCGTGAGCAACAGCCCAAGGTTCCCACCATCGTCAACCTCGACTCCGCTTTTGGACCCGGCTTGACCGAAGCCGAAGCAAAAGACCCCAATCCCATCCGTACCAAACTCACCTACAACCTTCGTAGTGTGCAGAAGATGGTCCGCAGCATGCTCCAGCAGCACGCAGCTCCGGAAGCAATCGCCGCAAAAACCGTTCGCAACACAGTTCACATTCGTCCCGATGGCTCCGTGGAAACCTGCGTTTGGTTCACGGATCTCACCGATACTGAACTCGCCGCCGTGCAGGCAGAAGGCATCGTCGTTGATGTCTCTGAACCCGTGTTCATGAAAGCCATCCAGGCGTACCTCACTCCCGATCAGATGGATCAACTCGCCGCATGGCCTAACGTCCTTCGCCTGGCCGTGGTTGACTACGGCGTCGTACGCACCGGCACCGTCAACTCACAAGGCGATGCCAAACACCGCGCCAACCAGGTCCGTACCGTTCCCAAAGGAGTATCGGGTGCTGGCACAAATGTCGGCGTCATCTCCGATGGTGTCGTTTCTCGCAACGCCGCTGCCGCATCTCAAAACCTGCCTGAAACAGCCGCTGGCTCCGGCATCGCAAATATCCTTCTCCACGCCGCCCAGCCCGGCACGGCCGCAGGAAATGGCGATGAAGGAACCGCCATGCTCGAAATCGTCTACGACGTCGCTCCAGGCTCACCCCTCCAATTCTCCCGTGGCTTTGGTGGTGCCGCAAACATGGTCAATTCCATCAATTGGATGACATTGGCGCCTCAAGCACACATCATCGTTGATGACATCGGCTACTACAGCGAACCATACTTCGCCGATGGCCCCATCGCCGCCGCCGCACTCGCCGCCAACAACGCCGGCAGCACCTACGTTTCCGCCGCAGGCAACGATGCCAATGCACGCCACAACCAGAGCGCCTACACCAACATGGTCGTTGCCGATCCTCCCTCCTCCGCCAACGGATGGAACGCACAAAACTGGGGCGGTGGCGACTACTCCATCGATTTCACACTCAACAACGGCACCGCGGCGAATCCCGCAAGTTTCAGCGTCCACCTTCAGTGGAACGACCAATTCGGCGCATCCGCCAACGATTACGATCTCTACATCACTTCCGCAAACGCCGCTCATACTCCTCAACTCTCCAGCACTGGTCTTCAGAACGGTACCCAGAACCCATATGAAAACGTCAGCGGTTCTCTGCCCAACGGCTCCGGTGCTGTGAACTTCCGCATCATCGTCCGTCGCTTCAACGCCGCTGGCCCCAACACGCTGGAACTCTTCCTGCTCGGTAACGCGCAGATGAATCAGTTCTCCTCCGCCGCTGACAGCATCTTTGGTCATCCCGCCGTCCCACAAGTCGTCAGCACCGCTGCCGTCAACCATGCTCCGGCTGGCAATTGCGCTGTGGAAAACTTCAGTAGCGTTGGTCCCTCCACAATCCGCTTTCCCGCCGCCACTGTTCGCGCAACTCCATTCGTCGCTGGCGCGGATAACGTTTCCGTTACCGGTGTCGGCGGCTTCGGCTCTCCATTCCCCGGAACTTCCGCCGCCGCTCCCCATGTCGGTGCCGTTGCTGCACTCATCCGTTCCTGCAACCCTGCCCAAACGCCTGCACAAATCCGCACCCGCCTCATGACGCTCACCCAGTGCACTCCCGGCGGGCCCAATCCTCCACCATACGGCCCCGGCAACAACGCTTCCATCGGCTTCGGCTTTGTCGATGCACGCAACGCCGTCAACTCTGCTTGCCCCGGCGTCTTCTGTCCCGATTTCGCCGCTCCCCTTGGCACCGTCAACGTCGCGGACCTGCTCGTTGTCATCAACAAGTGGGGGCCTTGCCCCGGCGGTAATCCCTGCCCCGCCTTCGGCGATATGGATTTCAACGGCGTCGTAAACGTTATTGATCTACTCTATGTCATCACCCGCTGGGGTCCGTGCCCCGTTCCATGACGGAACGCAAAATCAAATCGGCGGCGCAGGCTGTTTCATCGCAAACAAGCCGCGCCGCCTTTTTTTACACCCCGCGCGTTTGCGGATCCCAGATCAACTTGTGCAACTGCGTCTGCATGCGCACGTTTCCACCCGCCATCGCATCCGCCAGCATCCACTCCGCCAAATCGCGTGGCGAAAGCGCCTCGCATCCCGCAATCTCATTTCCCCCCGCCTGCTCAAACACCGCAGACATCAGCACCGCCTTCACCCGCCGCTCCAACTCATGTTTCCGTATCACCTCGACCGCCCACTCATAATCCGCGCGATCCGTAATCACAAACTTCACCTCATCCTTCGCCGTCAGGTCATCGATGTTCTCCCAAAGATTCCGCTCCACCTCACCGCTGCCCGGCGTTTTCAGATCCACAATCCGTATCGCCCGCCGATCGCACACGCTGATATCACACGCCCCGGAAGTCTCAATCAGCACCGTCTTCCCCAAGTCACACAACCGCGTGGTCAATTCATGCACCCCCGGCTGCAACAGCGGTTCACCGCCCGTAATCTCCACCAGATTCGTTCCGTACTCGCAAACCTCTTTCACAATCTCATCCATTCCCCGGAAGTTCCCCTCCTTGAACGCATACGCCGTATCGCAATAACAACACCGCAAGTGGCAACCCGTCAGCCGCACAAACACGCACAAACATCCCGCCCAGGTCGATTCACCCTGAATCGAATGGAAAATCTCGTTGATTCTCAAAGTGCCAGCCGCCATGCCCCAATCGTAGCCCCAAGCCGCAATCTCACCCCGCCTTGCGAATCACCCGTCGCCGCTGCGCCACCCCGGAAACCGCCAAACCGGAATCCTCAACCGTCCTCACAATCGCCGCGATCGATGTCTGCGTCGTGTCAAAATCCACCGCCAGCAGCGATTCCGATGCATCAAACTCCACATGATGAATCCCCCGCATCTCCCGCACCAGCGGTTCAACATCCGCCCCGGCAAACGCCGGTGCCCGAAGGTGAATAATCGCCGTGTAAAGCCTGTGCATGCAATCCCGTTCCTTTGCGTCCCGTCAAGCCAAGTGTGCCACGTTTCCGGACCAAAGCCAGCCCCAATTCAGAAATCCACCCCGTAAGGGCCCCTATACGCCCCATGCGACGCCTCCCCGCACTCCGGATATACTGCGGTTCTTCGCGCCCCCAAGCCCAGGTGGCGAAATTGGCAGACGCGCCAGCTTGAGGTGCTGGTGGGAGTAAAATCCCTTGGAGGTTCGAGTCCTCTCCTGGGCATTCCGGTCATTCCGCCTCACCAATCAGGTTTGGCGGCTTCATTGTTCGCATTTCCTTTGGACCCTCCCACTTTCTGGTCCATAATGGTTTCCAGTGATCTCCCCTTACTGGAACCACAAATGACAACTCGTCGTGAATTCGTCCAAACCGGCCTTAGTGCGTTCTTCATCGGTCTCATGCGACGCCAAGGCATGGGCTCAATGCTCCCGCCCCTGTCCGCCTCGTTTCTCCAATCCGCCATCAATGCCTCCCGGCCGATCCTCAAAATCCCCAATCATCCAACCTCCGTCATGGTGCAAGGCATGCCCTTCGCGCCCGGCTGGTTTGGCGATCCTTTCCCCCAGCCCCAAATTCCTTTCCACATCGAGGAAAACGGCTTCCCCAACGACATCCCACCAACCCCCACCGAAGAAGTCGATGTCGCCATCATCGGTGGCGGCCTCTCCGGCCTTTCTACCGCATATTTCCTACGCCATCGCTATCCCGTCATCTTCGAACTCCATGATCGTTTCGGCGGCGTCTCCAAAGGCGAAGAATGGAACAACACCCGCTACTCACAGGGCGGAGCCTACTTCATCACTCCCGACAAAGGCTCCTTCCTCGAAGAGTTCTACAACGAACTCGGCCTCGATGACGCCTACCGCCTAAGCGAAGGTGGAAGCGATCCGGTGGAACTCAACAACGTCATACACAACGATTTCTGGTCCGGCGCCGGCCTCCCACCCGACCAAATCCTCGCCTTCCAGAAGTACGCTCAAATCGTCCAATACTTTGGCAAAAACTATCCGGAGATTCCGCTGCCTGAAGGCAAGGACAATCAGTGGATTCTTGATCTCGATCAAATCTCTCTCAAGCAGGACATCGAGCAGCGCATGGGCATGCCCATTCCGCCGCTCCTCGCCGCAGGCATTCAGGGGTACTGCTACTCATCCTTCACCGCCGGCTGGGAGGAAATCTCCGCCGCCAGCGGTTGGAACTTCATCGCCGCAGAGGAATTCGGCCGTTGGGTTTGCCCCGGTGGCAACGCCTACGTCACAGATCTCCTCTGGAAGAAACTCGTTCACGCGTACAAGCAAGGCCCGCACAATCACCTTGATCGCATCCGCCCCAACACCCGCGCTGTTGATGTCCGCCTGGCCCCAGACAACAAAGTCCTCGTCAGTTACAAAACCCCGCAGGGCCAGTTCCGCTCTCTCCTCGCCCGCAAAGTGGTCATGGCAAATTCCAAGCACATCTGCAAGTACATGCTCCACGATGCCGTCAACCTCGATCCGCCAAAATACAACGCCATGCAGCAGTTGATCACGTATCCCTACGTGGTTGCAAACGTCCTGCTTGAAGCGCCCATTCCCGCGGATTTTTACGACGTCTTCCTTCTCGCCGATGGCAATTTCCCAACCAACGAGGCCGAGGTCGAAGCCCACTCCACCGTGACAGACATGCTCAACGGTTCATTCACGCCGCCGCACCCCGCCAGCAAAAGCGTCCTTACACTCTACTGGCCGCTTCCCTGGGGCCACGCCGTCTTCTCTTTGATCGATTCCGATCCCGCATGGGCAGATTTCACCAGTCGCCTCGTTCCGCAGATCGATCGCATGCTTCAGATTCTCCACATCCCGCGCAGCAAAGTGCGACAGGTCCGTATGACGCGCTGGGGTCACGCCATGCCCGTCGCCGTCCCCGGCTTCATCGCGTCCGGTCTCGCAGAAAATATTCGCCGCCCCTTCCACGACCGCGTCTACTTCGTCAATCAGGACAACTGGGCCCTCCCCGCCTTTGAAACCTGCATCCTCGAAGCCCGTCACTACGCAACCCAGATCGATTCCTGATCTGCAACGACCGGCAATTACCAGGCCGAAGCGCCAGCGAGGCACAGCCTCAACACCCCGCTTGGCCCGCCTACGCAATCGGTGCGCCCGCAAGCCGTTTCACCGCCAACGGCCCCGCCCGCATACAGTCATTTGTACGCACTTCTTCCTCCACTCCCTGGAGCCGCACCATGCACACTCCGTCCCCCCGCGCCTTCTCCATCGTTGGCCTCCTCGTCACGATGGTCTGCATCGTTGTCCTCTTCTCCATCATGATGAACTCCACCAACAAAGCCGTCACCGGCGCAGGTTCACAAACCGGCGGCTCCGTCCGCTCCTTTGAAGACAAGATGTACCTCAACGCACTCTTCCAATCCATGGTCCTCGGCGCACAGGAAAACAAGGATCGATTCCTCATCCCTTCTGAATTCGCTCGCTCCAACGATCAATCCCTCAATACCACCGCAAACCTCTTCTCCGCCATGGTCATGGCCCAATACACTCCCCCCAAGCAACTCATCAGCGGCAACGAGTACAGCGGCTACGTTGAGGAAAAAATCGATTACGACCTCGCCGCATACGACCCCAGTGGCAAGACCGTCTGGGACACGTCCTTCAAAGCCGATCTCAAGAAACTCTCCAACGTCTCCTTCGCCAACATGCCACTCATCGGCGATCGCTTCGATAAAAACTGGCGCGCCACCATGAACGCCTCATTCCCCCTCATCGGCAACCGCGGCCCCAAAGACGGCATCAACGATCCCCAGTCCTTCGCCTGTGGCCGCGATGGTGTCTGGCGCGGCCACCTCGTCTTCGGCGACGGCCACGTCGAATTCATCGACACCCCAACACGCACCGGCCTCACCACACAACTCGATGGCAAGTCCGTCCCAGATAACATCTTCATCATGGAATCCGGCCCCAAAGGAAACGACGCCATCCTCGGCTTCACCAAAACCATGAAAAAAGACGGCCCGGAACTCCAATTCGATTGAGCTCGCAAGGGCAACGGCCGCGATAAGATGAACTATTGGCCGGGGGACGGGCTGATAGCTCAGCGGTCCAGAGCAGCCGACTCATAATCGGTTAGACCTCGGTTCGAATCCGAGTCAGCCCATTTCTCCCCATCAAAATCTCAACACTTCCCAACGCCCACCAGGCCGACGCGCCAGCGAGGTAGCGCGGTCTCCCACCCACTCCCCACCGAACAGCGCATCGCCCCAAGTGGGGCCCGCCTCTGTGCTGGCCTAACCCACAAATATCCCTGTTTCATATTTCAAATCTCAAATCTTAAATCTCAAATCTCAAATCCGACCATCCACCAGGCCGACGCG
>CAZWJR010000100.1:0-9820 GCA_964634655.1 uncultured Isosphaeraceae bacterium | reverse complement strand
TAATGCCAACCGGGCCACGGAGTTGGTCCACGCCAACACTGCCACGTACGAGGCGGTCGATGGTGAGATAGGTCATCAGGATGAGTTTCTTGGTCTCGGCAAAGCCCATCTTGATCGCTTTGATGGGACTGCCACCAGCGTTCAAGGTCACTTGAATGTGCTCAAAGATGAAACTGGGTAATTCGATTTGCCAGCCAAGTTCCCGAAGTTGCTGGATATCTGAAGAAACAAGCGTTATCTCGATGTTTTCCTGATCGCGCTGTTTGTTTGGATGCGCGACAAGAAGGTTGATGCGTGTGGACTCCGAAGGATTTTCGGTAATGGCCGCTCGTAGCGCTTCTCGCAAGGCCGGCCACGACTCCACGGGCTTGTCATTGACTTGCAGGATTTTCGTTCCACCACCGGTGAACAGATTGGCGGATGCAATCGGCGTCTGGATTTTTTCTGTCTTGGTTGGATCATCGGTGCGATATCGGCTGTAACTGCTGATCGGTTGTGCCGTGATGAGCGTGTCCTCGGCTGATTCAACTTCAACCAACAACTGACCGTCCCGGTTAATGTGCAATTCGACGGGGACTTCTGTTTCATTGCGAAGCACCATGGCACTGATTGTGCCGCGCTTGTTTGATTGCAACACATCAAACATCTGTGAACGCCGCGGGTAATCAACGTCGTTCAATTTGATGAGCAAATCGCCTGCCTGCAGGATGCCTTGATTGGGGCTCTCTGGCATGATCGCTACCACTCTCACGAGAGGGGACAAGCCAAGCAGACCCAAATCACCACTGGAAGTTTGCTGCCGATATTCGATGTAGGACGGCCGCGTTTTCAGTTCAGCGTGAATTTCCCCACGGTTCGGCTGACCGTTGCTGGCGTCGGTCCATGTCGTTTGCAGTGGCGTCCCACCAGATTGTTCTGCGGCCTTGGACAATTGACCGAAGGTGCTGATTTGCATTCCGTTGACCGAGGTCAGGGCCATGCCAAGTTTGACACCCGCTGCGGCAAGGCCGGTTCGCTGGAGGTACCGCGACACGAGCCCTTCCTCATCCTTGGTCAGCAGCGTGGTAGAAGCACCGGGATACACGCCGATACCGAGCAAGCCTGTCGTTGGGTCCTTTTCCGCTTTGAGCGAGAAAAGAAGTGGCTGATCGAACCCCGGCCGATTCACAGTTAGTTTCACAGGCACACCGGGTTTGCTCATCGCGGTGGCAATTTGCAAATCGGCGAAGGTTCTCGCCGGCTTGCCATCGATTTCAATCACTTCATCACCCGGTTGCAGACCCACGTTTTCCACACCCAGCGCCTTTGCGTTGTCAGCAGGAGTCTGCCCTGCGGCCAATCGTGGAGAAACATCCCCCACCACAGGCGCCTCGAACTGCACACCAGCCATGAAGGCGATGATGAATAACACCATTGCCAAAATGATGTTCATGATAACGCCCGCGGAAACGACGATCATGCGCTTGCCGACCGGGCATCGCTGGTAACTGCGAGGATCATCAGAGACAGCGTTGGGATTGGCGTCTTCCTGGCCGAGCATTTTCACAAAGCCGCCGAGGGGAAGCCAACGGAGCGCGTACTCGGTTTCACCGATACCAAGTGCATCCATCGCGCGGAAGATCTGCTTTTGACCGATTGACTCTTTGCCTCCCGTGACGTCCTCGGAAATGCCGCTTGATTTGAAATACTTGGCGACTCGCTCATCCACCGCTCGTGCCGTGGAACCAAATCGCACGCCGATCCCCTTCCTCCATGCGATTGCCACCGGACCCATTCCCACAGCGAATGCCTCTGTGCGGATGCCGGCCCATTTGGCAGCGATGAAGTGGCCGAGTTCATGAACAAAAATCAGCACGCCGAAGCCGAGGATGATGAGAAGAATATTGAAACCAGATGCGAGGAAATCCATGGTTTATCTTGTAGGGCCGGTTTTGCCGACCGCTCCTGATGGTATTGAAACTGCAGGCATTTCAGGCCGACGGCCTGTCGATCCGGCGCGGCTGATTCTTTCATCGACATAGCGCCGGGCTGCCTGATCGGCTTCGTGAACATCCTCAAGGGTGCGCACTGTGGTTGACTCAACGGTCTCAAGAGCCGCCTCAACGAGCGACGAAATGCGATCAAAGGAAATTCGGCGATCAAGGAACGCTGAAACGGCTGATTCATTGGCCGCGTTGAAGATCGCGCCGGATGTGCCGCCGGCATCTATGACCCGGTGCGCCAGCCGCGGGGCGGCAAATCGTTGGTGATCCACTTGCTCAAAGTCCATCACACGCAAATTCGCCCAATCCATGACCTTTGAGCAGCCATCCAACCGCAACGGCCATGTCAACGCGTATTGAATGGGAGTGCGCATGTCGGGAGGGCCGAGTTGGGCCAACGTGGAACCATCGACAAATTCCACAAAACTATGGATGATCGATTGCGGGTGAATGACCACTTCGATCTTGCTGGATGGCAGATCGAACAGCCAGTGCGCTTCAATAATCTCCAAGGCTTTGTTCATGAGTGACGCAGAATCGATTGTGACCTTCGGCCCCATGTTCCAAGTGGGATGATTGAGTGCTTCCTCAACCGTGGCCTGATCGAGGCGTGACTTTGACCAGGTGCGAAACGGCCCGCCGGATGCGGTGAGCACGACCCGCCGCACATCATCCAATGAACGCCCGGATTTCATGCACTGGAAGAGCGCGCTGTGTTCGGAATCAATTGGCAATAACGCGACGTTCTGCTTGCGAACCTGCGGCATCACCAAGGCACCAGCGGCCACAAGCGTTTCCTTGTTTGCCAATGCAATATCGCAGCCGCATTCGATGGCAGCCAACGTGGCGGGGACACCGGCGGAGCCAACCATCGCGCCAACCACCAAATCGCCATGGCGAGCAACAGCATTCACCAATTCCAAGGCGGCCTCCGGGCCTTGATAAATGTGGGAGATGCCACTCAATTCCGCCGCGTTTGTCCCGCTGGCGACGGCAACATGCTGGACGCCGAATTGCCGGGCTTGATGGCTTAGGATTTTTGTATTGCCTCCGGCTGCCAATCCAACAATTTCAAAATTGAACAGGCCGTGTTCGCGCAAATGATTCACCACGGCAAGAGTGTTCATACCGATGGAACCGGTGGAACCCAGCACAATGAGCCGACGAGAAGGAATTGTTTTTGCAGCAGGCATTGTGAAATTCAGATGGAATCATTCATCGGGCGTTGCGGATTCCCGGGCCAGTGGCGAAACCGAAACTCGGGCCGCGCCATAGAGCCCGCGACGTTTCTTCTTTGCGGGCGATGTCACGGGAATGACAACGGCCGTGTGCGATGGGGCTTGCGGGTTCGAAGTTGAAATCACTGGGGCGGGCTGCGGCGTGCCGTGGGAACCAAAAGATGGGTTCTGCGATGATGACTCGTTGCCGCCGCCTCCACCACCGCGACCCCGTCGACGACGACGCTTGCGGCCATGCTGTGGAATGTGAGTTGGCGATTGTGTCGGCGAGGAACCAGAAGTCTGGGATGAAGCACTTTCCACGGTCTCATTTGCGATCGGAGCGCGAGAGGCCGGCGCAGCACCTGCGGCAATTGTTGGGCCCGCTTGGGTTTGATCACCCTTATCACCGCCACGCCTGCGACCTCTGCGTCTCCGTGATTTCTTGAATGGCCGCTCACCGCCACCATCCGATTTCGACTCGACAGTTGACGGTGCTTCTGAAGTTCCTTCACCCTCGGCGCTCTCATTGAACATTGTCCGAATGGTCTGGGCTTCCTCTGCGGAGACGCTGGCCAGAGCGTTGGCGAAATGATGAATCGTTGGATCAGGTTCGCATCGATCAATAACTTCTCGCGATGTAACACCCAGTTCGCCAGCAAGTTCGTGAATGCGCATCGACTGATCTGATGTGTTTTCCATTGGCTGATTCGGTTCAAATGGTGCGCCACCCGGCTGGCCATTGGCGGGGAGGATTTCCGCGCCGCCTCGACCGCGTCTTCGACCGCGACGCCGCCTTGACCGTTTGCCCGTGGCTAGGCGCTCACCTTCCGGACTCGGCGATGGTGCTGTGGTTGAGGCAGATTGATCCTGCGGCTTCGCATTGTCGATCATTGGCGGTGTGCCGTTTTGTTCGCCACGGCGACCACGACCTCGTTTGCGACGACGTCGGCCGCGCTGTGCGGGTTCCTGTCCTTCATGGATCAGTTCAGCAACAGCGGATTCAGTCGCGTCATCGCCAACTGCTTCCACTTCCTCTTCCTCTTCAAAGTCCTCCAATCCATCCGCAAAATCGCCCGCAAGAGCAATGGCGGTGGCATCAACCGGACCAGAGCGGCGGCGTCGACGGCCTGGCTGCGATGTCTCGCCGGATTCCTCGTCGCCGCGAATCAGTTCTTCTGCGGCTTGCTTCTCCAATTCATCGATTGAAGGAGCCTGCAGATGCGGCAGTTGTTCAACATCAATATCAGCGTTGCGGTCGTCGTAGGCGTAATAATCCACGCGATCCACGGCTATCGCTTCGCTTACACGAACATCAATTCGCTTGGCTTTGTCGGAGTGAGCATCTTCCAATCGCACCAACTCACGCCTTTTGCCGGAGAGCAGCACCGATGCCACGCGGGGAGAACAGGCGATTTCCACCCGTTTGACCCGATCAAACTGCAAGAGGAAGCCGATGTGGCGGGCGGCGTCTGCTGCCACGTATTCGGGAACCTTAATTTCGCCATGCCCGCCGCAATGGGGGCAATCCATGAAGTGGCTCTTGCGGATGCTTGGTCGCATGCGCTGTCGGGTCATCTCGATAATGCCAAATTCGCTGATCGGCAGCACCGTGGCCTTGGCGCGATCGCGCTTGAGCAGATTCTGGAACCGCTCCTCGATCTGCTTGCGGTGCTTCATGGACCGCATATCGATCAGATCGTTCACAATCAATCCGCCGAGGTCGCGCAACCGCAATTGGCGGCAGATTTCATCGGCGGCCTCGCAGTTCGTTTCGTAGGCGTTGGTTTCACTGTCGCGTGCGCTGCGGCTGCGGCCGGAGTTGACGTCAATGGCAACGAGGGCCTCGGTTTGATCGATGACCAGCCGCCCACCAGAGGGCAGGGGAACTTCGCGGCTGTGGATGAGTTCGATTTGCCTTTCGACATCAAAGGCGTGAAAGATGGGCGCCTCGCGACTGTAGCGCAACACTTTGAGCGTTGAGCGGGGAGCAACGACCTGGAGAAACATGGAAGCGCGATCAAACGCCGATTCGGAATCCACTATGACGGCACCGATGGAAGGTCGAAGCACATCGCGGACGGTGCGGATGAGCAGATCGGATTCGGTGTACAACTCGCACGGCGCGCCGACAGACTTGATGCGCTTTTCCATCACTTTCCACAACCGCATCAGGTAAGCAGCGTCTCGCTTCAGTTCCGTTTTGGTCTTGCCATAGCCGGCGGTGCGGAGGATAAAGCCAAAGCCATCGGGCAGATCGAGGGAATCGAGAATCTCCCGCATTTCGCGCCGCTGCTCTTCGTCCTCCACCTTCCGAGATACGCCAACTCGATCCATATCCGGCATGAGAACGAGCAGACGGCCTGCAATGGAGAGGTACGATGTGAGCGTTGGACCCTTTGTGCCGATGCCTTCCTTGAGCACCTGCACGAGAATCTCCTGGCCGCGTTTGAGAGCGTGCTGGATTGGAGGGCGATCGCGGCGAGGAATCTTCTTACCGACGCGCTCGGTGCGTTCTTCGCCGGGGAAGTACTTTGGGTGAAGATCGGAAATGTGAAGGAAGCCGTTGATGCCTTCGCCGTAATCAATGAACGCGGCTTGAATGGCAGGCTCGACGTTGACGACGCGGCCTTTGTAGATGTTGCCAACGTTGGTGGCGGTGGACGTGCGTTCCGTGAAGAGTTCTTCGAGATGGCCGTTGTGGAGAATCGCTATGCGGCATTCTTCGCCGGGCGAGTCATTGACGATCATCAGTTCATCTTGTTCTACAGGTTTTTTGGGAGCCACGTGGGCTATTCTCCGGGATCAATTCCCGGCGGGCCTTTCACGGCAAACTCCAAAGTTCAAATTCTCAATGTCCAAATGCAATCGCTCCCGGCACGCCGTCAGGCGACCTGGATCTCGATTCTTGAGACAATGGATTTTCGCTCTGACTGCGTGCAACGCGAAGACTCGACGGTGGCTGAAGGCCGGCGTTCTGTTTGGAGGTGCCGCTCGAATGAGGCGAAAGGGTCTGCCCTTTTTTCAACGCCATCAAATCCGGGACATATCCGGTGGCCGGCTACGGCCGTTTTATTGTGTATCCCGGGAATGTCAATCGGCGGACCATCCGCCATCCATCTCGGGAAGGACTTTCTGTAATTCAGCGCGCAAGGTGTTGAGCACCTGCCGCTCGGAATCGAACGAGCCGACCTTTCGGGCCAACCGCTCGCATGTTGGTATATCGACCGCCCGCACGACCCGCTTGACATAAGGGATCTGTGAGGGAACCAGACTGAGTATACGCATCCCCAGGCCGATCAGCAACATTGTGTAAAGGACATCGCCAGCAATCTCACCGCAAAGGCTCGTTTCCACGTTGAAACGCTTTGCGGCACGAATGATACCTTTGACCAGATGAATCACCGCCGGACTTGCTCCGGTGTACAGGTTTGCGACTTTCTCATTGCCCCGATCCACCGCCAGGGTGTATTGGATCAAGTCGTTGGTCCCGATGGAGAAAAACGAAACTTCCTTGGCAAACGCGGAGGCCATCAGGGCTGCGCTGGGGACTTCAACCATGATTCCCATGGGGATATTGGCATCAAACTTGATTCCTTCATCTTCGCATTCTTCCATGACATCGCGGAAGATCATTTTTGTCTGCCGCAATTCCATGAGCGTTGAGACGAGCGGAAACATTACCTTGATTGGCCCAAACGCCGATGCCCGCAGAATTGCACGCAGCTGCGTCTTGAACATTGGCAGATTCTGCAGGCAGTACCGAATGCTTCGCAAGCCAAGGAATGGATTACGTTCCGGCTCTTCTGCGCGCTCCTGCGTGTATTTGTCAGCGCCCAGATCTAGGGTGCGAATGGTCAAAGTGCGGCCGTTGAGCAATTCAACCGCATGCTTGTACGCCTGAAAGTGATCTTCTTCCGTCGGTTCGGATTGGCTGGCCAGATAAAGGAACTCGGTACGAAAAAGCCCCACTCCCTCTCCGCCATGCGACAGCAACGGCCGCACTTCATGGGCAAATTCAATATTGCCCAGCAGCGTAATCTTGACGCCATCTGCAGTGACGGAATCCATCTCCGCCAAATCGCGAAGACCTGCCTCCATGCCAGCGAGGCGTTCGACATCCTTTTCGTATTGAGCAATCGTCTCGGCATCCGGCCGCAAGATCACCACGCCGGTTTTTCCATCGACGATGATCTGATCGCCATCGTTGACGCTCTGACTGACCCGCTGGCAGCCGACAACGACCGGAATGCCCAATGCCGCCGCCACGATGGAACTGTGGCTAGTGCGTCCTCCGGCATCGCTGGCGAATCCGAGGACACGAGTAACATCCAGTCCCGCGGCTTGAGCAGGGGTCAATTCGTGCGCAACGACGATGACGGGTTCGGTAAGTTTTGCCAGACGATCGCGAGATTGGCCCACCAACTTGCCGAGCACGCGACGGTCCAGGTCCATGACATCCGCTGCCTTTTGCCGAAATACTTCACTGCCCATCGCTCGGAAGCGATCGGCGAGATTGCGAAACGCTTCGGCAACGGCAAAGGCCGCCGTCACATGCCCGTTTTCGATGCGCTCCCGGATCGGATGAATCAATGTGCGATCGTTAAGCAAGCCAAGATGGAATTCAAAAATCTTGGCGGGTTCAGGTCCAAGTTTTGCGGCCGCACGATCACGATCGGATCGCAGATCCTTGAGAGCCCCCGCTACTGCTTCGTCAAGACGCTCTAACTCTTTCCCCACGTCAGCGGAAGCGACGACGTGATAAGGCACTCGCTCCAGCACGTCCTCAAGGATGAACGCGCGGCCGATGACAACACCGCCAGCAACGGGAATGCCTTTGATTACTTCCATAGAGGACAACCAGCACTGGGAAAGCGATGAAAGCGGACATTGGCGCACGAGTTCACAATTACATCGAAAGTGGCGAAGCCCGACGATGGGTTGTGTTCATGATCCAAGCCGCCCGTACAAGACCTTCCGGGCAACCGGAGTATAGCCAAAATCCAGCCGGATGCCGGGCATCTGTTCCGCGCTTGAGTCACCGCGAGTCGAGGACCGGTGCCGTCATTCTTGGCAATGTTGTGCAGACCGTCGGTCAAGTGCTCGAGTGGCAGAACCACCAATCTTCAACTTCCGGTCATTGAGAAAAAGAGAACAAATTTGACTTTTTCTGATGTTTTTCTCCACTTCGTGTCATGTCTGGCCCCACAACCCGTCTCATCCATGGCACAATATGTTGGGCCGATCGCCTCCAACAAAAAGGAGCGAATCATGCGGTTATTTCGGAATCGGATTGAGGCCGCCAACGAACTGTCGCAGCACCTTGAGTTTCTCCGGGATCAACAGCCAATTGTTCTTGGGCTGGCCAATGGGGGTGTGCCGATGGCGGCCGTCATTGCCCGGCACCTTCAGGCGCCTCTGGATGTGCTGTTGATCGAAACGCTCTGTTGTCCTGAAACGCCGGAGCAAATCGTTGGCGCGATCGACGAACATGGCCGTATCTCTATGATTCAAACGGCAGCGCGGTGGCACCATGTAACCAGCCAGCAATTGGTGGATCCGGCGCGGGAAGCATTTCGCAAAATGCAGCATCGGCATACGGCGATACGCTCCATTTTGCCGCCGTCCGAGGTGCGGGGCCGCACGGTGATCATCGTGGACCAGGGTGTGGTGAGCGGAGCGAAAATGCTCGGCGCTATTGCTTCGCTGAAGGACCGAGGAGCAGGAAAGATCGTTGCCGCCGCCCCGGCAGGAACAAGTCAAGCGACATGGCAATTGCATGAATCCGCCGATGTACTGGTGATTCCCCATCGTCCAGCGAAATTCAAGGGTATTGAGAGTTTCTACGACGAGTTCAACGAAGTCAGCGATGAAATGGTGTTTCGATCATTCAACAATGGAATGTCAGTCGGACTGCTTCCGACGCCACTCCTCATCAGATTCAGACAATCAGCGCGAAATTCCCAGGGTCCAAGGGTCAGGCCCTCATGTGTGAAATTGATCTGCCGCCCGGCATGAAGCGCGAGACTCAACTGCACCCAGCGGTGGTTTTTGCCCACGGTTTTGAGAGCAACGCGCAAAGCCCGCGCGCGATGGCAATCAGCCGACGATTAGCCCAGCGCGGTTTCATTGCGGCACGTATGGATTTTACTGGTCATGGTCGATCGGAAGGGACGATTGAAGGCGCTACCGATCAGCAGATGCTTGCGGATCTCCATATTGTGTTTTCTCACATCGCCAATCTGGCCGAGGTTGATTTTCAGAGAATTGGTCTGGTTGGCGCGGGAACGGGCGGCATGATCGCATTGCACTACGCCGCCCAAGCGCCTGCGGTCCGATGTTTGGTCATTCGCGGACCGGTGTGCGGACGAGAGGCCATTGCGGCTCGCCATGTCAAGGCTCCGACGTTGCTTATTCACGCTGAATCTGACACGGCACTATTCGATTCAGTGCAATCACTTGATCGCGATCTCACATCGCCGCATCGACTCTTGCGTATTCCAAATGCCAATCGCTTGTTCAACGACCCGATCAGCCTTGAAACCATGGTCAACGCAACAGTGGAATGGCTGGTTGATCATTTGATGATCTCTGCGAAACCAGAAATCCACATTCGAACTG
>CAZWJR010000099.1:294-9866 GCA_964634655.1 uncultured Isosphaeraceae bacterium | reverse complement strand
CGCGAAAGATCACCGGGGTCTTGCTGCGCCAGTCGTGCGGATAACTGTGGGTGAACTTGTGTGCAAAGAACAAATGGCCGGATTCGCGCAGGTGATTGGCGACTTTTTCGTTTGCGTCCCACACACTCAAGCCGCGCAGCCATGATGGGACGGTGTCATCGAATGTGCCATTGGCACGCACCGGGCAGTAGATATCCAACCGCTCGCGGATGCCGGTGTGGTAGTCCTCTGAACCATGGCCGGGTGCCGTGTGAACGAGGCCGGTGCCGTCTTCAAGCGTGACGTAATCCGCAGCGACGATGCGGTTGACCCGATCGACAAACGGGTGGCGATACTCGAGGCCGATGAGGCTCTTGCCATCGGTCTCCGCCAGCACCTTCACATCTTCGGCCTTGGCTGCCTTGGTGACTCTCTGCACCAGATCCGATGCCAACACCGTGGCGTTGCCATCGATCATCACCAGCGCGTAGCGATATTTCTCATGCACTGCGATGGCGAGGTTGGCGGGCAGAGTCCACGGCGTGGTGGTCCAGATCATGAACGAAGGTGTTTGCTCAAGACCTGCGGCCTCCTCCGAATCCCCTGACTCCCCCGCTGCTTCATCGACCGGCATTTCAGACAATCCAAATGCCTTGGCGACGGCGGCACGGTCCACCGCTTCAAAGTCCACATAAATCGATAAGTCTTCGCGGTCTTCGTATTCAAGTTCCGCCTCCGCCAGTGCGGTCTGATTGGCGATGGACCAATGCACAGGTTTCAAAGCGCGATACACGATGCCTTGCTCGATCAGCGATGCAAAAACCTCCAACACGCCTTTTTCATATTCAGGCGACATGGTGAGATACGGATGGTCGTAATCTGCCAGCGTGGACAGCCGCTTCATCTGGCCGGCCTGGAGTTTGACGTATTTCTCTGCGTACTTGGCGCATTCACGGCGGATCGCCATGCGGCGCTGGTCTTCGGTGAGCGTGTTCAACTTTTCAAACTTGCCCGCTTCCATCAGTTCTGTAACGACTTTGTGTTCGATGGGCAGACCGTGGCAGTCCCAACCGGGAATGTACGGGCACTTGCGGCCTTCCATCAGATGGGAACGAACGACGATGTCTTTCAATACCTTGTTGAGCAGGTGACCGACGTGGATGGAGCCGTTGGCATATGGCGGGCCATCGTGAAAGACGAACGGCGTACCTGCGGCGCGGGCCTGCTGGATTTGATCGTACATCTTCATCTCTTCCCATCGCTTCTGCGAAATCGGCTCGTTTTGCGAGAGATTCGCCTTCATCGCGAAATCGGTCTTGGGAAGGTTGAGGGTGGACTTGTAATTTGGCTTGGTGGCTTCGGTCATCGGGCCACTAGTTTAGCGGCGTGACGGAAGGCAGCGCGGTGGAATGGGAAAATCCCTGTGCAACAGCGGTTGGATGATCGTGATGCATACGTGACTCCAACGCGCTGATGCCCCACGCCAGCGCCAGGCCCAATAGCAGTGCCGCCGAGAGTTTTACGCGATCGTGATGGTGAAACTGCAATTCCGGCAGCAGATCGCTCATGGAAATGCAAAGAAACGTCCCAGCGGAGAACGCCAGTGCAGCGCTGACAACGTAAGGTTGGTCGTTGTAGGAGGCAGCACCAAGGTAGAACAATGCAACGCCGACGGGGATCAGCAGGCTAAATGCAAGGTTGACCACATGACGACTGATGGCGGTGCGCTTGCCCACGGCCATGAGCGTGCCAATCGTCAGAGCATCAAACGGCTTGTGCAGAAAGATGACGAGGAAAGTGGCAAGGCCAGCGATTGCTGCACCATTCTCGTGGCCAGCGGCTTCGACGCTTGATGCCAGAGCGATGCCTTCAATCAAACTGTGGAGCGAAAGGCCGACGGCGGCACCGGCCCATGTCATGCCATGGCGGTGGCGATGTTCATGGGAATGGTGATCGTGATGATGGTCGGCGGCATGTTCTGCAGCAGGTGCATCGTGATGGTGAAATCGGAAGAACCGTTCTATGAAGAACATCGCAAGAAACCCTGCGATGAGCCAGAGCATGACCGGCCCGAGCGCTTCATGGGCATGGACACCCGGCGGCTGGGATTCCAACGCGGCCTCCAGGGCATGGGGAAGCATGTGGAGGACACCTACGCCAAGCATGACGCCGGCTACAAAACTGACGGCGACTTCCATTCGCTTGTGGGTCAACTTGATGGCAATGGGAATCCAGCCGCCCAGCAGTGATGCCAGCAGGATCAACACGCAATAGATCGTCAGGGCTGAAGCGGTCCAGATCATTCGGGGCACAGTATGGCGGGGCGATGCCTTGCGGGCAATTCGGTAGCCGAACGGGCGAATCGCCGATATCATGATTGCCTTGCGGAGACGGTTTCGCACCAAAATCGGGGCAGTAGCTCAATTGGGAGAGCGCTTGAATCGCATTCAAGAGGTTGAGAGTTCGATCCTCTTCTGCTCCACTTCGTCAAGTCCGGCACCCGCAGGAATCAGTCTTGGAGCCGCTTTATCCATGTAAAGCGGCTTTTTTTCATGGTGGTTCTGAAGATGGCGAGTGCACGATCAAGTTCGCGGTTGGCAGAAAACCGCTGGGCTATCTCAATGTGTCCTGGGACGAAGGCTGCGCAAGCCCCATTCCTTCGTGAACAAGTGCGAGGCGGGCAACCGTCGGCTTGGACCAATCGAGTTTGTGAAGTGGTGTCATTCGTGCGGCGTTGATCCGTCCAGGGCAGTCATGGAATTGGGTCCGTGGTATCCGCCCGAATGATGAGGCCGATGTTTGTAGGTCATTTTGACGTCGCGCGTGCTGGCATTTGATGTGATCGCATATCGTTACTCCCATGTGCGGCCGTTATGCCCTGACAACTCCACCGCAGGTTCTGGCAGCGTTGTTCAAACTCGGCGACAAGTATCTTCCTGCAATGAGATACAACATTGCACCGACACAGACTGTGCCAATAGTTGTTCAACGTGCTGACGGTTCTCGCGAGATGATGCAAATGCGCTGGGGTTTGATTCCATCCTGGGCGAAGGATGCGACCATTGGCAATCGTATGATCAATGCCCGCAGCGAATCGGCGGCGGAAAAGCCCGCTTTTCGGTCTGCGATGCGATCGCGCCGATGTCTTGTTCCCGTGAGCGGCTTCTATGAATGGCAACAGCGCGACGGCAGGAAGCAGCCGTACTATATTCGTCGGGCCGATGGTCAACCGATGGCATTAGCCGGTTTGTGGGAGTCGTGGGTGGATAAATCCAGCGGTGAAGAAGTTAACACGTTCACAATCCTTACCACGAGTGCCAATGAGCAGATCGCATCGCTTCACGATCGAATGCCGGTGATAATCGATCCGAAGGATTTCGATCACTGGCTTGATCCCAGGGAACATGACTCATCGAAGGTTGTGCCGCTGCTTCGACCGGCTGCGGGGAGCGTGCTGGAGATGCATCCGGTGAGCAAGCGCGTCAACACGCCGAAGAACGATGATGCGACGTTGATCGAGCCAGTGCAGGCGGATGATGTCCCGAAAGTTGCTGGAGAAGGCGGTCCGGACAAGAACGACGGCGGATTGTTCGGCTGACCATCCGAAGCGGCTGAAGCCGAAAAATTCAGCCTCCAACCGCACAAAACCACTCTTGCCATAACCCTAACAAATACCGTATAATCAAAGCATGGCTGAATCCTCCATGCCCATGAAATCCAAACCGGCCACATCGTTGGCTGAATTGGCGCAAAAGATTGGTGCGATCGAACGTCGGCATTCCGGCAGTGCCGCGGTAAGCGTAAACATGGGATTGTCCACGCCGCTGGATCGACTGGACTGCGGGGTTCTGCATGAATGGTTCAGTCCATGCCAGAATCATGGGCGAGCATGGGTTGCACCGACGTTACTGTTGACGCACTTTGCGAAGCGGCGCATCTGCGATCCTGAATCCAATGATGGAAGCGTCATCGTGTGGATCGGCCGTCCCCCTCGGATTTGGCCACAACCACAAACACTGTTGGTGGGTTCATCGAATCACAACCGATTCATGCTGGATCGTTCGCTGTTCGTCGATCCGCCGACGGATGCTGATCGGCTGTGGGCGATTGATTTGTGTTTGCGGAGCGCGGCTGTTGCGGTGGTGATCGCCGATGGAAGCGCGATCAATCTGTCGCATTCGAGGCGATTGCAACTGGCTGCGGAAGCCGGATCGGCGTTGGCTCTCTTGGCGCGTCCATCACACGAATTGACGGTGCCATCATCGGCGGGGACGCGCTGGCGGATTGAGCCAGTCGTTTCTCCTACGGCACGTCCACGGTGGCGGGTGGAACTGGTGCGCTGCAAGGGCGTTCAGCGCGGGTCCGGCATGGAAGCCAACGCAACTCTAGTGCTGGAGCATGACCGTGCGAAGAGTAGTCTCTGTGTGGTTGCCGACGTGGCCGATCGATCGATTTCGACGACGGTTGTTGCGTTACGGCGATCGGCGTAACGATCAGCCTCATGCGCCAATCATGTTGATAACAATGGAGCATGGCAAACAAATCGTGGCTGCGCGCTGTCCTGTTTGTGCGGGGCACGGCGTGCAAAGCGGAATGACCTTGGTTCATGCCCGTGCGCTCATGGGCAGTCATCCGCTGATCGAATCCATCCACGAACCGCATCGCGATGAAATAGCGCTGGCCAAACTGGCTGCATGGGCTGTGCGATTTGCACCATTGGTTGCGCCACACCCGCCGGATGGATTGTTGTTCGACATCACCGGATGCGCTCACTTGTATGGCGGTGAACGCGGAATGTTGGACGCCATCGCAAACACGCTGCATCGGCTTGGATTCGCCAACCGTCTCTGCTGTGCGGACACGATCGGATGCGCATGGGGTGTGGCAAGATTCGGGACTGAAGATCGCGTTGTCATTTCCCGCCGACCAGGAAGTGAACAAGCAGCGATGTTGAATCTGCCGGTTGAATCGTTGCGTGTCGATGCAAATGCCGCCGCCGCTTTGCATGAAGTCAATGTCGATCGTGTTGGCGATCTTCTGGCCATCCCACGCCATGAACTCGCCGCGAGATTCAGCGATGAACTGTTCTTGCGGATCGATCAAGCGTTGGGGCGAACGGAAGAACTGATCCAACCGATACGGGTGAGCGATCCCATTCACGCGGAGCGGGTGTTTGACGGCGCGCTGGTTGATGTGAATGCGATGCTGATAACGGGACGGGAACTTGTCGAGGAAGTTGCTGCATCTCTGCTCAAAATCGAATCGGGCGCGACAAGGCTGCAACTCTCTGTGCAACGGCTTGGTGATCATGCAAACCAGAGAATCAGCCTTGATCTGCGTCTCAGTCGCCCCAGTCGTGATTCCAGGCATCTGTGGATGCTGCTGCAACCGCGTCTCGAAACAGTCAATATGGGATTCGGCATCGAATGTATGACGCTGACGATCCGAAGCGTTCATCGAATCAGATGTGAACAAAGCGAACAGTGGAGCGATGGCTCAAGGGCGAGCGCTGCGATTCAGCGCGATGCTGGCGAACTTATCGACACGCTGTCTCATCGATTGGGACCAGACCGAATGCTGCGGATGGACATCGCGGAATCGCATTGCCCGGAGCGTGTGCCGGTGTTTTCATCTGCGATGGCAATGGTTGAGTTCAAAACGAATTCATCGGCGATTACAGAGAATGACCGACCATCGCTGCTTGTGAATCCCCCGGAAGCTATTGAAGTGCTGGCGATTGTTCCCGAAGGGCCACCGTTCTGGCTGCGCTGGCGCGGAGTGGAGCATCGGATTCTGGCGGCTCATGGTCCACAACGCATTGAAAGTGAATGGTGGATTCGAGATGACGCAGGCGCAACATTCCGGGGATGTGGGCGAGATTATTTCAAGGTGCAGGATGCCTGCGGTCGCTGGCTCTGGATTTATCGAGAGGCTCCATCTGGAGGCGGGGGTGACCGCTGGTTCATGCACGGCGAATGGGCTTGACGGCGTGCGGAAGAAAATATGCCGGAGCATCCCAATCCCAAACCCAGAAAGCATCCATACGCAGAGTTTTACCGCGAGCCGATGCTGCGCTCAATGCACCTCCCGTCCCCGGAACCGGATGAACATCACCACTCGCCGCATCGCTCGAAATTTCCTTACGCCGAATTGCGAGTCACCAGCAACTTCACTTTTCTCACCGGAGCAAGCCATCCCGATGAACTGGTTCATCGAGCGGCCATGCTCGGTCATAGGGCTGTTGCGATCACCGATCGCAACACGTTGGCAGGCATCGTCCGCGCGCATGTGGCGGCCAAAGAACTCGGCATGCAGTTCATCGTCGGTTGCCGCTTGGATTTG
Source organism: uncultured Isosphaeraceae bacterium (assembly GCA_964634655.1). GTDB lineage: Bacteria > Planctomycetota > Phycisphaerae > Phycisphaerales > SM1A02 > CAZWJR01. The sequence goes on along the minus strand of CAZWJR010000099.1, from coordinate 3,545 downwards.
AAGACTCATCACCCTGATCAATCGAATGCGGATGTGTTTTCAATCCTTGTTTATCCATCGGATGTCTCGTCCTACGGCCGTTTGTGTCGTCTGCTCACCACCGGCAAGAGACGCGCTCCAAAGGGTGAATGCGATCTGACACTACATGATCTGACTGAACATGAAGAAGGTTTGCTTGCGGTGATCATTCCACCGCGCCATCTGGATCATATCTTCCTTGAAACAGTCGAAGGCTTGCAGCGAGTGTTTAATGACGATCGTCTTTCGCTGGCGGTATCTCTCCTCTATGGCGAGGACGACCGCAATCAACTGACCCAACTCATCGCATTGTCCAACCACAGTCGTGTTCCTCTTGTCGCCACCAATGATGTCCACTATCACGTTCCCGAACGAAGGCCGCTGCAGGATGTGCTGACCTGCATCCGTCACGGCTGCACGATTGAGCAAGCCGGTTTGCGATTATTTCCCAATGCCGAACGATATGTGAAACCGCCCGAAGAAATGCACCGGCTGTTTGCGGAAGCGCCGAGGGCTATTCATCGCACCATCGAAATCGCGCAGCGAGCGGGGAGATTTAATCTCGATCAACTTCGCTACCAATACCCCGATGAAGTCTGTCCCGCCGGAAAATCACCAATCCGGCATCTCACAGACCTGGCATGGACCGGCGCAGCAGAGCGGTATTCTTCAAACCCAGATGGCGTTCCAACGGATGTGCGTGAGCGAATCACCCACGAATTGAAACTCATCGATGAACTCAATTATGCGCCGTATTTTCTCACGGTGCATGATCTGGTTGTATTCGCACGCAGCAAAGGCATTCTCTGTCAGGGTCGGGGGGCGGCTGCGAATTCAGCCGTGTGCTATTGCCTGGGTGTGACGGCGGTTGATCCAGATCGCATCGACTTGCTCTTTGAACGATTCATCTCAAAAGAGCGCAATGAACCACCGGACATCGACATTGATTTCGAGCATGAACGCCGTGAAGATGTGATCCAATATCTATACACCAAGTATGGACGGGATCGCGCCGCGCTCACCGCTGAAGTGATCTCCTACCGGGGACGCTCAGCCATCCGCGATGTGGGGAAAGCGATGGGGCTTTCACTGGACTGCGTAGACCGTCTGGCAAAGGACGTAGATTGGTGGTCGAATCAAGTCGGACGCGCTGATCGCCTGCGTTCGCTTGGACTTGATCCTGAAGAACCCACGCTTCGCATGGTGATGCGTTTGGCGCAGGAAATTCTCGGGTTCCCGCGTCATCTCTCTCAGCACGTGGGTGGATTCGTGATCACGCGCGGCCTGCTCTGCGAGATGGTTCCCGTTGAGAACGCTGCCATGCCTGATCGCACGGTGATTGAATGGGACAAGGATGACATTGACGCGATGGGCATGCTCAAGGTGGATGTGCTTGGCCTGGGGATGCTCACGTGCATTCGCAAAGCCTTCGAGTTCGTTGAACATCATCACGGTCGATCACTGACGCTGGCGACGATCCCTGCCGAAGACCCGGCGGTATACGACATGATCTGCAAGGCCGATACCATCGGCGTGTTTCAGATTGAATCACGGGCGCAGATGACCATGCTTCCGCGCCTGCGACCTCGATGCTTTTACGATCTGGTAATCGAAGTCGCCATTGTGCGCCCCGGTCCGATCCAAGGCGACATGGTTCATCCGTATCTTCGGCGACGCAACGGCGAAGAGCCGGTGACGTATCCCACCCCGCAGGTGCAGCATGTGCTGGGCAGGACGCTTGGCGTACCGCTGTTTCAGGAACAGGCAATGGCATTGGCAATCGTCGCGGCCGGTTTCACGCCGGGCGAAGCGGACCAGTTACGAAGAGCAATGGCGGCATGGAAGCGCAAGGGCGATAAGTTCCTTCAGTTTGAATCCAAATTCGTTGAAGGCATGTTGTCTCGCGGTTATCAACGCGAATTCGCCCAGCGTTGTTTCAATCAACTCAAGGGCTTCAGTGAATATGGATTCCCTGAATCACACGCGGCCAGTTTCGCGCTGCTGGTGTATGTGTCGTCGTGGCTCAAGAAGCATTACCCGGCGGCGTTTGCCTGCGCCCTCATCAACAGCCAGCCGATGGGGTTCTATGCTCCGGCGCAGATTGTCCGTGATGCCATCGAGCACGGTGTGGAAGTGAGGCCGGTCGATGTCAATCACAGCGAATGGGATTGCACGTTGGAAACTTCTTCAACACATGTGCCAGTGCTGCGTCTCGGCATGCGACTTGTTAAAGGACTTCAGGAGGAACACGCTCGGCGCGTCACTGCCGCAGTACGAAAACACGGTCGATTCGATTCCATCGATGCGCTGCGACAATCCAGCGGCGTTCCTGTCACCGCTCTGCGACGTTTTGCCGCAGCCGATGCTTTTGGTTCAATTGGACTTACTCGTCAATCGGCTCTCTGGCACGTGCGGGCACTGCGGGACCACACACTGCCCCTGTTTTCCAGCACGACTTCGGCAATCGATGTTGAATCAAAACTGCCGCCGGTGTCAATGCCGCGACGGGTCATTCACGATTACGAATCCTTGGGACTTTCCCTGAAGGCTCACCCAGTATCGTTTCTGCGCGAAATGCTGGATCAACGCAGCGCAACACACGCTGTTGATCTGGCCAACGAACAATTATGGCCACACGGCCGGCGCATCGTCATCGCGGGTTTGGTTCTTGTGCGGCAACGTCCCGCAACCGCCTCCGGCATTGTTTTCATGACTCTCGAGGATGAAACCGGAATCGCCAACCTGATCGTACGGCCAAAGATTTATCAGAAATACCGTTGTGCGGCTCGTCACAGCATCATCGTGTTGGCTCGTGGAGTAGTGGAACGCCAAGGCGCGGTCGTTCACGTCCTAACCGCGTCACTAGAATCGCTCGATGACCACGCAAGTGACCTCATTGTGCCGTCGAGAAATTTTCACTAACCCACAACAACAAGATCGCACCAAGCAATTCTCACGTCAGAGAATGCACCCGAACCATGACAGACGCCACGGTGGCAGGGGAAAAAAACCTCCAGAACTCCGCCTGGCAATTCAGGGTCCACCAAGTGTCGTTCGCGTCCTTCGGTTGGCGACTTTACGCCCGAAAACTCCAGAATCGACATAGGTCTTGACCAGGGTCACATCACGAGCGGTGCAATATGCCTTGACACGATACTCTTGAGATTCAAGACTTACGCCCTCTGATGCACGCTGCACCTCGATCCAAAGGGGGAAAACGAACAAAAAAACCC
>CAZWJR010000099.1:0-284 GCA_964634655.1 uncultured Isosphaeraceae bacterium | reverse complement strand
GCACCCAAGCGATAGGCTTTTCTGTTTGGGCGGAGCACATCCGTACAATGGACGGCGAATGAAAACCGCGACGGGAAAGATGAAGGTGGTAGACGCAGCCGCGTCACCGGAGCGCGAAACGCCACCCGCAACTGGCGGGCGGGATCCCCGGGACACGCCGGCGATGCGGCAGTATGCGCGGTTCAAGGCGCAGCATCCCGAGTGCGTGCTGTTTTTCCGCATGGGGGATTTCTATGAAATGTTTGATGACGACGCGCTGACCTGCCACAAGGTACTGGGATTGA
>CAZWJR010000098.1:0-9986 GCA_964634655.1 uncultured Isosphaeraceae bacterium | reverse complement strand
GGATGGGTCGATGTGCCGTGTGTTACGCATGGGACAACTCCTTTCGGCCGACGGACAAGGCCGCGGTCTGCGGAAAACCGAACCGGATGTTGAAGCATTGCATGGCCTGGCCAGCGGCGCCTTTGAGCAGATTGTCGATGGCGCTTACGAGGATGAGGTGGCGACGATCGGCATCAAATGCCAAGCCGATGTCGCAGAAGTTTGTCCCTTGAACGCCGCGGACGGATGGCCAGGTGTTGCGTGGGAGGAGTCGGACGAACGGTTCATCGCCATAGGCATTGTGTAACACGGTGCGGATGTTGCTTTCATCGAAGCCGGGAGCAACGGAAGCGTGAATTGTGGAGACGATGCCACGATCAAACGGCCCGAGGTGGGGCGTGAAGATGACGTCCACGCCGGAGTGCTGGCAGATTTCCGGTGAGTGACGATGCGAGAGCACGCCATAAGGTTGGTAACTGACTTCGCAAAAGAGGGACTTCAATGCGGGGGAGCGACCTGCGCCGCTGATGCCACTGGTGCAGTCTGCGATGACCGGACTGGATGAGTCCAGAATGGCCGCATCAATCAGGGGCAGCAGAGGCAGAATGATTGAAGTGGGATAGCAACCCGGGAGGGCGATAAGGTTTGATTCTGCGATGGCGGCGGCGTTGCGTTCGGGCAGGCCATAGACGGCCTGGGCCAAGAGCGAAGTGTGGCGATGCGTGAAGCCGTAGTGCATGACGTAGGCGTTGGGATCTGCAAGGCGGAATGCTGCGGAAAGGTCAAGAACGACGATGCCGTGGTCGAGCAGTTCCGGCACGATTTCGTGGCTGACCTCATGGGGCGTTGCGAGGAAGACAGCCTGCGGGCGCTGGGAGAGCACGCGATCGAGTGACATTGGCTCGATGACGAGGTCGGTCAGACCCCTGAAGCGCGGGTAAATCTCATCAAAGCGTTGCGGAGTGGCAGCGCGAGCCTCGGACCCGAATAGGCCGACGACTTCAATGCCTTCATGGGCTGCGAGGAGCGAAACGAGTTCTGCACCTGCGTAGCCTCCAGCTCCAATAATAGATGATCGAATCATTTTAATAGCCATCCCGAGCGTTCGTTGTGCGAGAGGAAGTGAACCGTCAATCGGCGGAGGCGAGGCTCTTGAGCCTGCTCACCAACTTTGTCGCTGCCGCGTTCCGCTTGACGATCAAGAGGATGGTGTCATCGCCGGCGATGGTGCCGATGACTTCCGGGAGACGGACACGATCGATTTCGATGGCCAAAGCGTTGGCGTGGCCGGCGTCGGTGCGAATGACGACGAGATTGTTGGCGGAGTTGATGGAGCGCATTTCCCGACGCAGGCAGCGCTTGAGGAGGACTTCGGCGGGTTCCGCGGTGGTCCCACTGTGGGGATGATCCACCTGTGGCAGGACGTAGCCGCCAACACCTTTGAGCATGCCGAGGCCCTGGAGATCCCGGGAAAGGGTTGCCTGTGTGACAGCGATGCCGGCGCGCGCGAGGCGTTCCTGGAGTTCCTGCTGGCTGGAGATGACGTGGTCATGAACCAGCCGAGCAATTCTTTCGTGTCGCTGTGCCTTTGTGGCCATGCATAAACATACACTACAATGCATGTTTATGTCAAGTGGATTTTGCCGCCGATGCAGGATTTATTTGGAATCAGACTCCCACGGCTGCGGCACCGGACCGGGCTGACTGCTGGAATCGCGACCGGTGAACAGGCGATACAGGGCGGGAACGACCAAAAGGGTGAGCAGCGTGCTGGTGATGAGGCCGCCGATGACGACGGTCGCCAATGGCCGCTGAACTTCCGCGCCGGTGCTGGTGGCGAGGGCCATCGGCACGAATCCGAGTGAGGCGACCATCGCGGTCATGAGAACGGGCCGCAAGCGGGTCATGCATCCGGTGAAGATCGCCTGGTCACGTGGCATTCCTTCGCGGCGAAGTTGGTTGATGAAGGTGACCATGACAAGGCCGTTGAGCACGGCGACGCCGGACAGCGCGATGAAACCGACGGCCGCGGAGATTGAAAATGGCATGTCGCGGAGCCACAGAGCAATGACCCCGCCGGTCAACCCCAGCGGAATGCCACTGAAGACGAGCAATGCGTATTTGACGGATTTGAAAGTGCTGAAGAGGAGCAGGAAAATCAACAGGAAGCACACCGGCACCACGACCATCAGTCGCAAGCGAGCGGCCATCAGGTTTTCAAACTGGCCACCCCATTCGAGGTATCCACCGGCCGGAAGCGTCACGGTTTGAATTTTGGCCTGGGCCTCCGCGACGAAGGAGCCAAGGTCGCGGCCACGGACGTTGGCCTGTACGACGATGCGTCGCTTGCCGTTCTCGCGACTGATCTGGTTTGGTCCCTCTGCCACGTCGATTCTTGCGATTGCAGAAAGCGGAATGTAGGCGGGGTGGTCACTATGGAATTCTGAATCATGGCCCCCCACTTCACTGATTGAGTTGAGTGTCGCGGCGTTCTTGTTCCTGGAATTCAGGCCTTCGGCAGGGAGCGGGATGGGCAGGCTGCCGAGGGCGGCGATGTTGCGCCGAATTTCATCGGGGAGGCGAACAACAAGATCGAACCGGCGATCGCCTTCAAAGACCTGGCCAGCTTCGCGACCACCGATCGCAGTGGCGATGATGTCTTGCACATCGACGACAGTGATGCCATAGCGGGCAATAGCGTCGCGATCGATATCAATGGTCATCACAGGCAGGCCTTCGGTGACCTCCACCTGAACATCCTGGGCGCCGGGGATCTGGTGGAGGACTTCTTCAATTTGGCTGGCGGCGACGCCCATTTGTTCAAAATCGTCGCCAAACACTTTGACGGCGACATCACTGCGGACACCGGCGATCAGTTCGTTAAAGCGCATCTGAATGGGTTGCAGGAATTCGTAACGGCTGCCGGGCACCTGTTCGACGGCGTGTTCGATTTTGGCGATGACATCCGACTTGGGCGCCTTTGGTTGCGGCCACTCGCTGCGCGGTTTGAGAATGATGAATGTGTCCGATGTGCTGGGGGGCATGGGATCGGCGGCCATTTCGGCGGTTCCGGTCTTGGAATAGACAAACGCAACTTCGGGAACTAACCGGACCGCACGTTCGACTTCAAACTGTATTTCCATGGACTGCGTCAGACTGGTACTTGGGATGCGCAGGCCGTGCATGGCAATGTCTTTTTCATCCAGGATGGGGATAAACTCCTGACCCATGCGGCTAAACAGCACGATGGAGCCGACGAACGCCAGCGTTGCCGCACCGATCACGGCCCAACGCATGCGAATTGCAACCTGCAATACCGGGGCGTAGACAGCCTTGGCGGAGCGAATGATGAAATTATCTCCCTCCTTGACGCGGCCTCTGATAAGGATTGCCACGAGCGAGGGGACGAGTGTCATGGACAATATGAAGGCGGAGATGAGCGCCAGGATAACGGTTGTTGCCATTGGAACGAACATCTTGCCTTCCACGCCGCTCAATGAAAGGATTGGGAAATAAACGATGATGATGATGGCCTGGCCGTAGACCGAGGGCTGGATCATCTCCTTGGTGGCGATCATGACTTCGTGAAGTCGCTCCTGAAGGGTGAGGAGGCGACCCTTCTGGTGCTGCATTCGGGCCAACCGTCGCAAGCAGTTTTCCACGATTATCACAGCGCCATCTACGATAAGCCCGAAGTCAATGGCACCCAGCGACATGAGGTTGCCAGTAACCTTGCCTTGCACCATGCCGGTTGCGGTCATGAGCATTGAGAGAGGTATGGCGAGGGCACAGATGATTGCGGCCCTGAAGTTGCCCAACAGGAGGAACAGGATGACAATCACCAGCACGGCGCCTTCCGCCAGATTGGTGGTGACTGTTGCTATGGTTGCATCCACCAATTTGGTTCGGTTGAGTACGGTCTTGGCGCGGATATCGGGCGGGAGGTTCTTGTTGATTGCTTTGATTCGGTCATCGACGGCGGAAGAGACGATGCGGCTGTTGGAACCGATGAGCATCATGGCGGTGCCGACGACCACTTCGCCGCTGTTTTCACTGCCTGTGCCGGAGCGAAGTTCTTTTCCCAGCAAAACGTTGGCGACATCGCTCACGTAGATGGGTGTTCCGCCTTGCTGGCCGACGACGATTCTGGCGATTTGCTCAAGGTTGGCGATGCGGCCGGTGGCGCGAACGGTGTAGGCCTCGCCTTTGTGTTCAATGTATCCCGCGCCGGTGTTGGCGTTGTTTTTCTCCAGGGCTTCGATGACATCGGCGAAGGTGAGGCCGTAACTGACCAGTTTCATTGGATCGGGCTGAACGTGAAACTGTTTGACGTACCCACCGATGGAATCGACAGCGGCGACGCCGGGCACACTGCGGAGCTGGGGACTGATGATCCAATCCTGCACGGTGCGCAAGTAGCTGGCGCGTTCGAATTCGTTCGTGAGATGTTGTCCTTCGGGTGTTTTGTACGAACCATTACTTTGCCAACCGGGCAGACCTTCCTCGGCGAGCGGAGCCTGCTCGCCGGCGGGGTGCTCAAATTCCACGGTGTACATGTAGATTTCACCGAGGCCCGTTGAGATGGCGCCCATTCTGGGTTCTGCACCTGAAGGAAGTTTCTGGCGGGCTTCGCCCAAGCGCTCCAGCACCTGCTGCCGCGCAAAGTAGATGTTGATCGAGTCATCGAAGACGGCTGTTACCTGGGAGAAACCATTGCGAGAGAGCGAGCGTGTGTATTCCAGACCCGGGATGCCAGCGAGTGAAGTCTCGATGGGAAAAGTCACCTGCGTTTCAATTTCGCCGGGCGAGAGCGCGGGAAACAGGGTGTTGATTTGAACCTGGTTGTTGGTGATATCCGGAACGGCATCGATGGGCAGCCGTTTGAGCGACCACGCGCCAACGGCTGCCACAGCGATTGTGGCGACCACAATCAACCAGCGGTTTCTGATGGAGAAGTGCAGAATTTTTTCGAGCATGGGAGTGCGATCCTTTGGTGCGGATCTGGAGCGCTTGCTGATCCGGTGATGAGGCGTTGATTGGCGATTGACATGCCGTTGTGATTAGTGCTCGTGCTTGGCGGAGGACTTGCCGAGTTCGGCTTTGAGAATGAAGGTGGCGGCGACAACGATGGGTTCGCCTTCGCGCAAGCCGTAGAGGACCGGCCACATGCCGCCCACGGATTCGCCGAGCGTCACCGGTCGCTTGAGAAACGTGTTTGGCTTTTCGTCGAATGGCACAAAAACGACGGGCTTGCCTTCGACTGTTTGCACTGCCGAATCCGGGACTGCAAGCACGCCGTCGTTTTTCTCTGATGCGGCACCGTTCATGCTGGCGGAGAGTTCGACTTGTGCGAACATGCCGGGGCGCAATTGACCGGATGCGTTGTTGAATTCGACGCGCACCTGAACGGTGCGAGTGGATTCATTGAGTTCTGTGCTTATGAGTGAAACGTGACCATCGAGTGATTCGCCGGGGAACGCCGCCATTGTTGTGCGGGCCACCGAGCCGATGGCAATGTCCTTGAGTCGCATCTCCGGCACATCCGCGAGCACCCAGAGGCTGGTTGTATCGGCGAGCACAAGCAGGGAATCTTGATCCGGACGAACAAGTTCGCCCAAGGTAATCTCTCGTCGAATGATTTGACCGTCGATCGGGGCGCGTATGGTGTACTTTGGTGCGATGATTCCGGCCTGGGCGAGCGTTTCGATTTCCTGCTCGGTCATTCCAAGCAAATGCAGGCGATTGAGTGAACCGGTCATGGCGGCGCGTGCATTGAAGAGCGCCGATTCGGCCACTTGGAGTTCTGCCTGACGCTTTTGAACTTCGGTGAGTGAGATGCCTTGGGATTCTTCGTAGAAACTTCGGGCACGCTCGTGTGCGCTGCGTGCGATTTCGACCAATGGGGCGGCCGTTTGGGCCAAGGTTCGGCGTTGCAGATACTCGTTCTGGGCTTCGCCAAGTTCGGGGCTGTCGATGATGACAAGCGTGTCGCCGGCTTTGACCCAATCTCCCAGGCGAACCGGGAGTGCGGCAACACGACCAACGACGGCGGAACCGATATGGGCCATTCGTTCAGCGTCATAGGCGACACGCGCTGGAGCGATGAAGGATGGATCGAGAGTGTGAAGGCCGACCGTGGCAATTTTGACGCCGAAGGCTTTGACGGCGGAAGGTTGGATGACGATCTGTCCAAAGCGATCACGCATGTTGCGTGATGCGGAAGGATGAATCTTGTTTCCCTGAGAGACAAATATGGTCTGAAACTCATCGGCGAAGTGTTGGGTGAACAGGGCATACCGGCCGGCCTTCTCAACGCGCATTTTGAAGCGCATTTCCGTTGGCTGCTCAACGCGGAGTTGAAAGAATTGCGTACCGGGAGCCAACTCCCCGCCCGGGTGGACGGGCTTCGGCTGGCCGGAGAATGTTTGAGCGGCCTGGGCAACGGCGGCATCGAACGCTGGTTCTGATTCGTCTGACACGGAAACCAAAGCGATGTCGATGCTTTCATCCGGACCGGGCTGAACCACGAGATCGACGACGCCTTCAGGCAGCGCGTAGACACCGCCCCATTCAAACGGATATTTTTGGGTGTGACTCTCGGCGGCGTGCGGATCTGGCGCGTGCGAGTGGTCGCCATGATCGTGGCCATCGTGCTGTGCAAGAGCGGAGTGTTGGTTGAGCGAAAGAATCGTAGCGGCGACAAGTATTGTCTTTCGCAATGGATTGATTCCCGAAGTTCGATTGAGGCGAGCATTTAGAATCTGATTCATGACTGGGCTCCGATTCAGCGGTCTTTTGCCGCGGATTGGTTGTTGTGTGTGCGATGGTTCTGGATTGGATTGGTTGAGGAAATCGGGGCAGCAATCTGCCGAGCGACGCCACTTCCGCCAACCGCGCGATGGAGTCTGATTTGAGTGATAGCGGTTTGCTGTTCAAGTTGAATGGCGTGGACCTGTGCGGCGCGAAGGTCGTGCTCTGCAAGGATGAAGTCCGTGGCGTCGGCGTGGCCCAATTGGAAGGCCGATTCTGCCAGGGAGCGACGCTGTTCGTGTAGCGGAACCAGTTCATTGCGCACTCGGGCCTGATTGTGTCGAGTCTGCGCAAGCGACTGGAATGCTCTTCGAACTTCTTCGACGATGAGCCGTTTCGCAAGCGTCAAACGGTGGCGCGCTTCAACTTGCTGGGCGGTCGCGCGAGATGTACGAGCCTGACCCATGTCGAAGTCGGGCAACGGCACGGCCACGGCGGGTCCGATGCTCCAGGTGTTGTCGCGTTCTGCAGTGACACCTGCTGATGCGCCATCGAACTGCAGGAGTGAGGTGAGGGCGAGGTCATCTCCGATCGCTGCGAGTTCCCATGCGATGGATTGCACTTCGGGGCGGTGGGTGAGTGCGGATTCGATCCATGATGTTTCTGTTCCTTGAAGTGCATCGGGCATGTTCCACTGCTCAAGCGGCCATGATGCATCGCTGGACGGCTCGCCAATCAGTCTTGCCAAGCGCAATCGTTCATCGCGGCGCTCCAGTTCTGTGGCGGCCAGTTCCACATCAAGTTCAACTCGCCTTGCCTCCAGAGTGACAATATCCTGGCGAATGCCCTCGCCCGCATCCAAGCGAGACTTGGCGAGGTCGACAAGTTTTGCAAGCAGGTCGCGGCGCTCTTCCAGCACCGGCAACTGTTGTTCGAGGGCTTGAATGGTGGTGTAACACTCCTGTGTCTGGGCAACAACATCGAGCGCCACTGTTACGACATCAGCAGCCGCCTGCCGCAGCCGATGGTCTGCCGCACTAGTTTTGCGGGGCATCTGCAAGATAGAGATGAGGTCCTGGGCGAGAGATGCTTCCACAATCGGAGTTCCCCCGGCCTGCGGCCAGCGCATGGCGAGATTGAGCACAGGATTGGGCAGCAATCTGGCTTGTTGCGCATCGGCCAGCCCGATGCGAACGCGCGCCAACGCCGCCTGAATTGAAGGGTGAGTTTGTGCAACTCGCCGGACGGTTTCGGTCAGGGTGAGGGTTCCATCTATGGGAGCGCCTTCATCCGTCGGGCCGCCTTCGGTGTGGAATGTGATGGCGTCTCCAAGGTCCAGGGCATCGGCGATCGAATCGGCTGGATGAACATCTGCCGGTCCGGAGGCGTTGCAGCCGGTGAGGGCTGTTGATGTCGCGAGGATCAAGGGCAACACAACGCGTTTGGCGCTGCCTGTGTACCACTTGGGAATTGGAACGGCTGCCATGCAACCGCAAAGCGGGAACTGAATCATGCTTTCCTCGAATCGTTTGAGAGTGTGCAATGCAAAATGAGCACCCTGGCAGACGGCAAGGTCTGCAATGGCGCGCACAGAATGGCGCAATCGCTCTGGTGCAGAGCAATCAGTCGCGCATGCTCAATTGAACTAAACGAGGAGAATGACGGTTCGAATCATTCCAAGGGCCGGCGGAGAGACTGCCTTTGGCGGAACCCAGGGAACCACAAGCAATGAGGGTACTGGACTCGAAAGCGTCAAGATTGAAGGTGCTGGATGCGGAAGGAGCGGAGGGAGAGACAGATCTTTTGCGGCGGCGGAGCGCACGGCGGCGAGCACGTTGTTGACCGCCGGGGAATCCTCACATGGCTTGGATTGAGAATGATGGTCCGATTCATCCGTTTCTTCGGAGCCATCACAAGTCATGCGGCAATGAGCCTGCTCGTCCTTGGCACATCCCCATTCCATCCTCGAGGAGCCATCTGCCGCCGAGCAGACGACCAGGCATTGCGCAAAGACAGTGGTGTTGAGGCCAAGGGCCACAACACACAGACCTGCCACCAATCGCCTGAAGGATTTGAAGTGCATAATGGAGCGGTTCAGTGTACTAACGCCGACACCGGCTGGATAGTTCCCGAATTATCGACCACATTTGATGATCACATTGTGAGAACCAGTCGAATTCCGGACTCAAATGGACGCCGATTGCAGTTCTGCTCCCCTTGTATCTTGCGAATCTGCGGGGTCAAGCGATCGCAATGACTCGTCGAGGGGTCACACTCTCCAAGAAACGTACTTGACCTGTGAGTATTCGTCCATGGCGTACTTGCCGCCTTCCCGTCCGAAGCCGGACTGTTTCACGCCACCGAATGGTGCCTGCGCGGTTGAAGGGCTGCCATCGTTGGCGCCGACGATGCCATACTCAAGACGCTCCGCCATGCGTATCAGCCGTGAAGCATCTTGCGTAAAGAAATACGCGGCCAATCCATAGTCAGAATCATTCGCAAGTGCGATGACCTCGTCCTCACTCTCAAAACGACGGACTGGTGCCACTGGACCGAATGTCTCTTCGGAGTGCAGGAGCATCTGGCTTGTCATTCCATCAATCAGCGTTGGTGCATAGAACCGATCCGCTAAACCCCTGGTGCGCACTCTTTGACCCCCTACCAACACGGTTCCACCTTTGGCACGGGCATCAGCCACATGCTGCTCCACTTTGTGGATTGCATCATCATTAATAAGCGGCCCGATCTGCACACCATCCTCTGTGCCCGGACCCACGCGGAGCGATGCAATGGCGTCCTTGAATCCACGCATGAATTCGTCGTACACGCCGGACTGCACGTAGAATCTGTTGGCGCATACACATGTTTGGCCAGCGTTACGGAACTTGCATGCCACGGCCGCTTCCACTGCGCTGCGGATATTTGCGTCTTCAAAAACGATAAACGGCGCATGGCCGCCCAACTCCATGGAGAGGCGCAGAAGGTTGTGCGACGCCTGTTGCATGAGCAGTCGACCGATTTCCGTTGAGCCGGTGAACGAGAGTTTTCGCACCCGGCGATCGTTCATGACTTTCCCACCAATCGCGCGAGGGTCGCCTGTCACTATGTTGATGACCCCGGGCGGAACGCCTGCCTCAATCGACAATTCGCCGAGCGCCAGCGCTGACAGCGGCGTGTCCTCTGCGGGCTTAATCACGACGGTGCACCCTGATGCCAATGCGGGGCCGAGTTTGCGGGTAATCATTGCCGAAGGAAAA
>CAZWJR010000097.1:0-10111 GCA_964634655.1 uncultured Isosphaeraceae bacterium | reverse complement strand
ACAAGATCTCTGTGTGGGTGGATGAGATTCAGACCTTCGGTCGCACCGCATCCATGTTTCATTTCGAGCAACTCGGCCTTGGTGAATATGTTGACGTGGTCACGATTGGCAAAATGGCACAGGCGTGCGCGTGCTTGTACACGGAAGATATGAATCCCAAGCCCGGCCTGTTGAGCGGAACATTCATCGGCGGCAGCGTGGAACTGCAGGTTGGCAAGCGCATCATGGAGCGCCTTCGTGATGGTGGCTACTACGGTTCAACCGGCAAGATCGCACAGTTACAGCAGGCATTTCGGCAGCATGCCAAGGCATTTGTGGAGAAGCATCGTGAATGGTTCCCGCCCGTGTTGGGCGCGGATGGAAAACGGCAGGCGGCCGCCGTTTATGACGGCGTTGGCGGCATGATGCGGCTCACACCCTTCGGCGGTGACAAGGCGATGGTTACAAAGGCACTGAATGTCATGTTTGCCGAGGGCGTGATCGCCTTTTATTGCGGCCACGGCCCCTATCACGTTCGATTTCTGCCGGCCATCGGCGTTATGCAACCGCAACAGTTCCGCGATGTGTTCGCCATTATGGAGACTGCCTTTGCGAAAGCGGTCAAGGAAGGTGCCAAGTAGTCGCTGTTCCGCAAGCCCTGTTACCAATTGCTCACCACTAACAGTTAATCGCTCACTCAAAATGTTTTTCATCCGTCAGGCCCAACTCGAAGACCTTCCCACGCTGCTGAAATTAGCGCGGTTGGTGCATTCCAACAATCTGCCAGCGGATACGGACATCCTGCGCACCAAATTGCAGCGATCCCGCGATAGTTTTGCTGGCAAAGCGCGTACGCCGCAGGACCGGGAATTTGTCTTCGCGCTTGAGGATTCCGAGACCGGCAATCTCATCGGCACCTCATCGGTCATTTCAAGCGTGAGTTGCCCCGGTCGTCCGCATCTGTACTTTCTGGTTCGCAAGCGAGAACACTTCAGTGAAGACCTTGCCACCGGTCACGTCCATGTCACGCTTCAACTTGGAATGGACGAAACCGGTCCGACGGAGATCGGCGGCCTTGTGCTTACGCCGGCCTACCGCGGCCACAAGGGCAAACTCGGCGCGCTGTTGAGTCTGATCCGCTTCCACTACATCGCATTGCATCGAGAGTGGTTCAGTGAGCGCATCATTGCCGAAATGGCCGCACCGATCACGCCCGACAGTCGGAACACTCTGTGGGAATACCTCGGCCGCCGATTCATCAACCTGGAGTATCCTGAGGCCGATCGATTCTGCCGACAATCCAAGGAATTTGTTACGTCTCTTTTTCCCAAGGGTGAAATCTACGCATCTCTGCTGCCACCGGAAGCGCGAAATCTGATCGGCAAGGTGAGCCCGGATGCCGAACCGGCCAAAGCCATGTTGGAAACGCTTGGGTTTGGCTACTTCGGTCATTGCGATCCATTCGATGGCGGGCCATATTTGGAGGCAACGCTTTCACAAGTGCCGCTGGTGCAGGACACGCGAGCCGCAAAACTTGGTGAGCCCTCTGCGAAACAGGAATATCCCGAGGAAGGCTTCGTCAGTTTCTCCGGGTCTGCAGGATTTCGAGCCGTGCGAACGCGTTTTGCATGGTCGCCATCCCGCGATGTGGTTTTCATTTCACCAGACCAGATGGAACAGATTGGTGCGAAGCAAGGCGATGAAATCGCGGTGACGCCACGCGCTTCAAGAAGTGCTTCCGCAAAAGCCGCGGCATCGTCGCCAACCGCTGCTCACCGGGCCGCGCCATGAATTCCGAACCGCTCCGCCAGCCATCGAGCAACTACATCGGTGGGCGTTTCATTCCAATCGCTGGCGATGTGTTGAAATCAATCAACCCGGCCGATCCGAGCCAGGTTGTCTGGCGTGGCTCTCCTTCGGCAGATCATATTGATCGTGCCGTTGAGAACGCAAGAAAGGCATTTGGCGAGTGGTCCGCACGACCCATGGAAGATCGCGTTGCGCTCCTGCGGCAATGGGCCAAAGTGACGACTGAAAATGCTCCAAAACTCGCCGGACTCATCACGGATGAGATGGGCAAGACTCTTGCGGAATCAACTTTTGAAGCAAAGGCGCTGGCAGAGAAAGTCACAATCACGCTCGATCAGATCAGCATGAGTCGAGTCAGTGACTACGAGGTCAGTGTCAATCCCAGCCGCGCCGGCATTTGCCGCTTCAAGCCGCATGGCGTCATGGCTGTGATCGGGCCGTTCAATTTCCCTGCTCATCTGGCCAACGGACATTTCGTCCCTGCCTTGTTGATGGGCAATACGATCATTTTCAAGCCATCGGAGAAGACGCCAGCAGTGGGGCAGATGCTTGCGGAACTCATGCACGAGATCGGCATGCCGCCCGGTGTGTTCAACCTGGTGCAGGGCGGCGGTGACATTGCTGCGAAACTGGTTCAGCACGACGAGATTGATGGCGTGCTGTTTACGGGCTCATGGCCGGTGGGCCGAAAAATTCTCCAGGCCAATCTCGATCGCCCCGGGCGCATCATCGCGCTGGAAATGGGCGGCAACAATCCATCGGTGGTATTGAATGATGCTCACTTGAAGCAGGCTGTGATTGAAAATGTGCGGTCCGCTTTCGCCACCACCGGCCAGCGCTGCACCTGCACTCGCCGGATAATTGTGCAGAAGAAAATGGCAGAGCGATTCATTCCTGCATTCTGCAAGACGGCTTCCACCTTGCTCATCGGTCCCGGCCGCAGCGCCACGCCTGTTTTCATGGGGCCGCTGATTCATGGACAGGCGGTTGATGCTGTGCTCGCAGCCCAGGCAGAACTTGTCAAAGCAGGAGGGCGGCTGCTGCTGCTGGCTGCAAAGATGGATCCACCCACCGGCGGTGCGTTCATCACCCCCGGCGTCGTGCAAGTCGATCGCTTCACAATGGATCGTGACTGCGAGGTCTTTGGTCCATTGGCGCAGATTTCCATTGTCGATGATCTTGATGACGCCATCGAACAGGCGAATGCCACTCGTTACGGTCTGGCCGCTTCGATTTTCACGACGAACGATCCTGCCTATCAAAAGTTTTTCCGGGAATGCAAAGCCGGTTGCATCAACCGGAACAACGGCACGGCAGGGGCCTCCGGCAGGCTTCCGTTCGGCGGTGTGAACCAGAGTGGCAATCATCGACCCGCCGGCGCGTTCTGCATCGATTCCTGTGCCTACCCGGTCGCGAACATGGTTGAGACGTCGGCGGATGTCGCGGTTCCTGCTGGCGTTCAATGGGATGACCGTTGGATTTGAATGGCCATGATTTCATTCATTGTCCCGGCGTACAACGAAGAGGCAGTGATTGGAGCGACGTTGAGTGCCTTGCACGCCGCCGCCCGGACGGTCGATGAACCGTACGAAATAATCGTTGCAGATGATGCTTCGACCGATCGCACGGCCGAGATTGCATCAGTGCGCGGAGCGCGAGTAATCACGGCGCATCATCGTCAAATTGCTGCGACGCGCAACTCGGGGGCCCGCCACGCGCGCGGAGACCGATTTATCTTTGTCGATGCCGACACCATTGTGCCGGCGCGAACGCTTCGAGCCGCTTTGGCCGCGTTGAAGCGTGGGGCGGCTGGCGGTGGCAGCGCAACTCGATTTGATGGCAAGATCCCCCTTTACGCCCGCGCTATGTTGCCGCTGTGCGTGGGTGCATTTCGCATTCTTAGGTTGGCCGCTGGCTGTTTTGTCTTCTGTTGCCGCGACGCGTTTGAGGCCGTTGGAGGGTTCGATGAAAACCTGTTTGCAAGTGAGGAGGTCGCTTTCAGCCAGGCGGTCAAGAAACACGGCCCCTTCGTCGTTCTTCGCGAGCACGTCATCACCTCCGGCAGGAAACTGCGTCAGTACCGGGCTACGGAGATTCTCGGTCTGTTGTTCCGTTTGACGCTTCAGGGTCCCAGGCGCGGTTGCGGGAAACGAGAAGGCTTGGAGTTGTGGTACGAAGGTCGCCGAGAATCGACCATTTCCGATTCGTCGACCGCCGAGACCTGAATTTCAAACGCCGCAATGACACATTATCGGCCCATTTGAATGATCCTTCGAAATCAGACGATGATGCGTGGCACGGCGCTCCTACACTCGAATGTCCGCATCGATTTCTTGCCATTTGGTCCCAGCCGGGTCTTGATCCAGTATGTCTGATCCCCGCAAATACCGTACGACGTTGCCGAACCCACGGCTGCTTCCACGTTTTGCTGGCATCTGCACCTACGGGCGGTATCCCCTGATTGATCAGGTGCCGGAGCATCAGCGGCCAATCGACTGGGCCATCTACGGCATTCCGTATGACCTTGGCGTTACCTATCGGCCGGGAGCAAGATTTGGTCCACGCGCCATTCGTAATGAATCGCAATACGTCAAGCCTGTTCACCTTGAGCACGGCATTGACGTTTCAGAGATTCTGTCGATGGCAGATGCAGGCGATGCGCCGATTCAGCAATTTGATTGGAAGGGCACAATGGACACATGTGCCGAATTTGCCATTGGCATTGGCGATCCAGCACGCACCAAACTGTTTGCCATCGGCGGTGATCACTCGATTGCCTACGCCAACCTGCGAGCAACATGGGAACGTCGCGGCAAACCTAGGAAAGGGCTGGCGGTGCTGCACTTTGATGCGCATCTGGACACCGTGGACATCACGGGCGGCAATAAGTGGTCCCATGCATCGCCGTTCCGTCGCGCTATCGAAAGTGGTTTCATCGATCCCAAACGCATGCTAAGCGTTGGCATCCGCGGCCCGCTCAATACCTTGGACGATCTGAAATACGCCGCAGACAACGGCATCAACGTCGTAACGTTTGAACAATGGCGCGCTGGAGATGGAAAGAAGCGCATTGATCAATTCCTTAGATCGCTTGGCAATGATGAAACGTATGTGACGTTCGATATTGACTCCGTTGACCCGGCTTTTGCGCCCGGCACTGGCACGCCTTCGTGCGGAGGATTCACATCTGCCGAGGCCCTTTCACTCCTGAGGCAATGTGCTGGCGTGAACGTGGTTGGCGGTGATGTTGTTGAAGTCCTGCCGGACCGGGACGTCTCTGGCATAACGGCGTTGCTGGCAGCCCATGTGGTGTTTGAAATCCTCGCCCTCTCGGCCCTGCATAGCCGAAAACGCTGACCGTTTGCCCTCGGCGCGCTACCATCCTGCCATGCCGCAGGCGGTGCGAACCAAACCCAGGAAGAACATCCGCAAGAGCGGCGTCCTGCCACTTGGAGCAAGGCGTCATCCGTTTGTCCATGAGATCGAAAACGGCCTGACCCGTTGTGGCATCACTCCCGGCGATCTTCCCGGTGGCAAGAAAACAAGAATCATCGTCGGCGTGAGCGGCGGCGCGGATTCCGTTGCCTTGCTGCTTGGTCTGCTTGCGATTCATAGTCGCAAATCCGGGGCACGCCTCCAACCAATCGCTGTTCACGTGCATCATCATCTGCGTCCATCGGCTGATGCCGACGCCCGTTTTGTTCATCGGCTGTGCAAGAACCTTGGGATCGAGTTCCACCTCGCTCATGTCTATCCGGGGAAATTGCCCGGCAACAAGTCCGCCAACGCCCGTCGCCTGCGCTATCAAGCACTTGCGAAACATGCCGTGGAAATCGGCGCCCAGTTCGTTGCGGTCGCCCATCAGGGTGATGACCAACTGGAAACCATGATTGCCGCCCTCTGCCGCGGTGCGGGGCTGGATGGTCTGGCTGGCATGCCGTGGTCTCGCTTGTTGATCGAATCAATTCAATTGATTCGTCCGCTTCTGGCGGCTCGTCGGATGGATTGCGAGCAATTCTGTCGTGCTGCCGGTGTGAAATGGTGCAATGATCCCACCAACACCGATACGACGAAGGTGCGGGCTCGCCTCCGCCGGGATGTGCTGCCCGTGTTGGAGGAACTGTGGCCGGATGCGGCTCGTCGCGTCACCATCACCGCCGAACTTATCCGAACCGCCAACGCCGGTCTGGAGCGAGAGTTGAACAGAACCTTTGGGTCGGCGACGCTGAAGGCATGGCTTCGCACCTCGCTTCAATTGCTGCCGGAACCTGTGATCGCCGCAGGCCTTCGCCGTGCCGCAATCCACAGCACTCCCGAGCTTGGCGATGAATTGAACCAGCGCCACCTCATGCAGGCCGCTGCAGCGATTGCTTCCACGTCCAGGAAGCCGCGCCAATTCGTCTGGCCCGGGGGGTTGTGCCTGACGGTATCATCGAAGCAAGTTTCGATTTTGTATGATCCAGATCCCCGCTGTGCATCAAAGGAGTCATCAGCCCGATGAGCGACATCCGTACCGTCGTTTTGGTTGGGCACTGCGGACCCGATGGACGCATGCTGCGTTCTGCCGTGCTTCGCAATGTGCCTCACGCCGAATTTGCTGTCGCCAACGATGACAAGTCGCTTCAGGCCAATCTCGCATCGGACTCGCTGCTGTTAATCAATCGCGTGCTGGACGGCGCGTTTGCGTTTGAGCACGGAGTTGATCTGATTGCCAGTCTTGCGCAATCTGAACATCCGCCTGTGATGATGCTGATTTCCAATTTCGCCAACGCCCAGCAACTCGCTGTCAAGGCCGGTGCGCGACCGGGCTTCGGCAAATCTCAACTGTACAATGAAGCCACGGCCCAAATCATCCGTGAAGCAGTCAATGGAAGAGTCCACTCATGAGTGCAGAAGTTACTCGACGCGATGCGATGAAGATTCTCGGGGCAACCGCCGTTCTTGGCGGCATCTCCATCCCTAACCGTTCGTTCGCCCAGAGCGCCCCGCCCGCGGCCACAGCATCGCCGCGTCGCCGGGTGATTCGTGTGGCGCACCTCACGGATGTCCATGTGCAGCCGGAACGCCACGCCGACAAGGGCCTTGTCTCCTGCTTGCATCACGTTCAAGATCTCAAAGACAAACCGCAGATAATTTTGACCGGTGGCGACCACGTCTATGACAGCTTTGAATCCAATGACGCCCGTACGCAGTTGCAGTGGGACATCTGGAAAGAATCGCTCGCTAATGAGTGTTCCATTCCGGTCAAATCGTGCATCGGCAATCACGACTGCTGGGGCTGGCACAAGGAACACAGCAAAACGACCGGCAACGAGGTGAATTACGGCAAGAAGCGCGCCTTGGAAATGCTGCATCTGGATCAGTCGTATTCCAGTTTTGATCTCCCCGCCGCGGATGCCCAGTCACATTGGCACTGCATTTTCATCGATAGTATTCAACACGATCCGAATGACCCCAACAGTTACCGTGCGTTTATTGATGATGAACAATTCGATTGGCTGGAGCGTGATTTGAAAGCGACCGCCACGGATACGCCCGTCATCATCGTTTCGCATGTGCCCATCATGAGCATCGCCAACGTGCTGTATGGCGGCAGAACCAAGCAGGGCGACTTCTCCGTCAGCGGGGCGCGGAATCATCAGGACATGGTGCGAATCAAGGACCTCTTTGCCAAACATCCCAACATCAAAGTTTGTCTCTCCGGCCACTTGCATCTGGTGGATCGCGTGGATTACAACGGCGTAACCTACTTGTGCGACGGTGCGGTGAGCGGCAACTGGTGGAAAGGCCGCCACAAGGAATGCGATGAAGGCTACGCCGTCATCGATCTGTACGATGACGGTTCGTTTGAGCGGCAGTACATCACCTACGGCTGGCAGGCACAAGAGTGACCGATTTGCGAGTTCCAATCCTGTGATCGTGCATCCTCCACACAAACGCGCAAGGCGCAAACCGAACTGGTTCGTGCTCTCGCTGGTGTTCATGGCTATCGCAGCTGGCACGCTTGTTGGCGTATTCAGACGCGATCTTTTTCCCCGCCATTGGGAGGTTGTCGATCAGGCTTCGGTCTATCGCAGTGGCGAACTTTCTTCCGCGCTCGTAAAGAAAACCTGGGAGAAAAACAAGATCAAGTCCGTTATTGATCTCATGGGCCCCGAGGGCGACGACCCGGCCAATGAAAAAGCCGCCATTGCCGCTGCTGCGGAACTTGGCATCAATCGCCAGTTCTTCCAACTCATTGGCGATGGCACCGGCGAAGTGGAAAACTACATCGGAGCCATCAAAGCCATCGTCGATTCGAAGAAGCAGAACAATCCCGTCGTCGTCCACTGCGCGACGGGAACCTACCGCACCGGCGGCGTCATTGCCTGCTATCGCACCCTCGTACAGGGTTGGACTGGCAAGGCCGCGTATGACGAGATGATCGCCGAAGGCGTCCGCCCCGGCCCCAACACGCCGCTCACCCTGTATCTCAACAAGAACATCGCTCACATTGCGCAGCGGTTGGTGGAAGAGGGCGTGATTGAAAAAGTTCCCGATCCGCTGCCGGTGTTTGCACCATGATTAATTAAGCGTCCACCGTCGCTACTTGATGCGCTCCACGCCATTCATATACGGTCGCAGCGCCTTCGGCACTGTCACCGTGCCATCTTCATTCTGATACAGCTCCAAAATCGGAATGAGAATCCGCGGGCTGGCCAGCACCGTGTTGTTAAGAGAATGGCAATACACGTTTGCCCCGCTCGCATCCTTGTAGCGCATGTTCAAGCGTCTGCATTGAAAATCGTAAAGCCGCGAAGCCGAGTGCGTTTCGCCGTACGCACCTTTCGTTCGACCCTGTCCGTCGTCATCGCCACGCCCCGGCATCCATGATTCCACATCAATCATGTCCGCGTTCTTCACACCCAGATCAGCCGTGCAACATTGCAGCAAGCGGTAGGGGAGTTCCAGCAACTGCAACAATTCCTCCACAATGCCGATCATCTTCGTGTGCCACGCGCGGCTCTCGGCTTCATCCGCCTTGCAAATCACCACCTGCTCCACCTTGTCGAATTGGTGAATGCGATACAGGCCCGCAGTGTCCTTGCCCGCCGCACCGGCTTCGCGACGGAAGCACGTTGAAACCGTTGCATATTGACGCGGCAGCGATTCGCCTTCCAATATTTCATCCTGATGAAACGCCATGAGCCCGACCTCGCCGGTGCCGGTGAGAAACATGTCGTGCCCGCCGCCCCGCTTGGATTCTTCAATGTGATACGCCTGCTCACGTCCGGCGGGAAAAAATCCCGTGCCCACCATGCACTCTTCGCGCACAATGACGGGAATGCCCATCGGCGTGAAGCCGTGCTTGGAAGAAATGAAATCAACAGCAAATCGCAACACCGCCTGATGCAGCCGCATGCCGTCGCCGGTGAGCACGTAATGGCGAGTGCCGGACATCTTCACGCCACGCTCAAAGTCAACCAGTTTCAGATCGCGCACCAATTGCAAATGCGTCTTGTGCCAGAATCCCTTGTTGTCCTTGAATGACTTTGCCGTATCAAACCACGACGAATTCCAACGTTTGATCTCCACATTGTCGTCCGCGGATTTGCCTTTGGGCACATCGGCATCCGGCGGCAGGGGCACCTTCAACAACAATTCATCAAACTCCGGCTGAAGCGCAGCGATGCCCTGCTCCAACTGCTGAATCTCCGCCTTCAACTTCGTCGGCCGCTGTTCAAGTTCACGAATCTGCGATTCCAAAGCCGACTTGTCCGCATCCGGCGCAGCCTTGAGCTGCCCCTTCAATTTGCCAATCTGCGGCCCGGTTTCCTTGCTGATTTTGTTCTGTTCAGCCCGGCGGTGTTCCACATCGGTCTTCAGTTGCCGCATTTCTTCATCAATCTGCAACAGGCGCGGCACATCAACATCAACGCCTTTGTCTCGGGCGCCAAGTATGAACCGCGAGGGATCTGTCCGTAGTTGCTTGAGATCAATCATGGGGGGGAATCGTAGCGGTTTTCCCGACAGATGGCAGCAATCGTGCCGCGCGGACCGGCGACCCCGCTACACCCCGCGATCCCGATACGTCGGCGGAGCCGCCCACCGCATCTTCTCCACCAGAATCCGCCAGTATGTTGAAGATGGATTGGCGATGAACAACGCCCGTTTGGCGTGACGCTTCACCCGCACTCGTTGCCCAACCTTGAGCGGCACAGTCACGCGGCCATCCAGCACCAGCGTGGTGCCTTCGTTGGCTCGCAGCACTTCGACCTCGACCGATGAATCCGCACTGACGACAATCGGCCGAAATGCCAGGCTGTGAGCCGCGATGGGTGTG
>CAZWJR010000096.1:0-10168 GCA_964634655.1 uncultured Isosphaeraceae bacterium | reverse complement strand
CGCCCCATTGCATGCCGACGACGGCGGTGTGGCGATCGCGGCGGAACGGTGCGGCGGAGGGGCGTTTCTTGTGAGGCGTGGGGGACATAAGACAGGTTGGGGCGGTTGTATTGGCTGTTGTGGACTGGGGATATTGCTGTGATCACTATATCAGCGGGGGTTGGATTGCGGCGTCAAGAGCAGAGGTTGGTTTTTGTTGTGGAGAGGGCGTTTGTGCGCTCTACGGGCCGGCAGAGACGCCGGCCCCACTTGTGGTGGATTCGTGCTTTGTAGCAGCGTCAAGTGGGGTGAAGTTTGTGCCGATAAAACCGCTGGTGAGAATCGGCGGCAGCCGAGGACCGCGGATTGGAGTCCGGTCATGAGCACAGAGCCAATTATTCGCATCATGTGTCCGAACCTGTCGTGCAAGCGGGTGTTGGCGGTGCCGACGCATGCGCGGGGCAAGTTGGTGCGCTGCCGGGGCTGCGGGATCAACATTCGGATACCGGTCGCCAAGGTTGCGGATGCTCCGGCTGCACCGCCGCCGGCCAAGGAAGCGGCGTGAGTTTGTATTTGGCGATCTGGTGATCTGGTGATTTGGCGATTTGTGGAGGCGCGATGGATCGCGTTTCCGCCGGGTGACCATGCGATCGCGGCATCAGAGCGCGGGGAATCAAACTACATTTTTCGTTCGATGACGATTTCCGGCATTGGCGATTCATTGCCGTTGTGGTCTGGATCATCGTGGCGAACGCGGACGGTGAAAGTCACCGGGCCGATGGTGAGCGTGTCTTCGTGAACGAGTGTTGCTTCTTCAACGCGATTGCCGTTGTGGTAGGTGCCATGCTCGGAGTGCAGGTCCACGAGTTTCATGCGGTCGCCATCGAGATGAATCTGGCAATGCTTTTGTGAAACGGTGGGAACGGGGACGCGTACATCGCAGGTGGTTTCGCGCCCGATGACGATGGTGGGTTTTTGCATGGCGAAGGAACGTTCGGTTCCTTCGTTTGCGTGCATGACCAGCCAGATGCCCATGAAGGAGTCCTTTCCACGAAAGGGGTGCGGCCGTGGCTATCATCACCAGCCTTGCAACCGCAGGGTTGGCGTGATCTTTCTTCCTCCTTTGATGTCACCTGCGTTCGATTGCTGATGCGGTCCAATCAAACAACCACACCTGTGACGTTATCCGCAGCCGGGGTTGCGGTCCAGCCGAATGGCGGGGCGATCAGCATTAAAGATGTTTTGTTTTCGCGGCTGGGAAAACCGGCTGCGGGGCTGCGGGACGGTGGGGGCACGATCAAGGCGGAGATTGATGCGGCGTATGTTCACGTGCCATTTTGCTTTCACAAGTGCCATTACTGCGACTTTTACAGCATCGTGGACAACCGGGACCGGCAGGCGGAGTTTGTGGAGCGGATGATCGGTGAGTTCCAGGCGGGCGGCGAGTTTTTGACCTCGCCATTGGAGAGCATTTTCATGGGTGGGGGTACGCCGACGCTGCTGGCAGCGCCGCTGATGCGGAAGTTGCTGGGGGCGATCGGGGAGTATCTGCCATTGGAGAGTGGCGGCGAGTTCACGGTGGAGGCGAATCCGGAAACGGTTACGGAGGAGTTGGCAGCGATCCTGGTGGAGGGCGGGGTGAATCGGGTGAGCATCGGTTGCCAGTCGTTCAATCCGGTGCATTTGAAGACGCTGGAGCGGTGGCACGACCCGGCGAACGTGCATCGAAGCGTGAAGACATTGCGGGCGGCGGGGATTGAAAACATCAACCTGGATTTGATATTCGCCATTCCGGGACAGACGGTGGAGGAGTGGTTGGCGGATGTGGATGAGGCGCTGTCGTTGAAACCCGCACACATGAGTTGTTATGGATTGGTGTACGAGCATAACACGCCGCTGACGGTGAAGATGAAGGCAGGGGCGATCACGCCATGCGAGCAGGATGTGGAAGCGGATATGTACGGCGCGACGATCGCGCGGCTTCACGGCGCGGGGTTTGAGCATTATGAAATCAGCAATTGGGCGAAGTCGATCGGCGGTCAGGCCGCGCGATGTCGCCACAACATGATTTATTGGACGAACAGGAATTGGCTGGCGTTCGGGCCAAGCGCATCGGGCCATGTGGATGGGGTGCGATGGAAAAACGTGCCGCGATTAGGTGAATACCTCGAACATGGCCCGCTTGGACCGATTATTGATGTGGAGCAGGTGGATGAAGACAGCCGCATTGGCGAGTTGTTCATGTTGGGTTTGCGATTGATGGAAGGCATTCCATTGGAGCGAGTTGAAGAGTTGCTTGGTTGCGGTGAGCGAAGCGGGCAACGCAGCGATGCGATTGAACGGCATGTCGCTGCAGGTCTGATGGAACGAACGACGGGGCGACTGCGGCTGGCACCGGAAGGATTGATGCTTGCCGATACAGTGCTTGCGGACCTGATATGAAATCGCAATGAAGCGTCGATGAATCGTCCGAAACAGCCGATAACATTACCTTCCAATGCCCGATGCCATCATCGTCATCCCGTGTTACAACGAAGCGGCTCGGCTGAATGCTGCCGCGTTTGAGGAGTTTGTGCGCGGTGAAAGTGATGTGAGGCTGCTGTTTGTGGATGATGGCAGCACTGATCAGACGCGATCGATGCTGGAGAAACTGCATCAAACGAATCCTGAAAAACTGCTTGTGCAGGCTCTTGCAAGGAACAGCGGCAAGGCGGAAGCGGTGCGACAGGGGTTGCTGACGGCGTGCGGGATGAAACCGAATTATGTTGGTTTTTGGGATGCGGACCTGGCCACGCCTTTGGGGGACATTCCGCAGTTCATGAACGTGCTGAATGAGCGGCCGAAGATTGAGATGGTGTTTGGTTCGCGCGTGAACTTGCTTGGTCGCAACGTGCGCCGGCGATTGGCGCGCCACTATGCCGGCCGTGTTTTTGCGACTGCTGCGGCTGCGGCGCTTGGCGTGGGAATCTACGACACGCAGTGCGGGGCGAAGATGTTTCGGGTTTCTGATGGATTTGTTGGGCGGCTTCAAGAGCCGTACATCGGCGGGTGGATATTTGATGTGGAAATGATTGCCCGCGAGGTGAAGGTTCGTCGTGGCACAACGCTGCCGCCGGTCAATGAGATCATCTATGAGTTTCCGCTGATGGAGTGGCATGATGTGGCAGGCTCCAAGATCAAGGCGGGCGACTGGTTCAAGGTGGGTGTGAACCTGTTGAAGATTTATTGGAAGTATCTTCGCCGGTGAT
This sequence comes from uncultured Isosphaeraceae bacterium, assembly GCA_964634655.1. Lineage (GTDB taxonomy): Bacteria > Planctomycetota > Phycisphaerae > Phycisphaerales > SM1A02 > CAZWJR01. The sequence continues at coordinate 6,941 of CAZWJR010000096.1, read as the reverse complement.
GAATCAGCGCTCACGATTTTTTGAAGCGATGCGGCGATCGATACGCCTGTGGCAGACACAACGCGCTTCGGTTTCATTTCTTGAGCAAGCGGCCCGGTCAATTCTCATGCTGCCGTTTTTCACGTTGCTGTTCGTCGTGTTGCGGCTGCGATTGCGCTGGCGGGGGCCGCTTGATGTTGATGCGACAACCGCGCACGGCGAGTTTTGCTGCCATCCACCCGATCTCATTCAAATGTACCTGTGGCTCTTTGGTGTCTGGGAGCCTGACATGACGGTGTACATTCGAGAACATCTAGCACCCGGCGATGTGTTCATTGATGTTGGCGCGAACATCGGCTATTACGGCGCGGTCGCCACCCGGCCAAGGCGGCAGCAGGGCGATCAGGTGGTGCGCGTGGTGGCGGTGGAGGCTTCGCCGGTTGTGTTTGCGGCATTGCAACAGACCATCGCGCTCAATCATCTGAACGACGAAGTGCGCGCGATCAACAAGGCGGCTGCGGACAAGCGCGGCACGATTGCGGTTTACGCAGGGCCGCAGCACAACATCGGGCTGACGACCACGGTTCAGCAGCGGGGGATGAAATCAGAGGCTCAAATTGAGGCTGTTCCGCTGGATGATCTGCTGGAGCCGGAGGAAATCCGCAATGCGAGGCTCATCAAGATTGACGTGGAGGGAGCGGAGCCGCAGGTGCTGGCGGGGATGAGCAGAATCGTGCGAGAATGCAGGCAGGAAGTGGAGATTCTGATCGAACTCTCGCCACAGTGGTGGGCGGATACTTCTTTGCGGCCGGTTGATGTGCTGCAGCCGTTTCTCAACGCCGGGTTTCATGTCTACCAGATGCAGAACAACTATTGGCCATGGCGATATCTGTGGCCAAATGCGGTAATGCCGCCGAAGCGATCGCAGCGCGATCTCACGCAGCGTGTGAAGCGATTGGATGTGGTGCTTTCACGCCGCGATGCGGCGGAACTGTGAACGTGCCTGCGGGAATTGAAACTTACCCAGCGCGCTTCGCCAGGTGCTTTCGTTTCATTTCAATCAAATCCTGAAGGTCTTCCAGGAGATTGGCTCCGCCGATGGCGCCGATGGACCAAACGCCCCAGCGGGTGTCGAACGGTTCCTGTGCCAGTTCCAAGCCATCGCGCACGGCTCGTTTCATTCTCTTGAGAGGCAGCGACTGGGCAAATTCTTTGTCCAGCGGCAATGCGATCTGAAAATCACCCGGGCAGGGAACAAGCACCACCAGCGGATCCTGTGGCGGCTTGCTGGTGTGCATGCGAAACTCGATGGACCATTTCCAGCAATCGCCATACCAGGTCAAATCCTCGCGGACGTTTTCAAGTTCAAGCATCCGCTTGTAGATGTTGTCAAAATGGTGGCGTGCGTTGGCGGAAAGGGCATCGCGCAACGTCGCAATGGTGGGCTTCTGAAAGCGGTCAGCCCAGGCCAGGCGATCGTAAGAAACACTTTTCCGCGATTTGGCGGTTCCTGCCATAGCAATCACTGATACGGGAACTATAGGCACGGGGTGCGGGTGAATCCCTGTTTTGGACCGAATAGGCCCGTTTTTGGAGTCGTTAGCGGGTGGAACGCACTGGGGGGTTGGGTCGAGAGCAGCCGAAAAATGCCATGATTTCCAGACTTTTCGTGCGAGATGGGCCAATGGAGTGGGGCTCGCTCCCCCCCCAATAAATCGGTAGGCGGCATTGATCCGGGTTCGGCGGTCCAACCTGCCAGCCAGCACCCAAAAGGCCATTCGAGAAACAGGCGCTACATAGGATCGGTGGAGCGTTGCGAGGCGGGCCAATTTTGCAAACTCGATTCCTTCCAAAAGCAGAAGCGATAATTGACGCGCCGAACCAGCATCATCCGGTCGTCAGATTCACTTTTCATTGCGATTGCATATCGACATGCGCAGGATCGTGATGAGTTTGTCCGAATCGACAGCCGTTCAAGCCGCGTGTACCATCAAAATTGGCCGAGAGACGATGAAGATGGTTACCAACTTGTCCACTGATCCAAACACCGGTGCCGCTTCGGTCGAGCCGCCTGATCTTTCGCAGGCTTCGATCCTGCTGGTGGATGACAATCTCCAGAACCTGGAGTTGATGCAGGCGTATCTGGAAAGTTTGCCTTGCCGCATTCGCACCGCTCATGATGGCATGGAAGCGGTCAAGATGATTGATGAGCCCGGCGGGCCGCCTGATCTGATTCTGCTGGATGTCATGATGCCGCGCATGTCGGGCTTTGAGGTGTGTCAGAAAATAAAATCCAACCCCGCCACGCGCGATGTGGTGGTGATCATGGTGACGGCGTTGCATGAAGTGGGGGATTTTGAACGAGCCGTGGAATGCGGCACGAACGATTTCATCACCAAGCCGGTGAACAAGTTGGAATTGCTGACGCGCGTGCGATCACTGCTGGAATTGCGGCTGGTGAAGCAGCGCTACGACCAGTTGCTTTCGCTCAAGCAGCGATTGGGGCCGGACGATCGGAATCGCCCTGAAGCGGGTCAAAAGTTGGAATAGGGCTGGGCAGAGTCCAAAAAACTAAAAGTCCAAAGTCCAAAGTCTAACGAGCTATCCCTCTGGATTTTGGACCTTGTCAGTTTGGACTAGTTTTCACATCGCTGGTTCGCGGGTGACGACGGCTCGTGTTTCGCTCGGGCGCACCCAGATGGAGTGGCCGCCGCGGGGTTCCAGGGTCTGCTGGAGATGGTCCAGATAACGCTGCAGCGAGGTGGTGTCGAAGAGGTCCAGCCAATCCTGCCGGGCAGAGCGGTTGACCTGCTGAATCGACTGAATGATCTGTTCTTTGCTAAGCATGATGGAAGCCTCCTGGGGAAACCGTGTCTGAAATGATGGGATCGGTTGCGATGGGTTGAAGACCGCAGCCGATAACGAATTGGGACCTCAACCCCACCCGGCGAAAGCGTCATGGTGAAACGATGAATTGTGTTGGCGGCATCTTTGGAGTTGCATTGGTGTGCATGAGCGCAATGGCTTGTGGATGCGCTGCGACAAACACCAAGCGGAATTCTGTTGCGCAAATTCAGAGCGTGAAGACGCACGCGGCACCGTTGGCGACGAGCATTGACATTCCACCTGCCGACGATGATTCGGGGTTGGAGATCGAATCGTCGGAACACCAAGCAGCGGCACCGCCACCAGATTTGCCTTTCTCGATTTCAATTGAGCTAACTCCGCCTCCGCCGCTTCCAATTGCGGAACCGAGCGCGACCGCACTGGTGCAAGCAATCACGGATCACCTGACCGATCGCATGAGAGAGAGTGCTGGCGAAGTGCGCATCAGCATGTCGCAACTTCGCAACCAGAGTCGAGCCGGTGCGATGGAGTTTCAGCAGTTTCGAATTCGCATTGCCGATGCGCTGAATGTTGCGGCAAGGAACCTCGGCAACTCGATTGCTTTCACATGCGATGCCGATGAAACCACCGATTATCAACTGCGCGGCACGGCATATCTAATCACTGATGGCGGAGAGGATCAGTGGGAATTGTTTCTGAACCTCTCACCTGCATTGCAGGATTGGAGCATCTGGCAGGCCGATCGGCCGGTACGGATGCTGCGGCAGGATCGCGACGGGCGGCAATGGATCGTGGACTGGTAATTCCATCGAAATCCAACGGGGTCATTTCCCAACAAGCCGAAGCGCAACGTGTCCGATTGTTTGGCAATCAGGACGTGTCACTTGCCGGGGGTGTGCTATTGTCTTAGGCGTTGAGGCAGATTCATGCCAGCGAATTCGCACTGCAGGGAGCACACACATGGGACAATTATTCACGGCTGCGGCAGAGTATTACGTCATCACCATCATTGGTGGATGTTTTGTGCTGGGGATGATTCTGCGTGCGGTCACGACGATCATCACCCACAGTTCCCGTGAGCGCAGCAGGCGGGAGATTGCGGCGTACATTGCGGAAGGATCAATGACTCCCGAGCAAGGCGAGAAGTTGATGAAGGCGGATGTGAGCAGCATCGCTAATCCTGTGATGTGAGAAGTGGGACCGGCATCGGTATGATGAAACCATGCCGGACCTCTACTATGCCGCCGCGTGCCAAACCGCGTTTGATTGTTCGGCGGATCGCACACAAATCGCAGAGCGCGTCAACCGCATGCTCATGATGGCCGAGGGCACGATCATCGGCTACGAGCCGTTCTTTGATGTGCGGCTGCTGGTGTTCCCGGAATTTGCCCACGCAGCGCCGATTTACGACAGCGTGAAGAAACTGCGGGAGAAACTCGCGGTCGAACTGCCCAATGAGCACACCGATCGCTACGCAGCGTTCTGCAAGAAGTACGGCTGTTACATGCAGACCGGCAGTTTCATTGAGATTGATCCGAAATACCCCGAAGTGCTGTTCAACTCCACAGTGCTCATCGGCCCGACTGGTGTGCTGACCAAATATCGCAAGGTGAACCCGTGGATACCGTGGGAACTGCACGCCAGCCCACACGATTTGCTTGGCAGCGGTTACACGGAGGAGCCGTTCCCGGTGGCCAAGACGGAGATCGGCAACCTTGGAGTCGCCATTTGTTACGACTGGCTGTTTCAGGAGACGATTCGGCAGATTGCGTTCAACGGTGCGGAAGTGATCATTCGCGTTTCTGCGTACATGGACCCGTGGGGGGCGACCGCGCCGATGGATTGGTGGACGCTGTTCAATCGCGCGCGGGCGGTGGAGAACACTGCGTTCGTGGTTGCTGCCAATCAAGGGGCCAGGCTGTCGCAGTATCCGCCCTTCAGTTGGCCGGGCGGCAGCATGGTGGTGGATTACGATGGCCGCATACTTGCACAGGCTGATGCCGGCGAGGGTGAAAAGGTGGTGGTGGCGCCGATTGATATTCAAACGCTGCGTGATGAACGCAAACGGCGGATCGGCCATGATATGCGGGCCCATCTGCGCAGTGAGATTCATCCATACATGAAGCAGAGTTGCCTACCCGCTGCGAAGCCGGGCGATCATCCGTTGACGGATGAATCAATTCGTCGCAGGATTGCGGAGGGCAAGGGACGAGTTTAGAAGAAGAGAAATCCGCAGATTTCGCAGATGACACAGATAAGAGAAAAAATAATTCAAATGATCCCCAGAAATGCTTTGTCCCAATCTGCGCCATCTGCGAAAACTGTGGATGCCTCGTTCTTGTTTCTCTCCTTTCTCTGCGCTCTCTGCGTCTCTGCGGTGATCTTTGCTGCCGGGTGCGATCGGAAGTCTCCGCCGTCCGCCGCGACCGTACCGTCCACTGCCGCAAATCCCGCAGCATCAGAATCGCCGGATGCCGATGCCATTGCCGCAAACAATCGCGGCGGTGGCCGGATGGGGAAATACGAATACGAAAGCGCCCGTAAGGTTTTTCAAACGGTTGTCGATCGCAATCCAAGCATGTTGGATGTGCGCGTCAATCTTGCCATTGCCACGCTCAATCGGCAGCGTGAAGGCGATGACAAGGCTGCGATCGCGATTCTGGATAGTGTGCTGAAAGCGGACCCCGACCATTTGCGGGCGCGCTATTGCAAGGGGATTCTGCTGCTGTTTCTGGAGTCACCTGCCGAGGCCCTGCCGCATTTTCAATTTGTGGCAAATGCGGACCCCAAGGACGCCTACGCCGCGTACTACGTAGGCCAATGTTTGGCGCAGAATCGCCAGTACGAAGAGGCAATCGGCTGGTTTGAGAAAGCAATTGCCAGTGATTCATACCTTCGCAGCGCGTACTTTGCAGCCAGCCAGGCGTATCGTGCGATTCACAAAGACGATGACGCCAAGCGAATGTCCGATGAGTTTCAGGCGATGGAGAACAACCCGCGCGCAAAACTTGTGAAGTTCCTCTACACGCGCATGGGACCCAAGAGCGAAGCGCTCGCAGTGAATCTGGAAAATCCCCAGCCGCAGTTGCCCAAACCGGAAGGGCCGATTTTCGCAGATCCCGTGCCGCTGCTGGTGGATGGTGATAAGTACAAGTGGGTCGCGCGCCGATCCGATCGCCCCGTCAGCATCACGGCCTGTGACATTAACGGCGACGGTCTCATCGACATTTTCATCGCCAACGTTCTGGATGAAGACAACGGCGTCCGCAACGCGGTATGCATGAACCAGGGTGATGGACGTTTTGTGCTGGATACGGAGCACATTCTGGCGATGATTCCCGATGTGAACGCCGCGCTGTGGGGTGATTTTGACAATGACGGTTTGACCGATGTGTATCTGTGCCGTCGCGGGCCGAACATGCTCTGGCGGCAAACGAAAGCAGGCGATTCGAACTCCCCCTCCCTTGTGGGAGGGGGCGGGGGGGTGGGTGAGAAGAGCGATGAACATGACGCGCAGATTGCAAACTCACGCCCCACCCACCCCCTAACCCCCTCCCTCAAAGGGAGGGGGAATCTGTGGTTGGATGTGACAGCATCCACCGGCACGGCGGATGGTGAATTCGACACCGTCGATGGCGCGATGTTCGACGCCGATCACGATGGCGATCTGGATATCTTCTGCGTAAACGCAGACGGGCCCAATGAACTGTTCAACAACAATCTGGATGGCACGTTCAAGCCGATAGCACAAGAGCGCGGTATTGCGGGCGGCAATCCTGATAAAGTCTATGGAGAATTCGATGGCTCCTTGAGCGTGTTTCCATTGGATATCGATGGCGATCGCGATGTTGATATCGCCGTGTGGAACAACAATGGCTCTTCAGACGTTTGGATCAATGACCGTCTTTGGCGCTACCATCGGGAGGAGTTGAAAAACTTTGCATCGACTTTCAAGGAACAAGTTGATGAGCGCTGGCAAGGAGTGGGGTTGCATCGTGTTGTTGAAGGGCTCGATGCGAGGGGATATGCGCCTGTCGTTGACAAGGCATCGGATGGACCGTTGCTGATTGCGATTGAACCGGGAATGCCGCCCGTCGTTTTTGGGAAAGGCCCCG
>CAZWJR010000095.1:0-10190 GCA_964634655.1 uncultured Isosphaeraceae bacterium | reverse complement strand
GGGTATTCAGGCGTTTGAACCGGTGCTGGTGGAAGGCAACGCCATCACCATTCACCCGCTGGTCTGCGCCGGCTACAACGCAGATTTTGACGGCGACCAGATGGCCGTTCACCTTCCGCTTTCCGTTGAGGCGCAGGTGGAAACGCACGTGCTGATGTTGAGCACGCACAATATTTTCTCGCCTTCCAACGGCAATCCGATTGTTTCGCCCAGCCAGGACATCGTCATGGGCGTGTACTTTGTCACGTTCATGCGCGATACCCCTGCGCCGGAAGTGCAGAAATTGAAGCACTTCCGCGATGAGCATGAAGCGATGCTGGCGTTCGATCACGGCCGCATTGCACGACATGAACCGATCGTAGTCCGCTTGAAGCGGTTTGATGAAGTGGCCAACAGCGAAAAGGGCGCGGTTGACAAAATGCCCCCCAACCGGCGCATCATCACCACCGTAGGTCGGGTCTTCTTTTCCGATATCCTTGCCGATGGCATGCCTTTCTACAACTGCACGCTCGGCAAAAAAGGCTGCAGCCGGGTCATTGATGACACCTACGCCCGCCTCGGTCGCCCCGCCACGCTGGAACTCCTTGATAACATGAAGGAACTGGGGTTCAAGTCCTCCACCACCTCCGGCCTTTCCATCGGCATCACGGACCTCCGCATCCCCGCAGACAAGCACCTGCTTATCGACGCCACACAAGCCAAGGTGGAACGCGTGGAGAAAGCCTACGGCGCAGGCGCTATCACCGAGCGCGAACGCCACAACCAGTTGCTTGACCTTTGGGCTCACTGCCGCGAGCAGATCACCAAGAGCCTTGTGGAAACCCTCAAGAACGATCGCCGCGATGACCAGGGCCGGGAAGTGCCGATTGATTCTGCCGAGGGCACCGCGTACCTCAACCCGGTGTATTTGATGTCCACCTCCGGGGCGCGTGGCAACATCAGCCAGATGCAGCAACTGGCGGGCATGCGCGGCCTGATGGCCAAGCCATCCGGTGAGATTATTGAGACGCCGATCCGGGCCAACTTTCGTGAAGGCCTCAACGTGCTGGAGTATTTCTCCTCCACCCACGGCGCACGCAAGGGCTTGGCGGATACCGCGCTGAAAACCGCAGATTCCGGCTACCTCACCCGCAAACTTTACGATGTGGCGCAATCCGTTGTGGTGACGGAAATTGAGTGCGGCACCAAGATGGGCATCCCCAAGCGGGCCATCTACAAGGGTGAGGAGATTGATGTGCCGCTCAAGGACGCCATCATCGGCAGGACGGCGCGGCAGACGATTGTTGATCCTCGCACGGATGAAACCATCGTGGCGGAGAATGAGTTGATTACGGCGAAGATTGCCACGCGCATTGAAAGCCTTGGGATTGATTCGGTCCAGGTGCGCAGCCCGCTGGTGTGCGATACATCCCGTGGCTGCTGCGCGCGGTGCTACGGCATGGATATGTCCACCGGCCAGTTTGCAGAAGAAGGTTTGGCGGTGGGCACGATTGCGGCACAATCCATCGGCGAACCGGGCACGCAGTTGACGATGCGGACGTTCCATACCGGCGGCATCGCAGCGCGCGGACTGGTGGAGACCAGCCACAAGGCATCGCAGGGCGGCGTGGTGGAGATTCGTGATTGCAATGAAGTTGAAGTGAAGACCGGCGATGTCACGGTGCTGACGGCGCTCAAGCGCAACGGCGAACTGGCGTTGGTTGATGACAAGGGCCGCGAACTTGAGAAGTTCAAGGTGCCTTACGGTTCGACGATCAAGGTGACCAACGGCACGAAGGTGAAGAAGGGGCAGATTTTGGTGGAATGGGACCCGCACCGCGTGCCGATTTTGGCGGAGAAGTCCGGCGTTGTTCGCTTCAAGGACATTGAAGTTGGCGAAACGGTGCGCGAAGAGGCCAGCAAGCAGGGCCGCGTGCGTGAACTTATCGTGATTGAACACACCGGCGAGAAGCACCCGCAGATTATTGTTGAAGATGACAAGGGCACGATTCTTGATTTCCATCACTTGCCTGCGAAGGCCCGTATTGAGGTGGAGGAAAATGATCGAATTGCGATTGGGCAGATGTTGGCTCGTCAGCCGAAGGAAGTGGCGGGTTCGGCGGATATCGTTGGTGGTTTGCCGCGCGTGACGGAGATTTTTGAAGCGCGTACGCCAAAGGATCCAGCGGTGACGGCGGAGATTTCTGGCCGTGTGGAACTGCACTCGGATAAGCGCAAGGGCAAGATGACGATTTTGGTGATTGCTGATTCCGGCTTGGAGCATCCGCACCACGTGGCACAGGGCAAGCACCTGCTGGTTCACACCGGCGACCATGTATCAGCAGGCGATCCGCTAACGGAAGGCCCGCTGATTCCAGGCGACATTCTCCGCATCAAGGGCGAGGACGCGCTGTACTCGTATATGTTGGACGAAGTCCAGAATGTATATCGCGCCCAGGGCGTGCCGATTTCTGACAAGCACATTGAAGTCATCCTGCGGCAAATGCTTGGCAAGGTGCGCGTGCTGTCCTCCGGCGATACGGACTTGTTGCCCAATGAAATGGTTGACAAGTTCGCCTTCCGCGACGCCAACGATGCGGCGGCGGCGAAGGTTCGCATAGGGGAACCGGGCGACACCAATCTGGCGTTGGATGCACTGGTCCATCGCGATGAAGTCCGCGAAGCCAATTCCCTGGCTGAAGCAGAAGGCAAATCACCGGCCAAGACGAAGAAAACCCGTCCAGCCACGGCTAAGCCGTTGCTGCTGGGTATAACCAAGGCATCGCTGCAGGCGGAATCCTTCCTCTCCGGCGCATCCTTCCAGGAAACCACCAAGGTTCTCACCGAGGCGGCCCTGCGAGGCGCGGTGGATAACCTGACCGGCTTGAAGGAAAACGTCCTGCTTGGCCACCTTATCCCAGCCGGCACTGGCTTTGATCCGTACGTCAAAATGCGGGTCAAGCGGCTGGTGGAACCGGCTGTTTCCGAGGAAGAGGACGAGGAAACGATGCGGGCAGAGGCTGCGGAGGCCGCCGAGGCGTTGGGTGCCGAGCGAGCCAGTTCCGGTGGCGGCCCCATGGTAGAAGTTGTGCCCCGATCGGCCGCTCCGACCGAAGCCTGATATCGGATCGAAAATTTTGCAAGATTTTTGCAACGGCCTGCGCATGTCGCAGGCCGTTGTTGCGTATAGCATTAAACGGGCCGCATCGCCCTATGGCCGTTCGGGTACAAAATCAGTCTTGTGGGAGGCAATCGTCGATCCTTGCCGAAAATATGAGGTACACTGTTTGCAACGCCCGAACTGTTTCCGCTAGGATGCCGAACAAGTCCGTTTGTAGGGCATCCGACAAGGGTGTCGGTACAGCCCATCTTTTCGATCAGGTTTGGAATGTCTCGTTCCCTCATATAGACAAACGTCCAAGACGCCCGTCCCGGAACTGTCTGGAGAAAAAGTAATGACGCTGAATCGTGTTTTGGCAGTTGCCGCTCTGCTGGCCGTTAGCCCATCCTGGGCCATGGCGCAGTCAGGCATGTCCAATCAAGCTGGTCGAGTTCAACAGCCGGCGGTGGTCGCATCGCCGGTCGGAACACCAGAGGAAGTTGGTATTCAACTTCAACCTCGAAAGGCCCTTCCAAAACGAGCGGTGGTAATCAAGCCGGAAGGTGAATCGCGCTTGGCAATCAAGTTCCGCGATGAAGTGCTGGCGCGGGCACAATCGAACAAATCCGTTCGGTTTTCCACGAACGCCGACCGCACGACCCTGGATCAAGTCATTTCCGAATACGGCCTGACATTCGAGCCAGCCAATCATTCATCGCAGGAAGCGCTGGACCTTCTCACCATGCGGGCGGCGATGAATAGCCGAAAAGCACAGCCGGACTTGGCTGGCATGATGTACGTGGATGCGGCTTCAAATCCACAGGCCGCTGCCAACGCACTTTTGAAACTGGATTGCGTTGAATATGTATTCTTCCAGAAACCGTGGGTGGGTTATGGCGGTCCACCGGGAACGTGCTGCATTCCCAATGGCCAATGCTGGGATGTCGCTGACGCCGGTATTTGCACAAACATGGGCGGGTTGTTTACCCCCAACGTAACCTGCGCAACACTAGGTTTTTCCTGTCCCGGTGCCTGCTGCCTTCCGGACGGCACGTGCGCCAACGTTGTTGACCAGAACGCATGCAACGGACTGGGAGGTCTGGATCCGGCTGCTATTTTCAACCCCGGTCAATCGTGCCCGCCATTCGGCGGTGCCAATTGTCCTGCGGCGGATGTTCCACCTCCACCGCCACCAGCCCCACAGGGGGCGTGCTGCCTGGCTCCCAATGTTTGTTTCCCTTTGCTGGAGTTCACATGCGCAGCAGCAGGCGGTGTCTTCTATCCGCTGGCCACGGATTGCAACAGTGAACAGTGCGATTTCGATTGCGGCGATCCGGAACTTGCATCGTGCTACGTTGTCCATGCTTATCCTTTCTGCCGCAACGACGCGTGCTGCACTGCCGTTGGCGAGATCCGGCCATTCTGCATCGATGTGCCAAATCCCCCGGGCGGGGCGTGGGACGAATTGTGCGTTGCATTTGCAAACCTGGTTTGCGGGGCGGCATTTCCACCAAATCCAAATGCTGCGGATCGATGCCTGACGCCATTCAATGAAGGATGTCTTATTGCACATCCGTTGGGTGGGTGCCTTCAGGCTCCATGTTGCTATACGGTGTGCACAATTGACCCATTCTGCTGTAACGGAAACTGGGACCTAACTTGCGTGAACTACGCGACCGGTCCGGCGGCCGAGGCCTGCACGCCAGCAACGCCAACGAACCCAGTAACACCTTTGTTTGTGGCTCTTCAGGGTTACCTGCGACCGAGCAGTTGGGCCAATCAGTGCGGTGGCTTGCCATTGGCGCCCACCACACCACTGCCCTATCCCGCACCGGCGATTCCAAACTATCCCGGCAACTACGGCGGGCAAGGCATGAACCTGTTTGCCGAAGGCAATACCGTAGCCGGGCCACCCGCCTGCCGTTTGACGGACAATCCCAGCATGGTTGTGCCCCAACGGTACGAGGGCATCTATGGGCTTGGCCGCGAACTGCAGCAAGTGTACGGAATTGGTACTGCAAACAACGGCCGTGGAGCAGGAATAAAGGTCGCAATTCTTGACCACGCGTTCTACTCCGGTCACGAAGACCTGAATGTGACGCCGGAACCAGGTCAGACAATGATCATGATTCCCGGAATCGGCCGTCCTTCACACGGGACAGCCGTATCAGGAATTATCGGCGCGCTGAACGATGCCAAGGGCATGGTTGGCGTGGCCCCCGATGCCCAACTGTTTTTCTTCCCGCTCACCAGCGCTGAAGAAGGTGTGCGGTATCAGACTGCGTTTACTAATGCGTTTACGATCTTGAGCCCCGGCGATGTGATGTGCTGTCCATTCGGCCCCAACCTTGGGCCCGGCAATTTGAGCACCGATGATGAATTCGGGTGGACGATGCTGGCGTTGGGCACGGATCTGGGAGTGACCGTGTTTGTGGCAGCCGGTGATTTCTGTCAGAACCTCGATGATATCGGTGATGACCTGGGAGACAGTGGCGCCATTATCGTTGGCGCGGCTGCTCCAGGTACGCCATTCTGTCGTGTGGCGACATCCAACTATTACCAGCAGGCTCCCGTTACGAGCTCCAACCGGGTTCATATGTCCGGCTATGGCCAATTGGTCGCCACGACCGGAGGCTCCGGAGATTTGTTCCTGCCCAATGGGAATTGGAACCGCTCATACACTTCAACATTCAGCGGTACCAGTGCGGCGTGTGCGATGGCTGCCGGCGCTGCCGCGTGTGTACAAGGAATCTGCAAGCAGTTCTTTGGCATTCCGATCGCTCCGTTCTTCTTGCGGCAGGCCTTGATGGATGGCAGCTTCCTGCAGTGCGGCACTCCGACGCCACCCGGCTTGCCGGATGACATTGCGTGCGGCCCTGACGCCAACCCGCAGTTCCAGCCTCGCCGTATCGGCGGGTTTGTGCGGCCACGCGTCACCGCCGATCTGATTTTGAGTACTCACTTCCCAGGCACGGGCTTCGATCAATCGCCGCAGTTGGAAGCGTTCTGGGTGTTGCGCGGAAATCTTGCGTATGGAAACCTGTATTCCATAAAGGGATCCGACAACAATTACATGGTCGTCCAGTCGCTGTACACCCAGCGTGAACATGTCGTGAATCTGGTGGGTGCACCGGGTGAAGCAACGGCTGTCGCACACGAGGTGAAATACCTAGCTACCGGATTCACCATGGATCTGATGGTTCGTGCCAAAGCCCCGCCGGGAAAGAACTGGGCCATCCAGTTCACCACAGAGGTTCTAAATCCTGATCCCACGGCTCTGGTATTCACTGAACTGTTTGATTGGACATCCAACCGATGGGTCTTTGTCGGTGTTGACCCGCTGACGGCGACTGCGCAGGGGGCTGAGATTCCAATTCCCCATGACGCACAGGGAGCCTCTCGATTCGTCAATCGGACCAACCGCAACGTTTATGGCCGAATCTATATCCTCTCGTCCGGCGATACCACAGCACCGCCAAATGGATTCCAGAACTCGGCACCCGGCGGCCTGGGTATGAGAATCGACTGGGTCAACGTGAGCATCGTGCAAGGGTTCGGTGCGATCTCCATCGGACCATGACGTGACGGCAAACTTTCAGTAGCCCCCAACTCCCCGGCAACGGGGAGTTTTTCTTTGGCTGGGAGGCTTGCCGTTCAAGAGAGGCACTGTTGACCGCCACGAAGCAGAACGAGACCTTGCCGGAGGCTCAAAGCCATTCAAAGGTATTCTGGGGAGGTTCGAACGCGTTCTTCGCCGGCAGACCACAAATTGCACCAGAATCCGAATTGTTCCCATTGGCATCAACCCGGTTGATCTAATGTGGAATCGCTGGACCGGTCCCAGGAACGGCAGCGATATCGTGCTTTCTCACAGCGGTGCGGGATGCGGGTGGGCGAGGCGATCGGCCCTACCCCCGGTAATGGTGAATGGACCCTTTGGCGGGTATCCAACCTGGCATGAGTTCAATTGGGTCATGTTCCCGCGGACACGACTTCAGCTTCCGCCGGCCGAATGTATTTCATCCGAACCCGATTGCCGGGGGGATAGATATGGACTTCGGTCATGAAGGCACGCATGAGTTTCAGGCCGCGGCCACAGGGGATTTCGACGTTCTCATTTTCGGTGGGATCTGGAATACAGTCCGGGTCAAAACCATCGCCCTGGTCCTGCACGTCAATTACGATGGCATCGGAGTCGATGGTGCAATCCAGTCGCACGGTCTTGTTCTCATCCTGCTTGTTGCCGTGCTTGAAGGCGTTGCTCAAGGCCTCTTCCAGAGCCAGGCGAACGGCAAAGAGGCTGGCACGGTCGTACTGGAGGCGTTCCACGGCCTGCAGCATGGCTTCCTCGGCCTGCTCAATGTCATCCCGGCGATTGGAAAGCACGAATGTACTGCTGAATGATTCGTTGGAGGCCGTGGTCATTGGCGGCTTGTGTCGTGTGTCGCGGCGTGGCCGAGTCCCTGACGATTCCCACACCACAATGGCCCTTCCGACTGCGCCGCAGAGATCAGGAGAAACTGGCGATCGCCTCCTGGGTGGTCGGGTGGATCTGAAAGAGTTTGTTCAACTTCGTAATGACGAAGACTTCATAGATTTGCGGGTCTATGTTGGCCAGCCGCAGTTGACCATCTTTGCCGCGAATCCGGTTGTTGATCGTGATGAGCGTTCCCAGCGCGGCCGATGAAAGGTGATCGACGTTGTCGAAACTGATAAGGATTTTGGGACTGGGCTTGGAATCCACAATGCGGGTGATTTCCGCGCCAATCTGCTGGATATTGGCCTCATCCAGGATGTTTCGATCCACAAACTCAATGCGCGTAACGCCCTCGTGTTCAGAGACGCGCAGACGCGATGTTGCCGAAGTCATAGCCAGAAGCTCCCTGTACTGCGAATCAAGATAGCCTAGCCGCACGCCCACGGGAATGCAACAGACTGCCGTGCCCATGAAGGATTCGGCGAGAAAGCGCGTGCCCGGACTTGGGCCATCTCCATAAGCGATACTCCAAGAAAAACGGCGGCACCAGAAGGTGCCGCCGCGGGGTCTGTTTCAACAACTCTTTCCCTGCCCGATTACCGCAGGTAGGCCCCACCACCACTCAACGAATCACCCAGACCGGGGAAGAGCAGGTCTTCGTTCTCCTGCTGAATGATGATCTCCGGCCGAATGAGGATGAGCAGAGTCTGCTCATTCTTCTCGGTGGCCCGATTCGTAAAGAAACGGTTGATGAACGGAATCTTGGAAAGCACAGGCACGCCAACCTCAACTTCAATCTCCTCGACATGCCGTTGGCCGCCCAAGAGGACCGTTCCCTTGTCGGGCACGGAGACGGTGGTTCGGATTTGCGAAACCCGCAAGGATGGCAGGGTAACGGACCCGGCGAAAACGCCGCCGCCGCTGCTGCCGCCCGTTCCGCCTGCCGCACCGGTAAATGTCTGGGATTCGTCAATAGAGAGGAGTTCAGAGAAGTCAAATCGAACGGTCATGGTGACGTAACGACGATCAGATGAAATCACACCTTCCACTTCGAGGCTGAAACCAGCCGCTATGCGGCCGACGTTCGGAGTGAACGCACCTGTTGCATCTCCAGCGACAGCCGTCAGACTGGCTACGTAGGCGGTTTGAGTGGTCACCGCAACCCAAGAACGCTGTCCGTTGAAGAACGTCAATCTTGGAGCCGTAAGGATGACTGCCCGGCGATCTGCCTGGGTTGCTTCAATAAGTAAATCAACTTGAATGTCATCCAGGAATTGCAGGCCAACCGTCATGGCTGGGGTACCAAGGGCGGTGGTTGCAAACGTACTGGAGAAATCTGCAAGTCTGCCAACCAAGCTGCTGGAATTCTGAGTGACGCCAATGGGTGCGACGCCGCTGGTTGTGCGAACCGGGGCACCGGGCGCTGCGACCAGGTTGTATTGCACGTTGCCAAAGCCATCGGCGGGTTGTGTTCCGGGGATTCCGATGTATGAACCGGTCGGCACGGTATTGAACGTGCTGGTCGGGGTGATCTGGCCAGGTGCGCCGAAGACCACGGGGTCTTTCAAGCGGCCGGATCCATTGAAGAAATCGCTCAAGTGAAAGTTGGGGTCAACGGCCTTTGCCGCATTGAAGGCGTTCTTGTTTGAATTGAAATACAAGTCCAGATCGATGCCGATTTTCTCAAACCAGTTGGTTGCAACGGTCATGAACCGGGATTCCACGTTGATCTGCAAAGCCCGAATCTCACGCAATTGGGCCAGCAGATTTTCAATGCTGCGGTGATTGGTCGGCGTATTGGTGATGATGAGGTTGCCGTTGAGTTCCTGCAGGCTGCCCGTGGTGCCACCCATGTCGTACCAACCTTCGCGGTCGACGTTTTCCTGGATGATGTCAACGATTTGTTTGACGAGTTCCTCATGAGTCAGCGGGTCCGGAGCCGCGCCGCCGCCGCCGCCGCCGAAAATGCTGCCGCCGCTTTGGCCGCCGCCGCCACCCTGACCGCCGCCGCCACCACCGCCAAATCCGCCGCCACCGCCGCCGCCGCCACCCTGACCGCCGCCACCGCCCTGTTGCTGGCCCTGATTCAAGGCGCTGTTCAAATCAAGTCCGGGTGCCGGTTCAAAGATGCCGACCTGAAAGAGCAAGTCGCGAATGTCATACACAAGCAGGATTGTGCGCTTGCGCATTGCTTCATCGCTTGAGATGATCAAAATGCCATCTTGCACATCGAACTGGGGCCGCGAATCGGCTTCGCCGAGTTGATCAAGTATTCGCTCCAGAGCGGTGGATGCATTGACGTTCTGAAGTTTCAGAGAGACTTCGGTGTCCTTGTCAATACCCACGTTGTTCAGGGCCTTCCAGTCCACGTAGATATTCAAGCCGGTCACCTGTTCCAGGAACGTCTTGACCTGTTCAAACGTGTTGTTGGTGAAATCGACAGGAACTTCCTTCTCCCGAAGGGTTTGCCAGACCGAGCGATTGGCCGGGGTTTCCTGAAAACCGCCGCCGCCGCCACGTTTGTGGCTCAATTGCGGCCAATCTTCAGGATAGGAAAACAAAGCGTTGGCAGACTTCTCACCCGGTCCGGTGATATTGATACGAGGCAGAATTTCGGAAGCCTGGTTCTGAACA
>CAZWJR010000094.1:0-10203 GCA_964634655.1 uncultured Isosphaeraceae bacterium | reverse complement strand
GATGAAAGCGTCAGCGACGGGATACTCAGGCGTCACCGATACCATCCGCCGTTGCTGGATTGCGGCAGGGGGCGGAACTTGTGCCGGTGCAATTGGTGCTTTGCGCAAAGCCTCTTTTGCATTTCTTGCATCCGCCTGCTGTTGATTCCACTCTACAAGTTCGCGCTCACCAGGCACAACAAACGCCGACGCGCAGTGCGGGCAAGAATCCTGGCCGCCGGCGTCCTGCAGATCCGCTCGAAGGGGAGATCTGCACGTCGAACATTTGAATTTGATCACCTTGCCCCCTCGCCCCAGAAATGCACGACTTACCGAATACTCTTCAACAGCGGTCATGGCGTTGGGTGCTGGCATCGGACCTCCTGAACGTGAATCAGGCCATTTTCCACCGGTTATCCACCGGATGTGCGTACCGATGATATCATGACGAAAAGTATTTTGAGAGGAATTTTTCGATTGTTTGTTAGGGTGAAATGTCGTCGGCGTCGATCACGTTGCCAACGTGAATGTCGCCGGTTCAAGTCCGGTCACCCGCTTTGGCTGTGGAACCCTGTTTTTCCAGCCGATGACGGCCTTCGGATGAAGATTCCAAACCTTCACCCCGGCGTCGCCGTAACATGGGCATGAACATGCACACTCCCGGCTTGATGAGCCTTCTGGCAATGACCGCCGCCTTGGCGTTCGGCTGCACCGATCAATCGCCGCACGCTTCCGTGGCTGAACCGCCAGCCTCCGCTGAAAACCACTCTCAAACAAATGAGGATGCACCCATGGTTCGTGTTCGTGTTTTCAATTCCAAAGGCGAGTTGGTCGGCCCGATTGAAATGCCAAAGGTCGTCAAATCGGATGATGAATGGAAGAAACTGCTTTCCGCGGATCAGTTTCGCATTACCCGTGGCAAGGGCACCGAACGTGCCTTCTGCGGCAATTTGCTCGATAACAAGAAAGACGGCGTGTACTCATGCGTCTGTTGCGGCCTGCCACTTTTCTCATCCACCTCCAAGTACCACTCTGGCACGGGCTGGCCAAGCTTCTTTCAAGGCATCTCACCGGAAAACATTGCCGAACACTCCGACACCAGTATGGGAATGACTCGAACGGAGATTCTCTGCGCTCGATGCGACGGGCACCTGGGCCACGTTTTTGAGGATGGTCCTCGGCCCACCGGTCTGCGGTACTGCCTGAACTCCGAATCACTCAAATTCACCGAAAAGAAGGACCTTGCGAAACTCGCAGATCCTGCTGCAGGTAATCCTTCCGCATCCAAAGCCACATCAATGTCCGAACCCAAACCAGTTGTTGACAAGAATGGTTCCCAGCTTGCCAAGGCGGTGTTTGCGGGCGGGTGCTTCTGGTGCGTGGAAGCGGTGTTTGAAGAATTGGATGGCGTGAAGGAAGTCATTTCCGGTTATGCCGGCGGATCAAAAGAGACCGCGGATTACAAAACGGTCTGCACCGGCACTACTGGCCACGCCGAAGCCGTGCAGATTCTTTACGACCCATCCAAGATCAGTTACGAGAAACTCCTCGAAGTGCATTTTGCGATGCATGATCCCACCACGCTCAATCGTCAGGGTGCCGATACCGGCACACAATATCGATCCGCCATTTTCTACGCCAACGTGGAAGAGAAGCAGATCGCCAAGGCTTTCATTGATGACTTGACCGATGCGAAGGTCTATCCCCGGCCAATCGTTACCACTTTGGAACCTCTCAAGGAATTTTATCCTGCGGAGTCGCATCACCAGAACTACGTCTGCACCAACCCCAATCAAAGTTACGTTGTCGGCGCGGCTCTTCCCAAGGTGGCCAAAGTGCGAGAAAAATTCAAATCTCTCGTAAAGGCCAAGTCACCTTTGGAATCCGCCCCGAAACCGTAACCTGATCAGCCGAACCAGCATTCGGTTGGCAGACAGGCTGCTTTGGCTTCACAAATGCGACGCGGTAGTTTCGTTAGCGGCGGTTTCCGAACCAACGGATAGTTCACACGTTTTTCAATGGCTTGCGCATTTGCCCGATTGGTCGGAATGCGGGTCTGCAGTTTTGGAACTGGTGTGGTGGCAACCATGGGTTCCTCCTTTCGCAGTCAGCCTTGCCATTCGCTGACACCACAATTTTCGCCATCATGGACCTGAACGTCGAGGGGGAATCAGCCCCGTTTGGAGTCGCCAGAGACTTGCCATGGCTCTGCCTTCTGCCATGGAACCATGGCCAGCTCCTTCCTGATTGGCAGCCAACATGGCCAAAGCCTTGTCTTGCCAGCCCCCCTGCCATCGAATATACTGCTTGGCTCGGGTTTTTGACTATACCACTCCACCCGGCCCGACCCGTTCTTGAAAGGATCTGCCATGTCCCGCGTTTGCCATTTCACAGGCGTCAAGACCATCCGTGGAAACTCTCTGCGCTATCGCGGCAAGGCTAAATACCTCGGCGGCATCGGCAAGAAGGTCACTTCCGTTTCACGCCGGTCCTTCAAGCCAAATCTCCAGTCCGTTACCACCATGATCGATGGCAAGCCCGTCCGAGTCAGGGTAACGACCCGGGTGATCAAGCGGGGCCTGATTGTGAAGCCGGTGAAGCGTCAGTACACCCGCAAAGCAGCGTGAGATGCCCCTCGGCTGCGTCCGAGAACCCTGAAATAGGTTTGAGATAATCCGGGTGGTTTCGGGTGGTTTTTCCAGAATGTCCGGAAAAATCTGGTCCGGGATTTGACCCGGCCCGGTATTAGCGTACCGTACATGCAGATTGGCCTGCACTCCTCCTTGGAGGCTGTCTCCTCTGGGCGCGTTTCTGCGATTCAGAATCAGAGCACCCCAAACACCCTCGTGCATGGCAATCAGCCCCGGCGACCATGTCCTGTCGCGGCGCTGTCAATCCAACAAATTGTTTCGCACCGCCGGTTTTTTGTGCCTGTGAAATTTGGCATCAATCAAGCGGCAATGGTGCGTGAAGAGGTGGGCGGATGTGCTGATGATTTCCCTCACAGAATCATCAACCATTTCGCCGGGCGTCATGGGTTTGGCAGTACTGGTGAAGCACACACGATTGGGATGAAATCGTTGGCAATTCATTCAGACATAGACACCGTTCGAGATGCGACAGACCTGGTTCGCCTGATTGGCGAACATGTGGCCTTGCGCCCCAAAGGTCGCGAGCATGTGGGCCTGTGTCCATTTCACGCGGACAAGAATCCATCGTTCTGTGTGGTGACTCACAAGGGCAATGCCTTTTACAAATGCCACGCCTGCGGAGCCGGGGGTGATGCGTTCGACTTCGTGATGAATTACCACCGCATGGAATTCGGCGAATCACTGCGCTTCCTAGCTGAACGGGCCCACATCACTTTGCAACCGACTCAGCGGAAGAACGCTTCCCCGAACACCGATGAGAACGCAACCCGGCGCACGGATCTTCGCAAGGCAAACGCATTCGCCGCCACGTTTTTCCAGCGCACCTTGAGCGACCAGGACACCGGTGCGGCGGCAAGGGCGGTCATTACAGCACGCGGCATCAGCGATGAAATGGTGCAAACCTTTGCGATCGGGGCCGCGCCGGATCAGTGGGACTCTCTCACCAATCTCATCCGTCGGCGTGACCTATCGGAATCGCTGTTCAAAAAAGCGGGTCTCCTGAAACCGCGCAAAGAAGGCGATGGTTGCTACGACGCTTTCCGCAATCGATTGATCTTTCCCATTTGCGATGATGTTGGAAACCCCATTGCTTTCGGTGCGCGAAAGATCAACCCCACCGATGAGCCCAAGTATCTCAACAGTGCCGAAAGCCCCCTGTTTTCCAAATCCAAGACGCTTTACGGTCTGCATCGGGCCAAGCGCGCCATCATTGAGGCCAAACAGGCAATTGTGACGGAAGGCTACACGGATGTCATCGCCTGCCATCAGGCTGGAATCTGCAACGTCGTCGGTACTCTGGGCACAGCGCTCACGCCGGATCATGCCCGCATTCTGGCACGCCTCTGTGAAACGGTCGTGCTCGTGTTTGACGGCGATGAGGCAGGTCAGAAGGCCGCCGATCGGGCATTGGAAGTCTTTTTCACGGAATCTGTAGACATAAAGATCTGCGTCCTGCCGGATGAACTTGACCCCGATGAACTGTTGAAACTTCCAGATGGCCGGGCGAGGTTCGAGGAATCCCTGGCGAAATCCATTGATGCACTGGAATTCAAGATGGATCGCTTTCGGTCGCAGGTGCAAGGCGTCACTGGCATTTCGGCCCGGCAAAAACGATTGGAAATGTTCCTTGTGGAACTTTCCAACATGGGTTTCGCAGCATTGCAGGGTGTGAAGAAGCGGCTTGTGCTTGCCCAGTTGGCGGACTTGTTCAACGTGACGATCGCAGATGTCGAAGCGGCAATGCCCGCTCCTCGCAGGCAGGCACCGGTACCCGCGGCGGATTCCAACGACGTCGAAGCAACCGAAGAGCCAACTGACCAGCCGCTCGCTCAAATCGTCGGCGGATTCGGAGACATCTCCCCCGCTCGCCGCCGGGCCGAGCAGGACATACTGGCGATACTCATTTACCAGCCGGAGTTGCACACCCATCCCTTTGCTTTGCCCGATGGACGGGAGGGGCGAGTTCACGCACTGTTCAATTCCATCGACTTTGCAGACCCGGTGAATCGCCATCTTGCGGAAGCCGTCTTGACTCCGCTCTCTCGGGGCGAGGTGTTTTCGGTGCAACAACTCCTTCGCACCATCACTCAACCCCAGGCTCGTGATCTGGCATCGGCGCTCTATTTCAAAGGAGAACAATGGTGTGAAACCAACCCAGACCAGGCTGCACAAATCCTGTGCCAGGCGGCTTGTTCGCTCCATTCGCACATCAATTTGAACGAATATCACGAAACTGTCTCCCAATACCGCCAAGTGAAGAACACGCCCGATAAGGCGCTTCAGGCGGCCCAAACTGTTATCGAACAACGCCGTCGGCAGGGAAACATCGCCTCTGCCATTGTTCGTGGCGTTCGCTCGTAGATTGCTGACTTATACGCGCTATCATTGCCCCCTTGCTACTTCACCCTCCGCTGGAGCAACTCCCTTGAGCGTTACCCTTCCTGATCTCCACCCGACCCTCCGAGAACTCATCGAACTTTCCGCCAAGCGAAAGTGGATGAGTTACGAAGAACTCAACACCACCCTGCCGGATGAAATGGTTGATCCAGAAAAACTGGATGAACTGCTCGTCTTGTGCCGGCGATTGGAAGTGGAATTTGTTGATGAGGAGACGGTCCGCCGCAATCAACTTGAATGTTTCCAGGCGCCTCTTCAGACAAATCTGAAGTTCAAGCGCGATGATCCCAAGAAAGCCGACAAGAAAGCGGTGGTGGTTGTGGTGGCCTCTCCCAAACCGGCCGGGACTCACCAGACGGCGGAAGAAGCGGCCAATGCCGCGGCTATGGCAGCCACCGCCGGCGGCGATCCCGCCGACGAAATCCTCGATGAGGCCGAAGCACAGGCCGTCATTCAAGAGGCCATTGCAGATAGTTCCTCCAAGCGAATCGATGATCCGATCCGCATGTATCTCACGCAGATGGGCACGATTCCGCTGCTCACCCGTGAAGAGGAAATTCGTCTGGCCAAGAAAATCGAGACGACACGCATGATCTTCCGTCGTCGGGTTCTCGAATCAGATTACGTCGCCAACCAGGCTGTTGAGATTCTGCAACAGGTTCATGATGGTCACCTGCCTTTCGATCGCACGATGCGAATTTCGACCGCAGAGACCAACGCGAAGGACAAGATCGCCTTCCGGATTCCGGTAAATCTCATCACGGCCCGTCGGCTTCTGGACCTCAACCGCGAAGCGTGGGAGCACTTGACGGCCGAAAATATCGGCGATGCCCGCAGGGCACGGCTTATGAGCGAGGTCACGCACCGCCGCCGCAAGATTGGCACGCTGCTGGAAGAATGTTGCCTGCGTACCGGCCGCATCCAACCGCTGTTCCGCAAACTCCAGGCTGTGAACAAGAAGATCAAGCACATCATCAAGGACATCGACAAGGCTGAAAAGCACCCCACTCGCTTCGATCCCGAAGACGTCTTTGTGATGCGGGAGGAACTGGTTGGGTTGCAGAATCTTGTTCTGGAAACGCCCGATCAACTGCGCCAGCGGCTCAAGGATATCGAAACGGTCTTCCGTGAATACGAGCAGGCCAAGCGCGATCTTTCCGGCGGCAACCTACGTCTCGTGGTTTCCATCGCCAAGAAATACCGCAATCGCGGCTTGCCGTTCCTGGACATTATTCAGGAAGGCAACACCGGCCTCATGCGAGCAGTGGACAAATACGAGTACAAGCGCGGCTACAAGTTCTCCACGTACGCGACGTGGTGGATCCGCCAGGCTATCACCCGGGCCATCGCTGATCATGCCCGCACCATCCGTGTGCCGGTCCACATGATCGAAACGATGTCCAAACTGCGGACGATCCAGAAGCACTTGCTCCAGGAACTCGGCCGCGAAGCGACGATGGAAGAAATCGCCAAGCGCGCCAAGATGAGCGTTGATGAGACACGGCGAGTGATGAAGATTTCACGTCATCCGATCAGCCTCGATCGCCCAGTCGGTGAATCAGAAGATTCGCACTTTGGCGATTTCATTGAGGATGAGCGTCAGGACGCCCCCGCTGACACGGCTACCAACGACATGTTGCGAGCACGCATCAACGATGTCCTCAAGACTCTGACCTACCGGGAGCGCGAAATCCTCAAACTCCGCTACGGCATCGGCGATGGATACACCTACACATTGGAAGAAGTCGGCCGAATCTTCAAGGTGACGCGCGAGCGTGTTCGCCAGGTTGAATCCAAGGCAATTCGCAAACTCCAGCACCCAGTGCGTCAGCGCCGCCTTGCCAACTTCTTGACCGGTTCCATGGAAGGCGAACCCGCCTGAAATCGAGGGATTGAATTTGCTTGAACTCCAAAGCCGCGACCCATTGGGTCGCGGCTTTTGTATGATCGCTGCGAAAGCCCTTATCTACATGAAGTCTCACCCAATTCAATTTGCTCTGCTCTTCCTGTTGGTTCTCGCCGGATGCCGCGCCAGCGGAAACCATACGGGCTTGTCACAGGACTTCAGCCACCGCGCAGCGATTGTCGCCGGGGTAAAGCACGCTGATCGTCTTCGGATGTATGAGGGTCTGCCGCATCCGATGTTCGAGAACGATTTGTACAAGCATGAACTCACTCGAAACGATCTGCAGCTCATTCACGGCGAGAGGTTCTATCTGGAGCCGATTCAACCTGTGGAGCCGGACACCTCGCGGCTTTTGGAACTCTTTGTTGCAGACGGCTCGCTTGTCGAATACAGCGGAAACAAAAGATGCGGCGGGTTTCACGCGGACTGGTGCCTTCGATGGGAGGTGGGAGCTGATGTGTACGAGTGCCTGCTGTGTTTTCATTGTTTGGAGGCAAAGGCATTCGGCCCCGGGACAAACCTTCATTGCGACATGCAGACTGGCATTGCGGAGAAGTTCAAGTCAATTCTCCACCGCTATCGCACGAATCGTCCTGAAGGGGCTGTCATTCCAGTGCAGCCTTGATCCGTGAAAACGATCTCTCTCAATCCAGCAACTCCTGAAAACGCCGCGGAACTCGCTGCATTGCACAACGCGGTTTCGGAGTATCTCACGACGAGGCATGGCAAAGGTCATTGGACTTCCAAGACAACTGAAAAGGGTGTGCTGTATCAAATGCGCACCAGCAGGGTGTACATTGCCAAGCGTGCCGGCAGGGTGATTGCGACGCTGAATCTTGCGACGAAAAAGCCTTGGGCGATTGATCGCAGTTACTTCACGGAGTGCGAAACTCCGCTCTATTTGACCAACATGGCAGTGGTCCCACGCTTGCAGCGGCAAGGTATTGGCCGGCGTTGCATTTTGAAAGCGATTCGGATTGCCAAGACATGGCCGGCGGATGCAATTCGATTGGATGCCTACGACGCAGCGGTCGGGGCTGGAGGTTTCTATGCCGCATGCGGTTTTGAGGAAGTTGGGCGCGTGAATTACAAGGGCACGCCGCTGATCTATTTTGAGATGCTAATTCGCGGTAACAAAACGTGAAAAGGGCTTGTCCAGGTTTCGCCTGAACAAGCCCAAATGCAGTGCCAACAATTTTCTTGCTCGCAAAAGTAGTTCTTGTGCGTCTGCTCCATCACTGCATTACTGGCATGGTCCCCAAGCGTTGATCACCGCCAGCAGGTCGTTGACACCGACGACCCCATCGCCCGTGATATCCGCGGCGCAGCCGCCGCAGGGACCCCATGCGTTGATTACCGCCAGCAGATCGCTCACATTTACGGTACCGTCACCGGTGATATCCGCCACGCATGGTTGGCACCCAACCAAATCGAAGACATAGAGCGAGCCTGCGTCAATCCCGCCAGCATGGTTATCCTTCGGTGATCCTATGAATGCCCGATTGTTAGAGAGTGCCACATCAAAGCCAAACTGGTCATTGCCCGCCGCGTCGGAGGCGATCAACTTTGATTGCTGCGTCCAAGTTGAACCAGCGCGGCGAAAGATGTAGGCCGAACCCGAATTACCGTCTTCTGTCGGATTTGAAAGATGTGACCCAATCACCGCTACGCCATCTACGATCGCCACGGAGACCCCGAACAAATTGCTGTCTCGAGCGTCTGAAGCGGTGAGTTTTTGCTGTTGCGTCCAGACGCTTCCATTTCGAACGAAGGCATAGGCTGACCCGGCGTTGAAGCTGTTCCCGAAAGTATCGAGCCATGAGCCAACCAGAACGGTGTTGCCGGAAACGGCCACTGAAATCCCAAACTGATCATTGAACGACGCATCTGTAGCGACTACCTTTTGCTGCATGGTCCAGCTTGTACCGGAGCGGAAAAAGACATACGCGGCGCCGGAATCGCTGCCCACGGCGTTGGCGCGGTACGCGCCCACGACGGCCGTGTCTCCCGCGACCGCAACTGAGTTGCCGAAAAAATCACTCGTTGCCGCGTCTGGCGCGACCAATTTCGCTTGCTCATTCCACGCGCCGCCCGATCGCACAAAGACGTATGCCGCACCGGCATCTGTCCCGGCTGGGCCATTGTCGTTGTACGCTCCGATCACAGCCGTATCAGCAGACAATGAAACGGAAACGCCGAAATTCGCACCGGGTTCAATGTCCGAAGCGAGCAGCTTGGCCTGCTGAGCCCAGACGGTGCCGGATCGAACAAAGACATACGCCGCGCCTGCGCCAAATCCGACGACGTTGCTGTTGCCGTGTGCGCCAATCACAGCGGTGTCTCCAGAAATGGCGACCGAGAAACCAAACACATTGTTGTCGTTACCTGGCGGTTCCAGAGCGGTA
Organism: uncultured Isosphaeraceae bacterium; assembly: GCA_964634655.1. Lineage (GTDB taxonomy): Bacteria > Planctomycetota > Phycisphaerae > Phycisphaerales > SM1A02 > CAZWJR01. Next base: position 865 of record CAZWJR010000094.1, on the reverse strand, counting down.
AGTTTGGCCTGTTGAGTCCACACGCCAGCACCGTCGCGAACGAATACGTAAGCCGATCCTGCGTCGGTGCCAACCGCGTGATCGTCGAGCCACGCGCCAATGATCACGGTGTCTCCGGAGGCAGCAACGGAATAACCGAACTGGTCATTGATCGCCGCATCGGCCGCCGAAAGTCGTGGCGACTGAACTGGGGCGCAGGCTGCGAACTGAGAACCGCCCAAGCCGCCCTTTTCCTGAGAGTGAGCAATCTGGCAGAGGATGAAAGTACAGTCAATAGCGGTCGCATGGCTAGTGATTTTGGTCATCGAGTTCTCCGCCTCCGAGGTGGGATGGGCGACTCGACTCTACACCATGCGCTTGGGATAACGAACAAAAAAACGTCAAAACTGACGTTTTGTATATCGGGACTGCTGCAATGACCTCAAAAGTACCTTAAAAAGAAAAGGGCTTGTTCAGGTTTAGCCTGAACAAGCCCAAAAGCGTCGGCGATGACCTACTTTCCCGCAGAGCAGTATCATCGGCAGCCCAAGCTTAACTTCTGAGTTCGGGATGGGATCAGGTGTCTCCCTGGACTTATGGTCACCGACAAATCCAGCCGTGGATTTTCATCCACGGCTGGGTGAGTTGTCATGATGTTGGTGAATGTCGTCGGAGCAAAGACTCGCGAATCGAGAATGTTGAAACGTCTGATTGGCTGAGTGCTCGACGCGGGGCGACAAAGGATTGTCGGAACCCGGTCGGCACGACCAAGTCATTGACCGTTAGTACTGGTTCGCTCAAGGCATTTCTGCTCTTACACGTCCAGCCTATCAACCCGGTGGTCTACCGGGGGTCTCTCATCAATTAAGACATGCAATACTAATCT
>CAZWJR010000093.1:0-10305 GCA_964634655.1 uncultured Isosphaeraceae bacterium | reverse complement strand
TGATGTTGCGACGCTCTGCGGAGTGATGTGCTGACCTTTAGCGGGAATGACGAAACTGCTCTAAACTGTGTTCATGGCTGCCACGGGATCGCGGAAATTTCAGGCTCCGAAGGGGACGCGGGATTTTTATCCGCAGGACATGGCGGTGCGCCGGTACATCGAGGGGGTTTGGCGGCAGACATCGATCAATCACGGGTTTGATGAGGTGGAAGGGCCGACGTTTGAGGACATTGAGCTGTACACGCACAAGAGCGGGCCGGGGATTGCTTCGGAGATTTTTCAGGTTTTCAGCGGGAAGGATGAGAAGGAAATCGCGGCGATGAAAGCGGGGGGGACCGCGCCGTTTGCGTTGAGGCCGGAGTTCACGCCGACGCTGGCGCGAATGGTGGCGGCGAAGGCGGCGGAGTTGCCGAGGCCGATCAAGTGGTTTGCGATTCCATCGCACTTTCGGGCGGAGCGGCCGCAGCGGGGGCGGCTGCGGGAGTTTATGCAGTGGAATGTGGATTTTATTGGGGATGAATCGCCGAAGGCGGATGCGGAGGTGATTGCGACGGCGGTCGCAGCTCTGGAACGATTCGGGCTGACCCCCGACATCGCCAAGGTATTCATTAGCGATCGAACAGCCGTGACAAATTATCTGCTCTCGCAAGGTATTGGTGCCGAGCGCCACCCCCAAGTTCTCGAATTTCTTGACAAATCTTCAAAATTACCATCAAGCGAGTTTGTGAAGCAGGCAGAGGCAATCGGTCTAAAACCACACGCGGTATTACCATTCGCTGGCAGAGCGCTGTTGGATGTCGAGATCGCGCGGGGAAGCAACGCAGTTGTTGCCGATGTTTTGTTGACCGGCCTTTCTATTCACTCACAATCGGAAGCCCTAGCCAAAATGTTCGCGCATCTCGAACAAGCCGGAATCCCGGATTGGTGCGATGTAGACATTTCGATCGTTCGCGGTCTCGCTTATTACACCGGCACGGTTTTTGAAATTCACGAAACGACCGGCGCGGAGCGCGCCATCGCCGGTGGAGGTCGTTATGACAATCTGATCGAAAGTTTCGGCGGGCCATCGTTGCCCGCGTGCGGGTTTGGGATGGGGGATGTTGTGCTGGGGAATATTCTGCATGACAAGGGTCTGCTGCCGGAGGAGGTGTACATGAAGCCTTTGCGGCCGCATGCGTTTGCGGTTGTTGCGGCTGATGAAGCGGAGGGGAAGATGCGGCAGACGGTGGCGGGGCTGCGGCGGAACGGGTTTCATGTGCGGCACTCGTACAAGACGACGCGCAATGTCGGTAAACTGCTGGGAGATGCGAGCAAATCACGGGCGATGTCGGCGATCATTTTTGGGAAGGATGTTGCGGCGGATCCGCCCCGCGTTGAGTTCAAGGATTTGCAGAGCGGCGAGCAGGTGACGATTTCGCTGACGGAATTGGAAGGCAAGTTGAAAGAAATCATCGCAAGGAACGATTGAATCATGTCCCGAATTTTTTACGTTCATTGGAACAAGGAAGAGGCGATGGAGACGGTGGCTGAACTGCGCGATGCGGGTCATACCGTGATCGCGCACTACAGCACGGAGGATGGGGCGGGTGAGGCGGCGTGGAAGAAGATCAAGGCTTCGCCACCGGATGCGCTGGTGATTTCGCTGGTGCGGCTGCCATCGCATGGTCGGCAGATTGCGGCGGTGACGACGGAGTTCAAGAAGTTGAAGGCGGTGCCGGTGATTTTTGTGGATGGCGAGAAGGACAAGATTGATGCGGCACGAGAGCAGTTTCCCAAGGCGCGGTGCGTGAGCGCGGGAACGCTGCTGGATGTGCTGCGGCGGTTGAGCGGGACGCAGCGGCCGGCTCCGCCGAAGGCCGTGCGAAGTGTGCGCAAGGTGCGGGCAAAATCCTGACCGATGCGCGTGCTGATCATTCCATCCGTTGAAGCAGAGGCCAAGGCGATCGGTGCGGTGAATGGGGCGGTGGTGGTGACGGCGGGAGTGGGCAGAACGAATGCGGCGGCGGCGACGACGGAAGCGATTGTGCGATCCAAACTACCGTTTGATGCGGTGATGAGCGTGGGGTTGGCGGGCGCGCTGCCGGGATCGAATTTGAAGATTGGCGATTGCGTGGTGGCTTCCAGTTGTGTGTACATGGAGGAGGGGATTGTTACGCCGAAGGGTTTTGTGAACATGGCGGGGCTGGGATTTCCGTTGGGGGATTTTGAGGGGAACGCGGTGCCGGTGGATGAAAGATTGTTGGAGAAGTTGAGCGAAGCGTTTTTGATTGGGCCAATTGCAACGGTGGCGACGTGCAGCGGGACGGATGCGGCGGCGGCGGAGGTGGTGAGGCGGACTGGCGCGGTGGCGGAGGCGATGGAGGGTGCGGCGGTGGTGCATGCGGCGCGGCGGTTGGGTGTGCCGGCGATTGAGTTGCGGGCGATCAGTAATACGACGGGTGATCGATCGCGGCAGGAATGGGATTTTTCACGCGGGTTTGCGGCGCTGGGGGAAGCGATGGAGAGGGCGATGGAGTTGTTGCGGGAAGAATGAAGCGCAACGCACTTGGTAGGTGCCGGCTTCTCATCCACCCCCTTGGCCCCCTCCCTCGAGGGAGGGGGAACGCGCGGTGGAGAGGGCGATGGAGTTGTTGCGGCGGGCGTGACAAGTGGGGCCGAGCGACATCTTGCGCCCCACCCCCTCCCTAACCCTCCCCCTCAAGGGGGAGGGAATACACGCGGCGTTATCAGACAAACGCATCATCGGACTCGCATGATCTGATCGGGACAGATCAACCATTTCAACGGATTCGATAATGCGGTGAGGGGCAAGAAGTTAACTCGAAGGTCTGTGGGGTCGATTCTGACGAGGGAATGGCGGTGCAGCCAAGGACGGTTGAACCGCGCCCATGAATTGTTTGCCCGCCCGGATATTGGGATTTTTGTTTCTGAACCTCGATTGCCGGACCGCCGGAATTGGAGCCGCCCGATGGGATTTGGAATGTTCTCGACCCAGCACTCGGCGATCGCGATCGACATTGGATCGGCGTCGGTGAAGATGCTGCAGATCGGGACGGGCGACCAACCGATGACGCTGGCCAGCGCGGAGACGGATGTTCCGGATGGGATTCGATCTGATCCGGAGCAGTTTCACGCATTCATCGAGAATTGGGTGCAAGGGGCGAAGCGGGATTTTGATTTCAAGGGGAAGCGTGCGGTGGTGGCGGTTCCCGCGGCGCAGACGTTCATTCAGCACATGCAGATTAATGAGAGCGAACTGGTGGGCGGCATCAGTCGTGATGATGTGATCAAGACGCAGTTGCAGACGCAAATGGGCTGCCCGCCGCATGGTGTGGTGGTTCGGCCGATGGAAGTGTGCGCGGTGCATCGGAATGGGCAATCACAGAAAGAAGTGATTTGTTTTGCCATTGCGCGCGACACGGTGATGCGGTACGTGGAACTGCTGAAGAAGTGCAAGATGGAAGTGGTGGGCGTGCACACGGATACGCAGGCGATGGTGCGCGCGTTTGATCACATTCACCGCCGGGCGGAGGATGTAAATGTCACGACGCTGTTCATCGACATGGGATGGGGCGGGACGAGGGCAGCGATTGCGCACGGCAAGCAGATTGTGTTTGCGCGGCACATTCCCATTGGCGGCAAGCACTTTGATCAATTGGTGGCGGGGACGATGAAACTGGAAATGGGTGCGGCGAGAACGCATCGGCTGGCGTTGCGAAGCGCCAAGACGCGGAGCGGATCGGGCGAGACGAATTCGCAGCCGGTGCAGCCATTGCCTTCATCGCTTGCCACGAAGGCGGAGTTGGAAGCACATTCGGCGGTTGCGGCAGTGGCGGAACGGCGGACGGGAGCAGCGCCGCCGGAACTGCAATGCGAAGTGACACCTGTGGAGGGTGAGCATCCAGCGGTGAGCGTTGATCTGACGGAACTGCTGGAGACGATGACGGATGAACTATCGATGTGTCTGCGATATCACCAGGGATTGTTCCCGCAGCGACCGATCAACCGGGCGATTTTTGTGGGCGGTGAGGCGAGGCAATCGTGGGCGTGTCAGCACATTGTGAAGGCGCTGCGTCTGCCGGGGCAGTTGGGTGACCCGATGGCGCGATTGACGCCGCCGGAGAATCGCGGCTCGCCTCGGCCGGAATGGGCGGTGGCGTGCGGCCTGTGCGTGACGCCAGCGAATGAGTGATCGGTCGGTGTGAGTTGGGACTCTTACGTGTGAGGGATGTCGCATGATGAATTCAAGTTTTCTTCCGGAAGATTACCTGACGCAAATGGCGGAGCGGCGGACGAACGTGATCAGCCTTTCGCTGTTTGCGATTGTTATGGCGGCGGTCATCGGCGCGTTCTTTGTGACGAACAAGCAATTCAACATGGTGCGGCGCGATCAGGCTTCGATCAACGAACGGTACCAGCAGGCGGGGATGCAGATTCAGGAATTGACGCAACTGGAAAAACAGCGCGAGGAAATGCTGGACAAGGCGGAGCTGGCGGCGGCGCTGGTGGAGCGGGTGCCACGGTCAATTCTGATGGCGGAACTCATCAATCGGATGCCAGAGCGGTTGGCACTGCTGGAGTTTGACATGAAGTCGGAGCGGATGAAGCCGGTGGCGACATCTGCGGCGGCGAGCGGGCAGAAAGACAGCGCGGGGCGGCTCATTGCGGCACCCAAGGGTGAGCGAGCCAAGACGGTGAAGGATGCGGGGCAGACCGTTCAGAAAGTTGATCCGCCGCGATATGAGGTGATGATCACAATGGTGGGCGTGGCACCAACTGATCTGGAACTCTCGAGTTACATGATGCAGTTGAACGGCTTTTCGCTGCTCAAAGGCGTGACGCTGGAGTATTCCGAACAGAAGGAAATCCAGGGTCGGACGATGCGGCAATTCAAGATTGCGATGGGCCTTGATCCGAACGCGGATGTGCGGCGGATTGAGCCGCTGAAGACGCCACGCTTGCGAAATCCGCTGAAGGAAGGCGGGGAGTTCAGTTCGGTGGGTGAAGGGTCGTCCATCCCGGGTCGGATGGGAAATGGAGAGTGAATGATGCGAGTGGGAATGCGCGAATTGATTTTCCTTGCGGTTCTGCTGGCGGTGCCGGTGGCGACGTTTTTCTACGTTTTTAAGCCGCGCAATGCGCAGATAGCGCAAGCGCGAAGCGAAATCGCGGTGAAGCAGGCGCGGCTGGACACGCTGGCGGCGGTGGCTTCCAAGATTACCGACATGGGCGCGGAGATTGAGAAGGGGCGGAAGTCTGTAGAGATGATCGAAGCCAAACTCCCCAACGAGCAGGATGTTGAGGGGATTCTGGAGCAGGTCTGGCAGACGGCGAAGCGGCATCAGTTGACGGTGCGCTCTGTGAAGAGTGACAAACCGGTTCCGGCCGCGCTGTACATGGAACAGCCGTTGAAGGTGGAGATGGAAGGTGAGTTCGATGGGTTCTATCAGTTTCTGTTGGAACTGGAGAACCTGCCGCGAATCACGCGAGTTCACCAAATGAAACTGGCGCGATCGGATGGTCGCAAGGGGCCCAACGAAGAGGCTCTGCCGCCGGGTTCCATGAAGGCATCGTTCACGTTGAGCATTTACTTTCAATCGCGGCAGCCGAAGGCTGGTTAAGAGGGAGACCCGTTGTGACAGAATCACACGAACCACAGGAAATGCCGGTGTTCAGCGGCGAAATGGAACCGCAGGCGATGGAGCGGCCGCTTTCTGCCATGACGGCGGAGATGGAGGCGGAAGCGGTTGATCCGTTTGGCGCGATCAGTGAGAAGAAGAAATTCAACGCGGGTTCGCTCGTGTTGGTGGCGGTCGTTGTGGTGGCGTGCGGCGGATTGTGGTTCATGCGATCGCTCTCCAAAGCCGGCGCGGCCAGCGTAGCCAGCAGTGAGATGGATGCGAGCATTGAGAAATTCATCAGCGGGTTGGGCGGACCGGCAGCGGGCAAAGACGGCAAGCCTTCCAACGTTTTGCCGACGAGCGATGCCAATGTGCTTGCGGTGCTGAATGGCTCCTACACGGAGCGGCAGGTTCCGCTCCAAGCGGTGCAGAGAAATCCGTTCTTGTTCTACGACGAGAATGCCGTTCAGCCGACGGAGGCGACCGTAGCCCCAGTGGATACCTCGGCGGCAACGATGGCAAAGCGTCAGGCCGACAGAAAGAGCCAGTTTGAAAAGGCCGCGGGGAAACTTGAATTGAAATCGGTTTTGATGGGATCGAATCCCCTGGCCAATATCAGCGGGCGAATTGTGCGGCGAGGCGAGGAAATCGTCGGCGAGAATGTGGCGTTGAGGATCGAGGAGATAACGAAGGATTCGGCGACGCTCATCGGCGAGGATGCCTCGCTGAATTTGAGCGTTTCATTCACGATCATGCTGAAGCGATGATGAGGAGCGGGCGTGCGCACCACTGATCACGATGTTTTGAAGGATTTTGGCCCGGCGATCGGCGAGGAAGCCGGCGAAGCGCAGGCACTGTGGCCGATTGAAGGTGCGGGCACAGCGGATGCTGCGAACGGCAAATCGGGCGGCGGAGATGCCGGGACAAGCATTGGCGAATTGTTGCGAGCCAGCGGAGCGATCACGGAAGAACAATTGGCTTCGGCCCAGCGCGTCGTGAAGCAGACGCCGGGCAAGCAATTGGCGACGGTGCTTGTTGAATTAGGAATAGATGAAGCGGATGTGCAGCAGGCGGTGGCGAAGTGCTCGCGGCTGCCGTTTGAGCGTGTGGCGACGGATCGGGATGATGGGTATGACTTGAAGTCGCTGCATCGACTGACGCCGGACTATTGCCGGGCCAATCTGGTGCTTCCGCTGCGGAAAGAAGGATCGCGGCTGGTGGTAGGCACGGCGAGCCCGGACGATGTGTTTCTGCTGGACGATGTCAAGCGGCGGCTGGGGGTTGCCTCCATCAAGCATGTGCTGGTGACGGCGTTTGACATTCGCGGCGTGATCGAACTGCTCACCGAGAAGGAAACCGAGGAATACAACGTTGACGACATTCTTTCCGATGTGGAAATGGATGATGTTGAGGTCGTTCAGCAGGAAAAGCCAGGCAGTGGAATTGCGGACGGCGACGACGCGGAGTCTTCGCCGGTCGTCAAATATGTGAATCACATTATTCAGACGGCGATGAAGGAAGGCGCGTCTGACATTCACATTGAGCCTGATGAAAAGTCATTGAAGGTGCGATTCCGCATTGACGGTGTGCTGTTTGAGATGATGAATCCGCCACGGAAGATGCACGCGGCGTTGACTTCGCGCATCAAGATCATGGCGAATCTGGATATTGCGGAGCGGCGATTGCCGCAGGACGGGCGCATTCGCGTGACGGTGCTTGGCCGCAAACTAGATCTGCGCGTCTCCACCATTCCCACGCCCAAGGGTGAAAAGACGGTGATGCGAATTCTGGACAATCGGTCCATCAGCGTTACGCTTGATGAACTTGGTTTTGCGGAAGACACGCTGATGCTTTGGAAGAACCAGATTGCCCATCCGCACGGCATAATCCTGGTGACAGGGCCGACGGGCTCTGGAAAGACGACAACGCTTTATGCATCCATCCAGCAGATGGATCTGCGAAAATTGAATGTGTCCACGGTGGAAGACCCTGTGGAATACAACCTTCAGCACATCACGCAGATTCAGACGCATGAAAAAATCGGTATGACGTTTTCCGTGGCGCTGCGTGCACTGATGCGGCAGGACCCGGACGTGATCATGGTGGGTGAAATCCGCGACATGGAGACGGCGACGATTGCAATTCAAGCGGCGATGACGGGACACCTGGTGCTGTCCACGCTGCACACCAATGATGCGCCAGCGTCCATTACGCGATTGATCAATATTGGGATCGAGCCGTTCCTTGTGGGCGCGGCGGTGAATTCTGTATTGGCGCAGCGGCTGGTGCGGCGCATTTGCAAGGGCTGCGGCGAAGATGTGCCGGTGAAGGCGGATATGTCAGAGTTTCTGGTCATGCACGGTGTTACGGCGGCCACACTGCGAGAGGGCAAGGGTTGCGACCGGTGCCGCAAGACGGGTTACAGCGGCCGCAGCGGGTTGTATGAACTGCTGGTGCTGGATGACCATCTGCGTGATCAGATCGCGCGCAATCCCAATGTGACGGAGTTTCGTCGCACATGCACAGGGCGTGGCATGGTGACGCTGCGCGAGGACGGGTTCAAGAAAATCGCTGCGGGGATGACGACGGTGGAGGAAGTGTTGAGCGTGACGGAAGCGACGATTTGATTGCATCCAGCATTGAGTTATTGATGGCGATGCCTGCGAATTGCAATTCGCGGGCGTCGTTCATTTTGGCGCCAGCGCCATGATGCGGTCAAATGTGTTTTTGCTCATGCGCAGCGGCACATCCGGCACGCGTTCAAATGTCAGCTGCACCTCACGACGGGATTGGTGGGCAATGCTGATTTCTTCCCATGGGACGAAGAAGGCGCGGTATGCGACGCCGACGAGGCAAACGGAGAATCGCAATCCCATTTCGTGAACATGAATGTTCAGTCCGTTGTTAATGCCGCCAAATACATGCGGACCGACCTGCGCATTCTGGAACCGAACGGCGCGGCCATCGGTGAGGCGGGGTGAGGGAAGCCGATACGCCCTTGCGAGTTTGGTCCATCCGGACAGTCGCGCGAGCAGTTGGATGAGCAGGACGGGGAGGGCGAGGACGATAAGAATCGCCACGATGTCCGTGACAGACGGCATCTCATACCTGCAACACGCCGGTCTTGAACTCGCCTTCAATCGGAAACGTCGCGGCGATCTCCAGTGAGCGGATCAGTTCTTCGCGAGTCTTTTCGGGTTCGATGAGGCGATCGACCCAGCCGCGAGCCGCGCCGTAGCGGATGTCCTGCTGTTGGCTGTAACTTTTGGTGATGGCGTTGAGCAGTTCCTTGCGCATGGCTTCGTCGATCTTTTCGCCCTGGCGTTCTCGGGCGGCCAGATCGATGTGCAGAAGGGTGTTGGCGGCGGAAGCAGCGCCCATGACGCTGCAGCGCGCGCCGGGCCAGGCGAGGGTGAGCAGCGGATCAAATGCGCGGCCGCACATGGCGTAGTTTCCCGCGCCGTAACTGCCGCCGACGATGAGGGCGATCTTGGGCACGATGGAATTGCTCATGGCGTTTACCATTTTTGCGCCGCTGCGGATGATGCCGGACTGTTCGGAATCGCGGCCCACCATGAAGCCGGTCGTATCATGGATGAAGATGATAGGGATGCGCTTCTGGTTGCAATCCTGAATGAAGCGGGCGGATTTGTCGGCGGAGTCATCGTAGATGACGGCAGGCATGTTCACGGAAACGCTGGGGCCAGCCTTGCCGCCGGGCATTTTTCGCTGGGTCAACTTGCGTTGATTGGCGACAATGCCGCACGGCCGACCGCCGATGCGGGCATAGGCACAGATAACGGACCGGCCGAACTCGGCTTTGTACTCGTTGAAACTTTCATCATCAATGATGCACTCGAGCAATTCCACCATGTCGTACTGCTGGGCGGAATCGCTCTTGAAAATGGTGATGATTTCATCGGCTCTGCGCTTGGGTTTGACGGGCTCAAACGGCGGATTGCCGGTGGGTGAGTGGGCCATGTCCGCATGGACCAGTGAGCGCAGGCGTTTGATGCAAGCGGGGTCATCGGCTTCGCGGAAGTCGATGGTGCCGGAGATTTCCGCATGCATCTGTGCGCCGCCGAGTTCATCGCTGGATACTTCCTGGCCGATCGCTGCTTTGACGAGGGCGGGGCCGGCGAGGTACAGGCCGCTGCCATCGGTCATCAGGAGCGTGTCGCAGAGCACGGGAAGGTAGCCGCCGCCGGCCACGCAGTTGCCCATGATGGCGGCCATTTGCGTGATGCCTTTGGCGCTGATGACGGCGTTGTTGCGGAAAATGCGGCCGAAGTCATCGGTATCCGGGAAGACATCTTCCTGAAGCGGCAAATACACGCCAGCGGAATCGACGAGATACAGAAGCGGCAAGCGGGCTCGCTCGGCGATCACCTGTGCGCGGATAATCTTCTTGCAGGTCATCGGGAAAAACGCACCGGCTTTTACCGTGGCGTCGTTGGCGATGATCATGCAGAGTTTGCCGCCGACCGGTGCGATGGTGGTGACGACGCCCGCGGAAGGGGCCCCGCCGTGTTCCTTGTACATTTCCCAGGCGGCGAAGAGGCCACATTCAAAGGAAGTGGTGGCAGGATCAATGAGCAGTTCCAGCCGTTCCCGGGCGGTGAGGCGGCCATGGCGGTGCTGGCGTTCGGCCCCTTGGGGGCCGCCGCCCTGTCGGATGGCGTTG
>CAZWJR010000092.1:2624-10472 GCA_964634655.1 uncultured Isosphaeraceae bacterium | reverse complement strand
CAGATCACAAGATCGCCAATTCCCCGCCCCCTACCTCCCCTCCGGCTCCTTCTCCTCCGGCTCACCCTCCCCTGGCTTCGTCCCCATATCCACACTCCCGCCATCCTCATCGCCCGTCACTTCAATCTTCTTTCCACCAATATCTATTTTCACCTTCCCGCCCTTCTCATCACCCGCAATGTCAATCTTGTTCCCACCCAGATCAATCTTCACAACTCCATCCTTCCCGCTCCCGGAAATGTGCACACCTTTCGACATCTTCCACATCTCATCAATCCTGCTCAATCGCACATCGTCCTTTGTATCCCACAACTTGTCCTCGCCCGCCGTCACCAGGTCAAACTTCTCCTTCGGATCCTCCTGCACGTACCGATATTTCTGTCCCCACGGATCAACCAGTTTGTCCTGCTCCAACGCCAGCATCTCCAGCGTCGCAGGCAGGTAATTGTTCTTGTCCCGATAGTGCTCCACCGCCATCGCAATCGTCACCATGTCCGATGTAACTTCCAGTTTCTGCGGTTCAGAGAACGCAATCGCCGCCACCGTCGCCACTCCCAGTGCCGCCAGAATCACCGCACCAAAAACCAGCAGCACCAGCACGCCGCCGCATGTGCCAATCAATCCAATGATCAATCCCGCAATCGCAAATCCGCGCGGTTGTTTCCCGATCGCTGCCAAACTCAAAATCAACCCGATCGGGCAAAGCAGCCCGCCCGTCAAAACCAGCCCCACCAGCGAACAAATAAATCCCGCCAACCCCAAACCGTTCGATTGGCGGGCTGGCATGGCATATGGGTCGTAGGCGAATTGAGTCATGGTCGTTTCCTTTAAACAGTCAACCGTCGCTCGCAGAATACCACCCGGCGACCCTTCTGCTTCGGAAAACACTCCCTCCCATTGCACAACACCACGTTTTCCATCGTTTCCATCCCACCGAGTCCCCAATTTCCCTCCGAAAAAATATCCGATAAAAACCCGAACAAACCACTGGACAATCGCCGATCAGGTGGTATAACAATTACCTAACGGATATGGGTTCCTTTTTCTTGTACGTCCCCAAGCCGGGCCAAAGCGAAGCGCCAGCCCGGATCGCCTGGAAACAAGTCTCGGAGTTCACCATGATCAGCCAACATCAAATCGCTCGACTCATCGAAGCCCACGAGTATCGCCAACTCATTGAGCGCATTCTCTCCAACGGCCGGTGCCGCAGCGCCATGGCAAAACGCATGCTGACGAAATCCGATGCCGCACCCGCCGCAAGCCTCGGCCTGTCGCTCCAGCGTCTAAGCGAAATCACCTACTCACCGACCGAACTCGCCGGTTCACTCACCCGCCGCCTCCTCTCACTTCAGCGTGATGATGGCTTCTTCGCCGAAGGCAACCAGACCGAAGCCTCAACCCTCGCCGCCACCGCCGTCGCATTGCGTGGCCTGATCACCTTCAACGCCCAGCAACAATGGACCCACTCCGTCAATCGTCTCTCCCTCAATCCAACAACCGATGTTCTCACCGCCATCACCGCCGCCATCAACCTCGGCCTTGCCGCCCTGGCCAACGAATATGAAAAATCACATGCCCCCGACACGCTCGCCGCAGGCTGGGCGATCGCGCTCTGGCAACTCGGCGATGTCGCAGATTTCCGCCGCCTCATTTCCATCAACGATCTGCTGACCGCGCTCGATGAATCCGCCACCGATCTCGTGGAGGATGAACTCTCCCGCTACGCTCACGCCATGGCCGCATAAACCAACAATCAATCGAGCAGCGCCGCAAACCCGTCAACAGCCGCAAACACCTGCAACGAGCCGCAACCCCAATCGGTTACACTCGTGCCATGTTCGCGATCCTCCAGCCGTTGATGCTGACGCTGCTCATGCAAACCACACCCGTCGATCCCTCACTCCTCACCGTCGCTGAAAAAAGCGACTACACCGCCACCTCGCGCAGCGATGAAGTCCTGGACCTGATCGATCGCATTAGGCAGCAATCCAAAATCATTCGCGTCAGCGTCCTCGGCAAAACCGTGGAAGGCAAAAACATTCCGCTCGTGATCCTCGCCAATCCGCCGATCGAAACAGTGCAACAGGCGCAAGGGGCCGTCCGAGCGGGCGGGGATGGAGCAGGGAAGCCAATCTGCTTCATCATGGCCAACATTCACGCCGGCGAGGTCGAAGGCAAGGAAGCCTGCCTCTTGCTCATCCGCGAAATCGCGCTCAACCCGGAACATCCGCTTCTCAAGAACCTCATCATCATTTTCGCCCCCAACTACAACGCCGATGGCAATGACAAATTCGACGACGTCGCCAGGAACCGCCCCGGCCAGGTTGGCCCCGCCCACTGCGGCATACGTGCCAACTCTGCAGGTCTCGATCTCAATCGCGATTACATGAAACTCGAAGCGCCCGAATCCCGCTGCCTCGTCAAATTCCTTGACGATTGGGACCCCCACCTCTCCATCGACTGCCACACCACCAACGGCTCCCACCACCGCTACGTCCTCACCTACGAAGCCCCGCTCAACCCATCCGGCAGCCCCGGCCCGATCGATTTCGTCCGCAACAAACTTCTGCCGGAGGTGACGAAACGTATCCACGCACGTACGGATTACGACATGTGGCACTACGGCAATTTCAACCGCGAGCACACCATCTGGGAAACCTACTCCGCCCAACCACGTTTCGGCGGCCCGTACCAGGGCCTGCGGAACCAGATGTCAATCCTAAGCGAGGCCTATTCCTACGCCCCATTCAAGGACCGCGTCATCGGCACGCGCGAGTTCATCCGCGAAGTTCTGCAATATGTGGCAGAGAACAAGGACGATGTGATCGCGATCAACAAGCAGGCTCGCTTGGAGACAAAACAAAAAGGCGAGAATCCACAACCGACCGATATCGTCGGCATTCGCCACCGCGTCGCTGCCATGAACAAGCCCGCCGTCGTCAAAGGCTATGAAAAAGCCGAGGGCGGCGAGGGCGGTGCAGCCGCCGACCCCGAGCGCGATCTCGGCGGGCCAAAGGATTTCTCCGTCATCCATCTCGGTCGCTTTGAGCCAACCCTTAGCGTGCGCCGACCGCTGGCGTACATCATTCCTCCATCAACCGGCATGGATGCGATTCTCGAAAAACTCCGCCAGCACGGCATTGAATTCCAGCCATTCCAGGGCGAGGCAACGGTTGAGGCGTACACCGTAACTGAAATCCGCCGCGCCAAGCGCGAGTTCCAAGGCCATCACGAAGTCGAAGTGGAAACGTCCTGCGAAGTCGTCCACCGATCGCTCCCCGCCGGATCACACATCGTAAGAACCGCGCAACCCCTTGGCACGCTCGCCGTGTACCTGCTGGAGCCGCAATCAGAAGACGGCCTGCTGACCTGGAACTTCTTCGATGATCAAATCAAAGTCGGCAGCAAATTCCCAATCGTGAGAGTACGCGCGGCGGCGGATATGGCACATTGATGTCCCCTTGCGAACTTGCGCACAACTGGACGGCGCAAAGGCGCAAAGCAAAGAAGTTCGCAAAGAAAAAGTCTTGCTTGGCGTACTTTGCAACTTCGCGACTTTGCGCTCTTGATTTGGACGCCAGTTCACACCAGATCAGTGGTGCAAGTCCTTCACCAATCCCTCATACCGCCGATCCACCGGCATCAAGAAAAGCGCGATGGATTCAAACATCCGCTGCGACAATCGCTCAAACGCCGGAAAATATTTCCTCGTCTGTTCGCGAAGTTTCTCCGCCGTGATCCCCGCTTCCTGCAACGCCTCCGGCTCCTCCCGCATCCACGTTTCAATTCCATCGATCGTCACTTCCGGATGGTATTGGCAGCCAAACGTCCGCAGCCCCAGCGCCCACGCCTGATTCTTGCACTTGGTTGAACTCGACAGCAGCCGCGCCCCCGCCGGCAACTGCGAAACTTGGTCGCGGTGATGGTGAAACTGCATCGATGTCCACGGCAGCCCCGTGTGAATGGCATCCTCACGGCCCGTCGGTGTCAGCGAAACTTCATGCCAGCCAAACTCAATTCCGCCCGCCATCTTCTCAACCTTGCCACCCAGCGCGCGGGCAAGAATCTGGCTGCCCAAACACAACCCCACGATTGGCATTCCGATTCCATTCGCCTCCCGCATTAATTGCATTTCCGGTTCCAGCCACTCATGCGAATCGTCGTACGCCGATTGCGGCCCGCCGCAGGAGATGATGCCATCGACGTTATCCAGATCCGCCGGCACATCATCGCCATCCTGCAACTGCACAATGCGCAGCCGCTGACCGTAATCTCGCAAAGTCGTGGCAAGTCGTTCCGCGCCGGAGGTGTTGCAGTGCTCAAAGATGAGGATGGCCATGGGCAAAGTCTAATCGTCGCCGCCCAAACTTCAAAATGCCGAATTCGCCTGTGCCTTCCGCATCACAATCGTCGCATCGTGTCCCTCCAGATATTCCTGCGAAAAACTCACAAGGCTCGTGCGGCTCATCGCCCAATCCAGCCATGAGAGCGTATTGAACCGGCGGGACGGGCCGATATCGCGATTGAGATAGTGCGGCGGGGCACGATCAGAAAGAAAGTTAAACACGAGGCCCTGCTTCGCCGCATCAAACGCCGCGCTCACAAGCCGCCGGGCCGTGGCCTCCTCCATCGTGTTAAGCGTGCCGGAGATGCACACCCAATCCGGCTCATGCTGCTGCAGCGACGATGGATTGTGAATGAGATCCGCCAGATGAAATTCCGTCGCAGCCGTTGCCAGGTCCCGCTGCTTGGCCGCCTCAATCAACTCCGGCACGGCGTCGATTCCAACGTACCGTTTGAACTCCACGCCGCGCTCAATCAGATACTCCGCCAGATCACCCGTTGCGCACCCGGCATCAAGAATCACCCGGTCCGTCAAATCCGTCATTTCAATCATCACATCAAATCGCAATTGCTGCGCTTCGCGGCTCATCCACAGCGTGGCAGGAAAGCCCGGCCCAAACTGCTCCACGGCTTCGCGATATGGATCAAGATATTCAGAGGAATTCGCAGCCATCGTGGTTCATCATAGGGTCTCTTTCGGGCAAGCCTGAATAGTTCAACCTTGAGAACTCCGTTTGGGCGCAAAATCGCAAAGGCGCAAAGAAGCGCGAAGTGAAAAGAGCATTGGTGGAACGCCGACGCACACAAACTGGACCTTGTGCGAAAGTTCACCATGCATATTCGTCGCACACCCCCAAGAAACTTTGCGCTTCTTGGCGTCTTTGCGCCTTTGCGCTCAAACGAACCACCCGAAGGCCCCGATCCGCACGTTTCTCTGAAAACCGCATGATTGTGATACGATAACCGCAGTATTCAAGGAGATTCTCCATGTCGCAATATCCTGATCCCCATTCAGTTCCGCCCCCATCCATCGCGGCCCCGGCAGCATACGCACCGATGCCAATTCGTCCGCAGGTGGTTCACATCGTCGCTAAGCCCGGCGGGTTTTGGCGCGCCATGGGTATTGTGGTCGGCCTCTTTCTGTTCGCTGCCGTGTTTATCATCGGTCTGTTCTTCGGCATCGTCGGCACCATCGCTGGTTCAGGACAGGAAGGCGTGGTTCTGCATGAGACATATCGCAGTGGCAGCGGATCAACCGTCGCCATCATCCCCATTGAAGGAATCATTAACGGTCGCCAGGCAAGTTTTGTCCGCGCCGCCGTTGATGACATCCTCAACGACCGGGGCGTGCGTTCCGTCATTCTGCGCGTCAACTCACCCGGTGGCGAAGTCACCGCCTCCGATGAAATCTGGTACGAAGTCAATCGCCTGAAAGCCAAAGGCCTGCCCGTCATCGCCAGTTATGGCGGTGTCGCAGCCTCCGGCGGTTACTACGTTTCCTGCGGGGCTGATTACATCATGGCACAGGAAACCTGCATCACCGGTTCCATCGGTGTCATCGCGCAGATTCTCACCTTTGAAGGTCTCATGGACAAAGTTGGTGTGCATCCCGTGACGCTGGTCGCGACGGGCTCACCGGAGAAATCCGTCGCCAATGATGTCTTTCGCGCATGGAACGAAGCCGACAAAACCAAGGTGCGCATCATGCTGGATTCCGCCTATTCAGCCTTCAGCAAGCGCGTACAGGATGGCCGCAAAGCCGTGCTGACCAACGAGGCCATGGTGAGCGCTGTGGCAAACGGCTCCATCTACACCGCCCAGCAAGCCAAGGACAACGGCCTGATTGATGCAATCGGCTATCTCGATGACGCCATCGCCTACGCAGAAACCAAAGCCGGCATGGCCACCTCCACTGGCCATGTCATCATCATCCGCCAGCCGCCCACTCTCATGGGTGCCATCATGGGTGCCGAAGCCAGCGCGCGTGAGAATCAGACACTGAAGTTTGATGCCGATTCAATTCGCACCATCGCCACGGATCTCGCTTCGCCGCGGATGATGTATTTGCTGCACTAGGTTTCCTGGCGGCAGCGGGAAACGAGTAATGCCAAAACGGTTGCGACATCATCTGGTGATCGTCGCTGCGGTGTGCATCGGTGCCTTTGTTTGCGCTAGTGCATCGGCACAGAAATCCATTACCACGGAAAACATCGACGATCGGCACATTCTAAAGGCGATCCGCACTCTTGTGGAATCCCTCTACGATCGCCAGCATCCACAGCGATTTTGGGAACCGGCGAACATTGATCCCGATGTCAGCACCAAACAATCCGGCGGGTACACCGCATTGGTCGCGCTGGCGTTGCTGCATGCCGGGCAGTCGTACCAGGAGCCGCGCCTGCGTGCCGCGTTTGATCATCTGGCTGATCAAACGCTCGAAGGAACCTACGCCGTCTCCATGCGCGCAGCCATGTGGGCGCGTCTGCCCGCCAAGTACCACGACAAACTCACCGCCGATGCAAAATGGCTGCTGGGCGGTTTCAGTGACAAGAACGGCGGCTGGGATTACACCCAGGACCCCACCGCCAAGCATCACGATAATTCCATCCGCCAGTTCGGCGCCCTCGCCCTGTGGGAAGCGGCCAAGCGCGATGTGAAAATTGATCGCCGCATTTGGCAGCGATTGGAAGATGCGTTCATCAACCAGCAGATCGTTGATGGCGGCTGGAATTACAAAGGCAGCGGACCCGCAACCGGCTCCATGACCGCCGCGGGACTGGCCACGCTCTTTATTACACAGGATGTGCTCCACGCCAACGATGCCGTCAAACTCGGCTCTGCCGTTCCATCGCGGCCCCAGCAGGCGATCAACCTCGGCCTGGCGTGGATGAACAAGAACTTTTCCGCCACTGAAAACCCCGGCAAGAACACGCACTTTCCCTATTACCTTTACGGCGTGGAGCGCGTGGGACTGGCCGGTGGCTACAAAACGTTTGGCAACCACGATTGGTTCCGCGAAGGTGCCGCAGAACTCATCCATGATCTGTGCACATGGGATGCATCCGCCGAGACATTCTCACTCAAGGCCGGTGCAAAATCAGACAGCAAGACCGATGACATCGCATTCGCCCTGTTGTTCTTAAGCCGTGGCCGCGTTCCCGTCGCTTTTAACAAACTGGAGTTTGCAGGGGCATGGAACAATCGGCCGCGCGATGCTGCAAACCTCACCCGCTGGATCACACAAAGCAGCGAAGGCGAATTGAGTTGGCAAATCGTCAACATCAACGGCGAGCCGGAAACCTGGCTCGATGCCCCGGTGCTCTACATCGCGTCACACGAATCGCTTCCCTTCATCAAGGATGCCCACGTCGATGCCAAGGCCTTTGTGCGGCAAGCGCGCGAATTTGTGCGCACGCGCGCATCGGGCGAAATCGAACCCGACGCCAAACCGCCCACCGCAACAAACGTGCCGGAACTTGCAAAACTCAAGAAATACATCGATCT
>CAZWJR010000092.1:0-2614 GCA_964634655.1 uncultured Isosphaeraceae bacterium | reverse complement strand
TCGGTGGCATGATCTTCGCCGCAAACGAAGGTGGGTCAAAAAGTTTTGCGGATTCCATCGAAAGCATGGGCCTGCTCATGTACCCGTTGTGCGATTGGCGGACGCTGCCAGAGGATCACTGGGCATTCACCGTTCACGATACAGTCAAGGGCAAAAGGCCCGCGCTTCGCGGCCTTTCCAACGGTGTGCGCGAGTTGATCATTCTCTCGCCCGGCGGCGATCTTCCCGCCACATTTCAGAAGAACGATGTCAAGGCCGCTGCCGATTACGAAACCGCCGCAAACCTCTACTACTACGCCTCCGAACTGAACCAACCCCGGCCGCGCCTCGCCCAGCACTTCACACGGCGTGGCGAAACCGGCACATTGCGCTCCGCAGGCACCATCGTCCGCGCACTGCAGAGCGGCAACTGGAAGCCGGAGCCGCAGGCGTTGGAAATCTTCCGAGCCAGTCTGGCGCGCGACCGTGGCATCGATGCAACAGTCTCCGATCACCCGCTATCCAAAATCAACGAACCGTCGCCTTCGCCAACACTCGTTATTGTGAGTGGCATTGATGCAGTTACGTTCACGCCCACAGAAATGGAAGCGATCAAGGCATACATCACCGCCGGCGGCGTGATCCTCTTTGAAACACCCGGCGGGCGCGGCGAGTTCACCGCCTCCGCTGAACGCATCGCAGAATCCACTTTTGGCAAACCGCTTGAATCCGTCCTCAACACTTCCATCATCACCGGCAAGAACACATCCAAAGCCAAAGACCTCACCCAGGTTTCCTATCGGCCTTTCAGTCTGCAGGCCTTCGGCACACGCGAAACCGCACCGCGCCTGCGTGGCATCACCGTGGATGAAAAGCGCGGCCCGCAACTCCTCTTCAGCCGCGAAGACATCAGCCACGCAATGCTCGATCAGCCTCGCTGGGGAATCAGCGGTTACTCACCGCAATCCGCGCGCGATCTGCTTGCCAACATTGTTCAGTTCGCAATGAAGAAATCCGATTGACCGCCATCACCGGCGTGGCGAAACCGCTTCGCTCCGTACCTGCAGATGCGCCACCACCGCGCGGATGATCTCATAAGGCACCTCGCCGTTGAGCGATTCAAACACCGGCTTCATGCTCGCGCTCTCCAGATTTGTTGCCGCCTGCCGCACGCGGTCATACGTGCCCTGATCTACCCACGCTTCAATGCTCGCAGGCTTGGTCGCCAATATCCAACCCTCCAGATATTGCCCAACAGTGCTGCGCGCACGGCCCGTGGCCGCAGTGATTTCATTCAAGCCGCACCCTTGCGCAATCATCTGCAAAGCCTGCTCCTTCACCGCATTCGGCTTGCCGGTCCGCTTGGGAATGACAATGTCCGTCGATCCAAACTCATCCAGCGTCAACGAATTCTGCGAGCAATACTCTGTGATCGCCCCAACAAACATCTCCGCCAAATCAGCCGCCTTGTGCTGGCCGATGCCCTTGATGCGACGGAACGATTCCCGCGATCCCGGCCGCACCCTCGCCAGTTCCCGCAGCACTGCATCACCAAGAATCACAAACGCCGGCACCAATCGCTCCGCCGCAATCTTCTTGCGCAGCCCGCGCAGATGGTCAAACAACCCTTTGTCCACGCCCTCCCACGTTTGATCTTCCAAATCCGTGCGATGCACCGCCACGCTCTTTGGCTCAATCAAACTCACTTCCCGCCGCCCCTTGAGCACATCCACCGATCCATCATTCAATTTGAGAATCGGCCGATCGCCCGGCGTGCGATCCAGCAACCCCTGATCAATCAGTTGATACACCAGATTTGCCAGCGCCTTGCGTGGCGTCTCGCGCAATAAACCGTACGTGCTCTGCTGATTATGCCGGCACGTCCGCACCATCTCTGTATCCGCACCCGTCAACACATCCACAACATGCCCGACTCCAAACCGCTGATCCAGCCTCGCCACGCACGAAAGTATTTTCTGTGCCGTCACCGTGGCGTTGGTCAATCCTTCAATTTCATTCAGGCACACATCGCACCCGCCGCAGTTTGAAGGCCCGTACGCCTGGCCGAAATATTCTGAAAGCGCCCGATGCCTGCACTCCGGAGCCGTGCACAGCCGCTGCATGTGGTCCAGCAGTTCCCGCTGCGCTGCCACCGTCGCCATCCGCAATTCAGGGTCCTCAATTTTCTCTGAACTGAATTCAATCAACCCCTGCCAGCGCATCACATCGCCAAAGGAATAGAACATGATGCACTCGGCTTCCAAACCATCACGCCCCGCACGCCCGGATTCCTGCTGGTAATGCTCCACCGTCTTTGGCATCGCCGCGTGAATCACACATCGCACGTTTGATCGATCAATCCCCATGCCAAACGCCACCGTCGCCACCACCACATCCAGCGATTCCTTGGCAAACGCATCCTGCACCGCCGTGCGTTCGTTTTTTTCCATGCCTGCGTGATACGCCGCGGCATTCACGCCATTCGCCTTGAGCACATCGGCCATGTACTCCGTGTCCTTGCGGCTGATGCAATACACAATCGCCGCCTCGCCCGCATGCCGCATCAGCACCTCCAGCACCAGCGTCTCAATGCTCACCTTCGGCACAATGCGATAAATCAGATTCGGCCGATCGA
>CAZWJR010000091.1:0-10565 GCA_964634655.1 uncultured Isosphaeraceae bacterium | reverse complement strand
CTTGATCCCAACGCACCGTTGGATGCCCGCGTGCCCATTCAAGATGGCGCGATTACTCCGGCCTGCGCCCAGGCGTGTCCGGCAAAGGCAATCGTGTTTGGCGATTTGCACGACTCGGAAAGCCGCGTAGCCAAGTTGCACAAACACGATCGGTCCTACCAGATGTTGGAAGAACTCAACACCAAACCGCGCACACAGTACCTTGCCAAATTGCGGAACCCGGCGTTTGAAAAAGAGACTTCCGCCACGGAGACGCACCACGGATGACCGCGCTCAACCTTCACGACAAAGTGGAAATTGACAACACGATCGACGTGCCTGGCCGCCGCGCGCCGCTGGTCTTGCGTCACGAGGACTTCGGTTCCGTTACCGCCGACATCTGTCGCGTGAATGAAACCACCCGGCCGCCGCGGGCGTGGACCATCGCCTTTGTCATCTCCGCGTTCTGGGCCACGGTCTTCGGCGGGCTCATCATGTACCTCATCGGCACCGGCGTTGGCGTGTGGGGCAACATGCACCCGGTCATGTGGGCGTTCGATATCACCAACTTCGTGTTCTGGGTCGGTATCGGCCACGCGGGCACACTGATCTCCGCCATCTTGTTCCTGTTCCGTCAGAAGTGGCGAACCGGCATCAATCGTTCCGCCGAGGCAATGACGATTTTCGCCGTCATCTGTGCCGGGACGTTCCCGGGTATTCACATCGGCCGGGTGTGGGCGGCGTACTGGTTGTTCCCCATTCCAAACCAGATGGAAATGTGGCCGCAGTTCCGTTCGCCGCTGTTGTGGGACGTCTTCGCCGTCGGCACCTACTTCACTGTTTCACTGCTGTTCTGGTACATGGGAATGGTTCCTGATCTGGCGACGCTGCGAGACCGGGCCAACACCAAGATCAAAGCCCTTGTGTACGGCCTGTTTTCGCTGGGCTGGCGGTCAAGCAATCGTCATTGGCACCGTTATGAGCGTGCGTACCTTCTGCTTGCCGCGTTGAGTACGCCGCTGGTGTTGTCGGTGCACTCGGTCGTGTCGTTCGACTTTGCCGTCTCGCAGGTTCCGGGCTGGCACACGACCATCTTCCCGCCGTACTTCGTTGCGGGCGCCATCTTCAGCGGCTTTGCCATGGTGCAAACGCTTGCGATTCCCATGCGGCAAATCTGGGGCCTCAAGGACTTCATCACCATGAGGCACCTTGAGAACATGAACAAAGTCATCCTGCTCACCGGCACGATGGTCGGCTTTGCCTACAGCATGGAATTCTTCATCGCGTGGTACTCCGGTGCGATGTACGAAAAATTCGCATTCATCAATCGCGCCTTCGGTCAATACGCGTGGGCGTATTGGATCATGGTCTCCTGCAACGTCATCACGCCGCAAATCTTCTGGTCCAAAAAGGCTCGCAACAGCATCCCCATCATGTTTGTCGCCTGTCTGCTGGTAAACGTCGGCATGTGGTTTGAACGTTTCGTCATCATCGTTACCTCTCTGGCACAGGACTACATCCCCAGCGCGTGGGGTTACTTCAAGCCAACGTGGGTGGATATGTGCATGCTCATCGGCAGTTTCGGTCTGTTCATGACGCTGTTCCTGCTCTTCGTTCGCTATCTGCCCGTCATCGCCATTGCAGAAGTCAAGGGCGTCATGCCGCAGGCCAACGCGCATCCGAAGGAAGGCGATCATCACGCACCACTGGCCGCGGGAGGTCACCATGGCTAAACCTACAACAGCCGCGGCCGCTGCACCCGCAAAACTCCACGGCCTTATGGCGGAGTTTTCCTCTCCGGCAGATATCACTCACGCCGCAGAAAAAGTCCGCGATGCCGGCTTCAAATGGTGGGATTGCCACACGCCTTTCCCCGTCCACGGCCTCGATAAAGCCATGGGCATCCGCCCAACCATCCTCCCCATCATCGTCTTCTGCTGCGGCATGACCGGCACGCTCCTGGCCCTCGCCCTGCAAACGCTCACGAACGCCACCGGAATTGATCTTTCCGCATTCTTCCTCCACGGCTACCCGTTCATGATCAGCGGGAAACCGTTCATCAGCCTGCCCGCATTCATTCCCGTCACGTTTGAACTCACCGTGCTTCTCTCCGCATTGGGTACGGTCGGCTGTGTGCTGCTGCTCAACGGCCTGCCCCGGCACTACCACCCTGTTTTCAAAAGCGCCAGGTTCGCCCGCGCTACCGATGATCGTTTCTTCATCGTGATCGAAGCCCGTGATCCCAAGTTCTCACGTTCCCGCACAGAAGAATTGCTCAAGTCCCTGCACCCACTTTCGATAGAGGCTCTTGAGAGCTAATGCACATACCCAAAGCGATCATCTACGTTCTCATGGTGCTGGCGATCCTTGCGATGATCCCGCCAGCCCTTATCGCGCGCACCCGTGCGGTGCACAGCGCCAAGAGAAGAATCCATCTCATTCAAGATATGGATAACCAGCCAAAGTTCCGCGCCCAGGCCGCCGCAACGGCTCTCTTTGCCGATGGCCGGGCCATGCGTCCTCCCGTGGCTGACACCATCGCCCGTGGCAACCTCAACGATGATGATCATCTCAACCGGGGCGTGGTGAAAAACGCCTCCGCCACCGGCAGCACGCTCACGTGGGCTACCACCTTTCCCGCCTCCATTCCTCTGACCATGCAACTCATGCATCGCGGGCAGGAACGTTTCACCATTTATTGCAGGCCATGTCACGGCGACAGTGGTCACGGCGATGGCATTGTCAACAAACGCGCCAACCAACTTCTCCTTAACGGCGTCAACGGCACGGTTTGGGTCGCTCCCAAGAATATTCACGAAGAACTCATCCGCACTCAGCCGCCCGGGCAGATCTTCAACACCATCACGCACGGCATTCGCACCATGGCGGGGTATGAATCTCAAATCCCCGTGGAAGATCGCTGGGCCATCGTCGCCTACGTCAAGGCCCTCCAGCGAAGCCAGCATGCAAGGATTGAGGATGTGCCTGCAGAGGAGCGCAGCAACCTGCCGCTGATCCCCTTGCCGGCGAAGGAAGAGGAAACGCCGGCCGGTTCCGGTGCAACAGGTACAAAGCCCGCATCAACGCCCCCGGCAGGGGCCGGAGGGTCCAAACCATGATGCCACGGCAGGCAATCGCATCCAACCGTCAACTGGGCGCTGTGGCATCCAAAGCGCTGCCACCGGCGATCGGTCTGTTTGTCATCGGCGTTGCCACAACTTTTTTCCTTGCGCAGAAGGATGGCGAAGGAGAGGGCGGCTGGGACCGTTTCTTCCATTCCTATCTCATGGCGTTCCTGTTCATCCTAAGCATCTGCCTTGGCAGTTTGTTCTTCGTGATGCTCGGCCACGCAGTGAAGGCGGGTTGGAGCATTGTTCTGCGAAGACTCGCCGAAGGCGTGGCAGGCAACCTCACGTGGATGTGGGTGCTGTTCCTTCCGATCATGATCCCGGTCTTAACCGGCAAATCGCACTTGTACCACTGGATGCACCCGGAAGGCGATGAAGTCCTCATGGCAAAGGCCGGCTACTTCTTCTGGCCGCAATCGCCGGAATCCGGCATTCCTGTCTTCTGGCTGATCCGTGCCGCGCTTTTCTTTGGTGTCTGGGCGTTGCTGGCGAAGTTCTTTGTGGGCAATTCTGTCAAACAGGATGCAACGGGCGATGTGGCACTGACCCGCCGCATGGAGAAGTTCGCGCCGCCTGCGTTTATTCTGTTTGGGTTGTCGTTGGCGTTTGCTGCGATCGACTGGGGTATGTCGCTGGAGCCGCATTGGTTCAGCACGATGTATCCGGTGTATTTCTTCGCGGCCAGTTGTTGCGGATTTTTCTCACTCCAGATTCTGCTGATGAACTTCGTGCAGCGCACCGGTCGGCTGACAACGGAAATCAGCGCGGAGCATTACCAGGATGCCGGCAAGTTGCTCTTTGCCTTTGGCATTGTGTTCTGGGCTTACATTGCTTTCAGTCAATACATGTTGATCTGGTACGCCAACATTCCGGAAGAAACGCCGTGGTACATGGCCCGGCAGATGGGTGGCTGGGGCTGGATTAGCCTGCTGCTTTTGTTCGGCCACTTCCTCGGGCCGTTCCTCATGTTGATTTCCCGTCATCCCAAGCGTCGCGTGCCGCTGATTACAGCGGGCGCTGCGTGGATGCTGCTGATGCATCTCACCATGCCGAAGGTGCCGGGTGCCGTGCACTACGTGGGCGATCACGTTGAGGGGCCATATCGGGCCCTGGCGGATGCGGTGCTCAATCCGGAGAGCCCGGCTGGCGTCATCATTCGCGGCCTGCCCGAATATCAGCCCGGCGATCTGAACGTAAATTTTGGCTTTCAACTCCTGGATGCCAGCTGTGTTGCTACCCTTGTTGGCTTGTTGGTCGCCGGAACCATTTGGAGATTGAGCCGTGCATCCTTGCTGGCCGAGCGTGATCCAAGACTGCATGAATCCCTTGCGTTTGAGAACATCTGATGAGCGACGTCTACGAACACAATCCAGGCGATCATGAAGATCCGTTGGCAGGGCCAACGTGGATCATCGGCTTCCTCGGCGCGGTGCTGCTGGTGGTCATCATGCTTGGGCTGACGGCGATGGTGTACAACGCCCAGCACGAAGAAGACAAAATCAAATTGATCGACCGCGATCCAGAGGAACTGGATCACCTTCGCAACTCGCAACTGGCACAAATCACGGCCGCCCCTCGCTGGGTGGAAGAATCCGTCAAGGTGGAGGGGCAAAATGAAGAACAGATTGTGAAGTCGCTGGTGATCCCCATCGATCGTGCGATGGAACTGGTGGTTCAGGAACAAGCAGGAAAAGGCCCGAAATGAATTTGAGCTTCGGACAACTTCTTCGCGTGGTTTGCGGCTGTGCGGCATTTTCGCTGTGCTGCTTCGCTTCGGCCCAGGCTCCGCCGCCGATTCCGCCCGATGAAATTCCCAAAGGTCTCGAAGGCGTTGGAATCAAGGAAAATCTGGGTCAGGTCGCTCCGCTGGATACTCCATTCCTCGATGAAAACGGCAAGGAAGTCACCCTTCGCGGCTACCTCAAGCCCGGCCGGCCCATCATTCTCACGCCGGTCTACTACAAGTGCACCATGTTGTGCAGCCCGCTGCTCAACGGCCTTGTCAATGGCTTGAATGATGTTGAACTCTCCGCCGGCAAGGAATTTGAAATCGTCACCTTCAGTTTCGACCCGTCCGAGCAACCGGAACTAGCGGAAGTAAAGAAGCGGGCCTATCTCACACAGTACACGCGTGAATCCGCCAAAGAAGGCTGGCACTTCCTCACGGGCACGGAGGAAAACATCAAAGCCATGTGCGATGGCATTGGCTTTGGTTTCCAAGCCCAGGGCGATGAGTTCGCACACTCCTCCGCCATCATTTTCATTACACCAGAAGGCAAGATCGCCCGCTATATCAACAACGTGGTGTTTGAGCCACGCGATCTCAAGTTCGCTCTCATTGAAACGTCGCAGGGCGCCATTGGTTCGCCGATGGAGAAATTCCTGTTGTACATGTGTTTCAACTACGATCCACTGGCCAACAGTTATACCGCCAGCGTCATGAAGATCATGCGTCTGGGCGGCTTGGTTATGGTTCTTGTGATGGCCGTTGGTTTGAGTTTCTTGTGGTGGCGCGGGTCCCGGAATTCCGGATCAGAAAGCGGCATCCCGCATGCCCACAGTCCGCAGGAGGTTGCATCGTGAATTCGCGTCCATCGCAATCTTCCAAAAACGGGCCGCTGGGAGTGCTGCTGGCGTCGGTGTTCCTTTCCGGCATTCTTACGGTCTGGGCTGCATGGGCATCGGGCATTGATTTCTGGTTCCCCGTTCAGGCATCCACCGTCGCCAAGGATGTAGATTTGCTCTTCAACATCATCACGTGGATATCCATTTTCTTCTTCATTCTGGTCACGATGTTGATGGTATGGTTTGTGGTCAAGTATCGGCGGAAGGACCCGCGCGACAAGGCCACCAGCGATGTCACACACAACACCACGCTGGAACTTACGTGGACGATTATTCCACTGATTCTGGTGATCGGCATCTTTTACGCCGGGATGGAAGGTTACATTAACCTTCGGCGGTCGCCTTCGGGTTCTTATGAAGTGCACGTGACGGCCCAGCGTTGGAGTTGGACGTTCACGCATCCCAACGGTGCGACGGAGACCAATGAACTGCATGTTCCTGTTGGGCGGCCGGTGCGTCTATTGATGGAATCGCAGGATGTTCTGCACGCGGTGTTTATTCCTGCGTTTCGTGTGAAGCAGGACATCGTCCCGGGGCGCGTAACTGATCTTTGGTTCAACTGCACCACCGAAGGCCGCTACGACCTGTTCTGTGCGGAATATTGCGGCAAGGATCACTCACAGATGCATGCCGGGATTGTGGCGATGAAGGAAGATGAGCTGGAAGCCACCGTGAAGGAAATTGGCGATTGGGCCAAGAACACCGGCGATGAGCAGTTGTACGTGATGGCAGCGAGGAAGATTTATCCCCGGTGCGCTTCGTGTCACTCACTGGACGGCAAGGATGGCATTGGGCCGACGTGGCGGGGCCTTTGGGAGCATATTGAGAAGGGCAGTGTTGTGTTCACCGATGGCACATCGCTCGGCGACCTGACTGGCCCGGGCAAGATGTTCGGCACTCCGGAGGATTACATCAACGATTCCGTGTTGAATCCCAAGGGCAAGATTGTGATGAACTTCACCGGTGCCATGCCGACATTCCAGGGGCAGTTGAAGCCGCGTGAATTGCAGGCGATCCGTGAATTCATCAAGCGACTCGATGAATTTGATGACAAGGGCAAACCAAAGCCCGGCACACCCGCTGCCGAGGCATCCAAGCCAGCCGCCAAGGCTCCATGAATTGTGACTTCTGACCTCTGACTACTGAATGCAATGACCACACTTGATCTCACAAAACCGCTCCCCAGTCTCGGCGTAACCGACAACTATCTGACGCACACGCGCGGCATCTGGTCTTGGGCCTTTACCCTCGATCACAAACGCATCGGAGTGATGTACCTTTGTTCTGTCCTGACCTCTTTCTTTGTTGCGGGGGTGGCTGCGTTGCTGGTGCGGACGGAGTTGATGGCTCCGGGTGAGCAGTTTCTCAACCAGGACGCCTACAACCGGATGTTCACGGCACACGGGGCGATCATGGTTTTTCTGGTGATTATCCCGAGTGTGCCTGCGGCGTTGGGGAACTTTGTGCTGCCGATCATGCTGGGGGCAAAGGATGTTGCGTTTCCCAAGTTGAACTTGTTCAGTTACTGGCTGTGGGTTTTTGGGGCGATCTTTGCGGTGACGGCGGTGGTTGGGTGGCCGGTGCATGATGAAGCGGGCTGGCACATGGCGGGCGGGTTGGATGCTGGCTGGACGTTCTACACGCCGTACAGCATTCGCAAGGACGGAGCGATGGCCGGTGCTTTGCCTGCGTTGATGGGCGTGTTTATTCTTGGGTTCTCATCGATCTTCACGGGGATGAATTTCATCGTAACGATTCACCGGTTGAGGCCGCCGGGGATGACATGGTTCAAGATGCCGCTGTTTCTGTGGGCGTTGTATTCCACAGCGGTGTTGCAGGTGATGGCGACGCCGGTGCTGGCGATCACGCTGTGCCTGCTGATGTTTGAGCGGACGTTCGGAATTGGGATTTTCAACCCGGAACTGGGCGGCGACCCGGTGCTGTACCAGCACTTCTTCTGGTTCTACAGCCACCCGGCGGTGTACATCATGATTATTCCCTCGATGGGGATCATCAGCGAATTGATATCGGTGCACAGCCACAAGCATATTTTCGGCTACCGGTTCATTGCGTTCAGTTCCGTGGCGATTGCGATGTTCTCGTTTCTGGTGTGGGGACATCACATGTTCACATCGGGGCAATCGGTGCTGATCAACGTGATTTTCTCTGCGATTACGTTTAGCGTTTCAATTCCGTCGGCGATCAAGGTGTTCAACTGGCTGGCGACGATGTACAAGGGTTCGATCAGTCTGAACACGCCGATGCTGTATGCGTTGTCGTTTATTTTCATCTTCACGATTGGCGGTTTGACGGGGCTGCATCTGGGGACGCTTTCAACGGATGTGCACTTGCAGGACACGTATTTTGTGGTAGCGCACTTCCATTACGTGATGATGGGGTCTGCGATTTTGGGGATGATCGGCGGGCTGCACCACTGGTGGCCGAAGATGACCGGCAAGATGTACAACGAAAATCTTGGCCGGGTTGGCTGCATTCTGGTGTTCATTGGGTTCAACGTGACATTCTTCACGCAGTTCATGCTTGGCAGCAAGGGCATGCCGCGACGGTATTGGGATTATTCTGATGCGATTGCGGCAGCAAACGGCTGGCTGCCGGAGACGGTGGCGTTGTTCCATCGCTATCACTTTATTTCCACGATTGGTTCGTATGTGATGGGGATTGGCTTCCTGCTGACGGCGGGATATCTGATTCACTCGCTGTTCCGTGGCAAGAAGGCCCCGGCGAACCCATGGGGTGGCCGCAGTTTGGAATGGCAGTGTCCTTCGCCGCCGCCGCACGATAATTTCTCTGTGCAGCCGCGCGTGGGCGATTGCTATGACTTTAGCGCTGTGGAGTGGGACGAGCGCGAGGAAGGCTACGTGATTCACCACGAGCGGGAAAATCTTTCGGCCGCAGGCGCCGGTGGAGGTCACTGATACATGGCCAGTCTTTACGGACAAGATCATGCACACGATGACGCCCACGGCCACGGTCATGGCGATCATCCGAAGCATCTGGCCCATCACTGGGATTCGCTGCCGCAACAGTTTGAGGCAGGGAAACTCGGCATGTGGCTGTTTCTGGCGACGGAGATTCTGCTGTTCGGCGGGTTGTTCTGCGCGTATTCCATTTGGCGCGGCAATCATCCGGAACTTTTCAAATACGGCAGCCAGTTCCTTGATACCACTATGGGCGCGACGAACACCGTCGTGCTGATCTTGAGCAGTTTGACGATGGCGTGGGGCGTGACCGCAGCACAACAGAACAAGCGCGGGCTGTTGATTCTCATGCTGATTCTGACGCTTTGTGGCGCCGCGACGTTCATGGTCATCAAGTATTTTGAATACACGCACAAATTCCATGAGGGTTGGTATCCCGGCATCAAGTTCTACGAGAAGCCGACCAATCCGCATTCGAGTTTTTATGGCGGCCACGAAGGAACGCATCCCGCCGCCGCAGGCGAGGCGGCCCACACCGGAGAGGCCGCAGCGACGGATGCACAGTCGCACGAGACAACTTCCGCAACGCACACCGTATCAACCAGCGAGGCAACCACAACCGCACCGGCCGGCGATTTTGAATTGAAGACAATCGCCGTCACCGTTGCCGGTTCAACCGATCTGCCGCCCGTTGAGGCGCCGAGTTTCAAGCAAGCAGCAGGTGGCCCAGCTGGAATGGCCACCGATCCAAAACTGATTGCCAAACCATTCTCGTTTGAGCAGCGGCATCACGAAGCAAAACTTCATCCGTTGAAGGACCCAGTGCGGCCGGAAAACGCCCACATGTTCTTCAACATCTACTTCATGATGACCGGCCTCCACGGCATTCACGTCCTCATCGGCATGATCGTTATCACATGGCTGCTTGTTCGGGCTGTCCGTGGCGAATTCAACAGTGAATACTTCACCCCGGTCGATCTCGGCGGCCTCTACTGGCACATCGTTGATCTCATCTGGATCTTTCTCTTTCCGCTGTTTTACCTGATTTGATTGCGTTTCATCAATTTTGAAATCAGGTCATTCATCGCCAACTACTAATCGCACTTCACTCTCATGTCCCACACACCACACCCACCTACCGATCCTAACACGCCAGGAGATGGCCATCACGGCATCGGCCATGTGGTGTCACCCAAGATTCTCATTGCAACCGGCACTGGCTTACTCATTCTCACCGGGTTGACGGTTGCCGCCGCCAAGATTGACTTTGCCCAACTGGATCTCCCGGAACTCAACATTTTCGTCGCCCTTGCAATCGCCGTGGCCAAGGCCACGCTGGTCTGTCTCTTCTTCATGCACCTTCGGTGGGATCGTCCTTTCAACGCGTTTGTACTTGTCACTTCGCTGGCCCTGGTTGCCCTGTTCATCAGTTTCGCGATGACCGATACCGGCGAGTATCAACACGAGATCATCAAGGGCAACACGGTGGAAATTCAGACCAAACTTGATGAACTTCCCAAAGCCGGAGCCGATGCCCCGCCTTCCGAAGTTCAGGCAAAGCACTAGGCGTGTACGACTCGCCCTTTCGTGATCCCAAATCTCGATTTCATGCCGGTCGGTTCGGCCTTCGGCTGTTTCTGATTTCATTGACGATGCTGTTTGCCGCCGGATTGGTGGGTTTTGTCGCGCTGCGATTGAGCCTGCAGGAACAAGACAAATGGCCCACTGATCTTCCGCCGCTTCCCAAACTCCTCTGGGTCAGCACCGCCATACTTCTGTTGAGCAGTGCATCCATTCAATGGGCCGTCCACAGCATTCGCACCGGTCGTGTCGAATCGCTGCGCCCCGGCCTGCTCATTACTTTTCTACTTGGCGTGGCGTTTCTGCTTGTGCA
>CAZWJR010000090.1:6428-10578 GCA_964634655.1 uncultured Isosphaeraceae bacterium | reverse complement strand
GACCAGCCGCATCGCATTCGCTATCGCAAACTGACGCGTGTGTGATGATCAGGATTTGCCCGGCAAACGGCCTTCGGGAATCGTTGAAACCGTAGCATGGGCGGAACCCAGAAGGAACGAATACGCCGCCGCGCCCAGCAACCCGCCGATGATTGGCGCGAGGATGTACACGGTGAAGAATCCGCCGCGCGGCCCGGGTATGGCGATATCGCCCCAGCCAGCCATCCATGCAAACAGTCGCGGCCCGAAATCGCGCGCAGGATTGAGGCCCGACTGCGTGAGCGGCGCGATGATGGAAATGATGATCGCAATGCCCAAACCGATCAGAAGCGGCGCAACCGCCTTGCCCGGTCCTCCTCGGTTGCGATCATCAGTGAGCGAGAAAACGAAGAAGACCAGGAACGCTGTGCCGACTGCCTCCGCAAGCATCGCGGTTGGCAGCGGCATGACGTCATTGCTCCAATGAAGAGTCTGGGCGATGGCGGGGTTGGGAAAATACTCGCCATAGCACATGGCCGACATTTCGCTGCCAGCCTTCCCGCGCACGATGCTGTTGGCGTTTTCAAAATGTTGAAGCGGGCCGGAAAACATTGCGTACAACACCGCCGCAGCCAGGAACGCCCCCGCAACCTGCGAACCGATGTATGGCAGAACCCGACCCACGGGAAAACCTCGGAAAACCATCATGCTGACAGTGACCGCAGGATTGATATGCGTGCCGGAGATTGCCCCGGTGGCGTAGATCGCAAGCGAAATTGCCAGGCCAAACACAATCGCGACCTGCCACAAGCCGCTTTGCGCTCCGGTGAGCACAGCAGAATGGACACAGCCAACGCCAAAGAGGACAAGGATGAACGTGCCAACAAATTCAGCGATGCAGGCGCGGGACACGGTGGGCGATTGATTCACGAGTTATCTCCGAGGCGATGGGGGATTGAGCCAGCGGCATGATTCTGCGGGAACGTGAAGTTGTCAACACGCGGCAGTGGTGACCGGTGCTGCCAGAACTCTCACGAGCCCGGCGGCGCATCGGAACCAATGGCGGGTCGTGCGGATCGGCGATCGGTCTGCACCACTGAATACGCCACATGCGAGAGTGAACTGTTGATGCGTTTGAGGTGCGTAAGCAGATCAAGGTGAATCGCGCTGGTTTCATGCGCCTGAACCAGACCGGCGTTGAGACGAGCAAAGTGCTTGTCACGCAAATCCTGTTCGTGCTGATTCAACTGCTCCTTGGCTTCCAGCAATTCCGTGGCCAATTGACGATCGCGCGTGGCAAACACAGTGTCGGCAATGGCCAGGTTCTGTATCACACGGCGGTAGAACTCATCCAGTTCGCCTTCGCCCTCGGGTGTAAATCGTCCCCGCAATCGGATCTTCTTCAGGACCAGTTCTGAAAGGTTCTTATCGATAATGTCGCCAACTGTTTCCAGTTCCGTGAGGTATTGGAGTTGGCGGATTTCTTCATCAGCGGATTTGGGATCGATTTCTTCCCGCGCCAGTCTGGTGAGGAACTGTTTGATGTCGCGATCCAGCAGATCAACCTGGTTGTCGCGATGACTCACCGCGTGCGCCAGCCGCTCATCGTTGGTCTTGAGCGCGGTCCAGACATCCTGAAGCATGGAGCGAACGATCTCGCTCATGTGCAGAATCTCACGCAGCGATTGGCCCGTGGCCAGGGCAAGGCTGTCCACCGGTCCCTGATTGATGAACTTGGGGCCAAACGGAACGTGGTTGGTGCGCGGCTGCGGAACCAACTTGACGGTGATGAAGTTGATCAACCCAAGAAACGGCAGGCCGATCAACGCCTGGGCAACATTGAAACCAGTATGGACGTTGGCCACATGCGTGGGCAGAGGCAGGTGAACGCGCGAAGCAAGATCAACGATCGAAGGAATTGCAGCAAATCCCACAGCGGCCACGATGAGTTTCAACGCCAGATTGGCCACGCCCAGACGACGGGATTCAATCTGTCGCCATCCCACAAACAAAGTGGTGATCGCCAGTCCGACGTTTGCACCAATGATCACAGGTATTGCCAGCCCCAACCCGCCGGCGTTTGCCGCTCCCAATCCAATGACCACGCCAATGGTGGCCGTGGCAGACTGAATCAGCGTCGCCATCACCATCGCCAGCAGAGCCAGCCATAGCGGATTGCGTTCTGCAATGTCGATGACCTTGGAAAAATCGCTGTTGGGGCCGAACTGGCTTGCGGCGACCGTCGCCTTAATCATGGACATGGCAACGAAGAAGAAACCTAGCGCGAGAATGACCTGACCGATGCCGCGCGATTGTCCCGGCCCGGTGTGTTGAAACAGGACGAAGCCGATAAGGATGAGGATGGGCGCGTATTCATCCACATGCAGCGCGACCAGTTGAACAAGAATGGTCAGCCCGATGTTTGCACCAAGCATGACGGCCAGCATCTGCCGTGCGCTCATCTGTCCCGCTTGCACCGTCTGCACTGCAAGAAGTGAGACGGTGGTGCTGGAAGGGGCCAGAACCCCGACGCCGATGCCGGAGAGAAACGCCCAGCCTCTGCGAGAGCCGATGACGCGCATCCAGTGCCCCAGCCGTGCGCCAAACAGCCGGTCAAGGCCTTTGCGCAGGTATCGCACTCCAAACAAAAGGAGCGCGACACCGCCTGCGATTTTGAGCAGAATCAACATCGGGAGTTAATCATCGCCAAACGAATCCGGCAACGATACGGAATGTATCGGCCGAATGCGAGTGAGGCGGGTAAGAGCGGGAAAAACGCAATGATTATTCGGACTCGTCGACTGGAGCCACCGGTGCGGGCTCTTCATCAGCAGGAGCAGGTTGCGGTGGCGTTTGGGCAGCCTGTTGGGCCGCAAGTTGATTGGCCACCGCCGCTTGTCGCGCCTGCACAGCGGAGGATTGCATTCGCGCACTGGCAATCGTCGCCAGCAGCACCCAGAAACCCACGCATGTCAATGGTACGGCGATGAACGCGACGCCCACCCACATCAGAGCCGGTCGGCGGGTTCGATCCGGCGGAAGGATGCCCGCCTGTGTGAACAACGCGCCGCACTCCGGGCATCGGTCCGTCGTGCCGACCGATCCGCTCAAGTTGTATTGGCACTTCCCGCATGCCGGATAATTCAGCCGACCCCGGCGAGAAGCAAATATCAACACGATCCCGATCACCAGCGGGACAATCAGAAACACCAAAAACAGAATCGAAATCATCATTGCATGTGACGCCGCCATGGATCAATCCTCATCAAGTGATTCGGATTCAATGCTCGCGGTTTCACCCGCCAGTTTTTTCTGGGCGTATTTTCTGATCCAGTTCTCAAACGTCTTGCCGGAGGCAGTGTCCTTGCCGGTGAATTTCAAGGATGCGATTTCGGAAAAACACACCGTCACGCGATTATCGGTGTCCTTGGGGATAAGGCGGAGGATGAGTTCGCCGCTGGCCCTGTCATCCCGGCGATCAAAGATGTAGCCCTCAATAATCGTGCCGTTGGTGCGGGCAATGGTCACATCACCGCGATAGTGAAAGGCCAGTTCAATAGCCTCACGCAGGCCAGCAGGGTCCGCCGCGGTGGCTTCTACACCTTGAAGGTTCTCGCCGAATGTGGCGGCAGGCAATTTTGCTGGTTTCGCGGTCATAAAAAAATCCTAGCCATTCAATTCCCTGCCGTTCTCCGTGTCCACGATCTTCCAATCAAACGTCTTGGCCAGGCGCATGATGACCAGCCAGGCGATTTCATCTTCCGTAATTGTCAGCAGAACCTGATTGATCGGGTCCTGGTCTGGCGGCAGTTCAAGACGAATCCCCGGGCCGTAGAGCACATCATCCTCACCCTCTCGCTCCGGGGCGGTGTTGTACCGAGCCAGATCGCGCACAAACTGCTTGCGAGCACCAAGCGGGCGCAGGCCGTTCGCCGTGGCAGATTGCTTGGCAAGGATGACGAACTGGCTTGGCACTGCGACACTGTAGCGGATTTACGTGCTGATTTGTGCCTTGGATCGCTCCGCCACGCCTCACTCCGGAGCAGGTTGCGGAGAGGCCGCCGGCCGCAGTTTGCGGCCTTCCAGCAATCGCACCACCGTATCAACCAGTCGCTGCAAGGAGACCGGCTTGGTCATGTAGGCATGCACACCAATGTTCTGGGCGTACTGC
>CAZWJR010000090.1:0-6418 GCA_964634655.1 uncultured Isosphaeraceae bacterium | reverse complement strand
ATGACGCTTGCCTTGATTGGCGGTCACCATCACCACGATTGGCGGGTTTGGATCCTCCATGATCTTCTCCAGCACAAGAAAACCAGATCGCTTGGGGAGCATCATGTCCAGCACCACCGCATCGGGCGGGCTGGCATGACAGGACATGACCGCCGCGTTGCCGTCTGTCGCCTTGGTGGTAACAGCGCCCTCGGTGCGCATCGCCAGATCAATGCTGGAAAGTATGTCCTCATCGTCATCGACGATGAGAACGTTGCGGCCATTAAGTCTCGGAGTGTGCATGAAGCGATCTACGATTGACGATTGACGATTGACGATTGAGAGCGACTCAAACTCGTCTGGCGTTTGCGTAAAGTCTTGATTGATGCGACGACCATAGCAAGGATCTCGTTCACTTCCGACATCAGCGGGGCGAGTCGCTTCGTAGGAACAATAGCCTCCTCAACTAGGATTTCCATCCAATAAAGCGATTCGTCTGCTTCTTCTTCAACGATTTTGAGCTTGGCAATCACATCAGCCGGGGACCTGCCACGGCAGGCGGCTCGATAATTGGCCCCAATCGACGTTCCTGACCGCAGCAGCTGATTCCCAATCGAATCAGCAATCCGATTTCGCGGCAATGCCTGCACAACTCGGATAACTCGAAGGCCAATACCCTTGGTTCGATCTTTGAATTCCTGCTGATTCATCTGGGGTCAATCGCCGAATCCCAATCGTCAATCGTCAATCGTAGATCGTCAATTGTCAAACACTGCTCGTAATTCGATCCAATTCCTCCTGCGTCATCCACGGCAGTTGCTCCAATTTCTCAATCAGTCGCGCCGGAATTTGCTCGCCTTCGCGCTCGTGCTTGGGCCGGCTCTTCCAGCGGCGGTGCAGCCAAAGATACTGCTCCGGTGCGGCCCGCACGCTCATCTCCATGGCGCGGTTGTATCGGGCGGTGATGTAGAACAGCGGGTCCGGCTGATCTGCCCAGTCGTCAGGTTCAATAATGTCGGTGCATTGAAGTTCAAACTCAAACTTGCCGGTGGTGCGAATCGCCTGACCAGCGATCACCGGCACGTTGTAGCGCATCGCCAACAACCCGATGGATTTGTAACTGGAAGCCAGACGACCAAAGAATGGTACGAACAATCCCTGATCGCCGGCATTCTGATCCGCGATAAATGCAACCCGGCCGCCATCGCGAATGGTTTCCTGCAGAATCGGCGTCGCACCCCATTTGGTGATGATCTTCGTGCCGCGCACCTCCCGGATTTTCAGCAGCCATGCGTTGATGAGCGGGTTATCCAGCGGCCGAGCAAGCGCCACAACCGGGTAGCCCATCGCCGCCAACCCGCTGCCAAGGATTTCCCAATTCCCAAAGTGGCCGGTGATAAAGATGGCGGGCCGACCCTGAAGCAGCAGGTTGATGAGACGGTCCACGTTTTTGATCTTGATGTAGCGCGTCCACGTACTTTGCGAAATCAATCGCGGTGCCATGATTGATTCCACCATGAACAGTTGGAACATGTGCTGGATGGATTCCAGCGTCGTCCGGCGAACGCGCTCCTGCGACCAATCCGGAAAACTGCGGGCAATATTTTCCTCGGCCCGCAGGCGACGGGTGCGATTGAAATGGTGAAACGCCGTGCCCACCGCCGCCGCGCTCGCAAGATTCTGCTCCACATCAAAACACTGGATAAACCCCGCTACGCCGCGTAGCGCTAGGTATTGAGACCAGTTGACAATGGGAGAGTGATGGGCCAAGGGACTTACGATCTTCGACTGACGATTGACGATCTGAAAGTAGCCATCGTAAACAAATCAGCCCGAAGCGCGATGAGGTGTTCTCGCCGGCGCTTCGGGCTGGTTCCGTCCTGAAAATCGTCAATCGTCAATCGCAAATCAACAATCGGTTTTATCGCTCCGTATATCCAATCAGGATGAAGAACCGGTTGGCGTTGAGCACCGGGATTTGCGCCTGCGTGGCTTGACTGAAGAGTCGGTTGTACAGTGCGTTGGCTTCATTGCGGCGGACCCAGTCATTGATCACCACAGCCGGAGCATCCGCGGCTGGCGGGGGGGGCTTCGGCGGTTCAACGCCAAGCACGATGAAGTCAAGATCGCCCGGCAGTTCATCGCCGGTCACAACCGTTCCGCCCCATTCAACCACAAGGCCGCGCAGGTAATCCGCTTCGGTTTCCGTCGCCTTGCCATCGCCATCAAAATCAAACTTGCCGTGGATAAGGAACTTGAAGCGGTAGTTGGGGTCGTACACCGCGTTGGCTACGACATCGCCGCGAATGATCGGGTTGCCGACCTGCGAACGAGTGACCTTGCCGACGGAGGTGGTGTCATTGACTTTGGTGATCTGAAGACTGGCCTTGCCGCGCGGCACTTCGCCGGTCTGCAAATTCACGCGGATCTGCGACTTATCACCGTACACCTCAAACGTCATGCCCTGAACGATGCGGTCCTTCTTGCCGCGATCGATGTACACCTCATCGGTGGAACTTGGCACATCAATCACGTTGGCATCCACCAGCATGGCAGGGTTGCTGGCCTTGATGCGCTGTGCATCGCGGGCTTTTTCAAACTCGCCAATCTTGCCCATGAGAAGGATGCGTTCGCGGTTCAAGTTGTCCGTCTCGTTTTCCAGTTCACGAATGCGGCCTTCGTACCGCGATCGCAGGCTGTCCTTGGCGCGGTTGAGTTCATCCACAGCCGACTGCATCTGCTTGCGGTATTCCTCGGAAGAATCGCGATAACTCGCAATGCGGCCCTCGACGGCATCCATCTCCGTCTTGTGCGAATCATTGAGCTGCTTCATCTGCGCTTCTTTTTCGGAAATCTGCTGCGAAAGCGATTTCACCTGCCCGTTGAGGCCGTCAATCTCCGTCTGCCGGGCGTTGAGGTCCTTGTACATGTCCCCCATGCGGCCGAGCACGGTATCGCCATCCTTCATCTTGAACCGGGCCAAATTAGTCTTCAAGCCATCGAGACCGGTGGTGGGTTCGCTCCCCAGGAAGTTCATCAGATCGACGTAACGAGTGTTAAGATACCCCGCG
Organism: uncultured Isosphaeraceae bacterium; assembly: GCA_964634655.1. Classification (GTDB taxonomy): domain Bacteria; phylum Planctomycetota; class Phycisphaerae; order Phycisphaerales; family SM1A02; genus CAZWJR01. The sequence continues at coordinate 3,368 of CAZWJR010000090.1, read as the reverse complement.
ACTGATTGCCGCTGGTCCTTGGCAGTTGATTCAAACGCCTTGAAAGAATCGCTGCTGCGCTCGTTGGAGCGAACGTAATTCCCCAACGCAACCTCGGCAGCAGCCTTTGCCTCCATCTCCTTGGTCTTGCCAGCGTAGAACACGATGGTCAGCACCAATAGAAAGACGGTGGTCAGCACGAACACCACCAGGGAAACGACCACGCCGGTACCGGCTCCAGAACGAACAGCCATGAGAAACCTCCGAGCAAGGTGAAAAGCCCACACCGGGGCGGCGTGGGCGTGGGTCGCCAGTTTCGCCGGATTTGGGCCGCCAGTCAAGCAATGACCCGGCGAGGCGCTGAATGCTGTACGAACCGACGCGGCAGGGGGTTTCTATGGTGTTAACCACCGCCTTTGATCAACCGCCGGGGAGAGCGGGCGTCTCGCCCGCTCTGGCCCTCGCGCGGGCAAGATGCCCGCACTCTCACTTGCGATCTCTACGCTTTGGTAGCCCGAAGCACTTCTGTAATGGTGGTGTCGCCGGATCGCACCTTCTCAAACCCCGCCTGTCGCAGCAAGGTGAGATCACCAGACTCCACCGCCGCCTGCGCAATTCGACCCGCATTTGTCCGGGCCAACACCATCTCGCGCGTCTGCTCGGTCATCGTGAACAATTCATAGATGCCCAATCGCCCCCGATACCCGGTGCTGCGACATTCCCTGCAACCGTTGCCGCGATAGAGAAGCGTTGCCTGCTGACCGCCTATCGCTGACCGCGGATTGCCCGCCACAAAGTCCGGCGGCGTCTCGCTTGGCTCCGGCGTGTACGACGTCTTGCAATCCGGACAAATCCGCCGCACGAGCCGCTGTGCCATGATCCCTTCAACCGAACTCGCCACCAGAAATGGTTCCACACCCATATCAAGCAAGCGCGTGGTCGCACCTGCCGCATCATTTGTATGCAGCGTTGAAAAAACCAGGTGGCCCGTGAGCGATGCCTGCACCGCTGCCTCTGCCGTTTCCTTATCGCGGATTTCGCCGATCATGATCATGTCCGGATCGTGACGCAGAATCGATCGCAACCCCGTCGCAAACGTCAAACCCACCTCCGGATGCACCTGAATCTGGTTCACGCCTTCCATGTGATATTCTACGGGGTCTTCAACGGTGATCGCCTTGATCTCATCATTCACAATGCGTTGGAGCGATGCGTACAGCGTGGTGGACTTACCGCTGCCGGTTGGCCCCGTGACCAGCAGAATGCCGTGCGGCCGGTTGATTAACTCATCCCACCGTTTCAGCAGCCCCGCATCCATGCCCAAATCCTCAAGGTTCAACATGATGGTGTGCTTGTTGAGGATGCGCAGCACGATCCCCTCGCCAAACAGCATGGGAATGACCGAAACGCGCAGGTCATACTCCTGCCCCTTGTTTCGCAGGGTAATGCGGCCATCCTGCGGCTTGCGCTTCTCCGCTATGTTCAGATTCGCCATGATCTTCAGGCGGCTGATTATCGCATTGCGAAAGCGATTGACCGTCTGTGGCACACCAGCGTGAGCAAGAATGCCGTCGATCCGATACCGAATGTGCAGCGTGTCCTCGTAGGGTTCAATGTGAACATCCGTGGCACGCTCACGGATCGCTTCCAGCATCAGGTCATTCACCAGTTTGATGACGCTTGCTTCTTGTGCCTGTTCGATCTCATTGCGATCGCCACCCGCCGCCGCCAAATCCGTAGCGGATGGTGCCTTCTCATCACCCGTCATTTCATCCAGCGTGTCGCCCGCCACACCATAATGAGCGCGAATGAACTTGCGGATATCGCGCTCATCCGCCAGCACCAGTTCAATCGACAAGCCCGTGAGCAGCCGCAACTCATCAAACGCCGTCAGTTCAAACGGATCGCACGTGGCCACCCGCAGCGTCCCGTTGTGCTGCGCAATCGGCACGCACCGCTGCTTGAAAACAAGTTTCGCCGGCAGTTTGCGAAGGACTTCCTCCTTCACCTCCAGCGAATTCAAATCAACTATCGGCATGGCGAACTGCTCGCCAATCGCCTCCAAAGCCTGCGCGGAGGTGATGTACCCCAGCCGCACAATGACAAGGTCAAGCCGCTCGCCGCTGCGCTGATGTTCCGCGATGGCGTTGGTCAGTTGATCCTGCGAGATCAAGCCGCGTTCAATGAGTATGGTTCCAATGCCCACGGGCTTATTGTAGTGAGCATGGCAGGGAATCCCACACTTTTCATTTGGCGATCTGGTGATTTGGCGATCTGGCGATTTGTTCTGGTTGGGTAAATCACAAGATCGCAAGATCGCCAAATCACCAAATTCTCCCTGTTCCCATGCCGATATCACTCCTAGGCTTGTGCTCCCACAGTTTCACCCGGAAGGAAGTTTCAGAATGTCGATTCCCCCCTCTGCTGCCACCCCCTCAACCGCCAAGCCTGCCGCTCCCCGGAATGGCACCCATCCCGCCGATGCCAAGCCGCATTCCGCCGGCCCGCAATTGACCAATGAGCAGTACGGCGCGATCGAGCATGAATTCACCGCCCCAAACTACGATCCGCTTCCCGCTGTCCTCGCCACCGGCAAGGGCGTCTGGGTGACCGATGTGGAAGGCAAAAAATACCTCGACATGCTCGCTGGCTACTCGGCCCTTTCCTTCGGTCATCAGCATCCGCGCATCATGGATGCATTCTTCACGCAGGCCAAACGCCTGACGCTCGTCTCGCGCGCGTTTGAAAACGATCAAGTTGGCCTGTTCGCCAGGGAACTGGCAGGGTTCTGTGGCATGGAACAAGTCCTGCCCATGAACACCGGAGCCGAAGCCGTGGAGACCGCCATCAAAACCGCGCGCAAGTGGGGCTATCTTAAGAAAGGCATCCCCACCGATAAGGCCGAGATCATCTGCTGCACCGGCAACTTCCATGGCCGCACCGTCACTGTCATCAGCATGTCTGCCGTTCCGCAATATAAGGATAATTTCGGCCCGCTCACCGCCGGCATGAAACTCATTCCCTTTGGCGATACCGAAGCGCTCAAAAACGCCATCACACCCAACACCTGCGGCTTCATCGTGGAACCCATCCAGGGCGAAGGCGGCATCAACATTCCGCCCGATGGCTACCTCTCACGCTGCGCGGAAATTTGCAAGAAAAACAACGTGCTCTTCATCGCCGATGAAGTACAAACTGGCTTCGCCCGCACCGGCAAAGACTTTGCCTGGCAACACGATGGTGAAACCGCACGGCCGGATCTGCTCTGCCTCGGCAAAGCACTCGGTGGCGGCGTCTACCCCGTTTCCGCTGTCGTCGGTTCCAAGGCTATCTTCAGCGTTTTCCAGGCCGGTGATCACGGCTCAACCTTCGGCGGCAACCCGCTCGGC
>CAZWJR010000089.1:3492-10668 GCA_964634655.1 uncultured Isosphaeraceae bacterium | reverse complement strand
CCGCCGCCTCAAGCGAAAACCAGAAACCCGCAGGCTGCCAATCCTTATCGTCTCTGCGAAGGGTGAAGAAACCGACATTGTCGCTGGCATTGAACTTGGTGCTGATGACTACGTCACCAAACCATTCAGCCCCAAAGTTCTCGTGGCACGCGTCAAGAACATACTGCGGCGATACGAAGAAGAGCCCATTGACGAAACCGAATCCTCCAGCGGCAATACCATCTTGCTCGCAGGCGGCGCCATCGTTATTGACCCAGACCGCCATGTCGTCAAGGCACAGGGCAAAGTGGTTGACCTCACGCTCACGGAATACGGCATTCTCCAGTGCCTCGCCAAATATCCGGGATTTGTCCGCACCCGCGATCAGATTATCTCCAGCGTTCATGGCGATACCACCGTCCTCTCCAGCCGCACCGTCGATGTTCACGTCACCGCTCTCCGCCGCAAGCTCGGCGAACTCGGCTCTGTGGTCCAGACCGTACGCGGCGTGGGTTACCGCCTGAACGACCTCGCCCTTGTGCCGGATGAATAACCCGCGATGATGTTTGTCGCATGCCGAATGTGAATCCGCGAGGCATATTGTGAAGTCCGCCCTTGGCATTGTCGCCAGCCAGATTCTCTGCTTTGCGCTGGCATGGGGCGTGACCGGTTGGAACTCCGCTGTGGCCATCCTCGGTGGCATCTGTATCGCAATCACCATTGTGTTGCTCAAACTTGCGGGGAACCGATTCAGACGGCAGGCTCGTGAATTGGCCGCTGATATCAGGAGATTCGCCAGCGGAGATCTGCGCTATCGCGTTGCCGTCCATGAAACCGCCGAACTTCGGCCCATCTCCGATGCCCTCAATCACATGGCCGCCGAGCTCGGCCAGCAACTGGAACTTCTCAAAGCCCGCCACGGCGAGCAGCGCATCATCCAGGATTCCATGAGCACCGGCATGATCGCCCTGGACCTGCAGCAGCGCATCTTGAGCATCAACCCCGCTGCTGAACGAATTCTCTCTATTCGTGAATCCGCCGCCAAGGGAAAACTCCTGCGAGAGGCACTGCAGGAGCCGGATTTGAACCGCTTCATCTCGCAGGCCATGAACGGTGAGCGAGCATCTTCGACAGAATTTGATCTCATAAGCCAGAGCAACGTCACCGTTCACGCTGCCGCAGAACCGCTCCGCAACAGCGATGAATCGCCTGTCGGCCTCCTCATCCTCATCAGTGATGTAACTCGTATGCGCCGGCTTGAGGCCCTTCGCAGCGATTTCGCAGCCAACGTCTCCCACGAATTGCGAACGCCCATCACCAACATCAAGGGCTACGTGGAAACCCTTGTAGAGGTTGGCGTAACCGATGCCCCGCAAACCGCCAAGTTCCTACAAATCATTCAACGCAACACCGAGCGGCTCGCCCAGATCATTGAGGATTTGCTCGCCCTGGCTCGTCTGGAACAAGCCGATGCCAAGGAGGCCCTCCAACGCACTCCAACCCCGGTGCGAGACATCATCGAGGCAGTGCTGGGGCAGTGCGAAACCGATCGAGCCCAGAAGGACATTCACGTTGACGTGGAAGCCCGTGCCGACCTCCGCGTGAATGTCAACGCCCCGCTCATCGAACAGGCCCTCGGCAACCTGCTATCCAACGCCATCAAGTACAGCCCGCCGGGAACCAAAGTCACCGTCCGCGCCAACTTGACCCGCCGCGAGGAAATCGAATTCGCCGTGATCGATCATGGCCCCGGCATCGCCAAGGAACACCTGCCACGACTGTTTGAGCGCTTCTACCGCGTGGACCGCGCCCGCAGTCGCGAAATGGGTGGTACAGGCCTCGGCCTCTCCATCGTCAAGCACATCGCCATCGTCCACGGCGGGCGGGCCGAGGTCGAAAGCGAACCCGGCTGTGGTAGCACGTTTCGCATTACGCTGCCAAGTGAGATGTAATCACCGCCATTACCCGAAATGACCTATACCTTACGATGCCGTACGATCGCACCCTCCACAATAAAAATCACATCCTCCGCAATACTGGAACTCAAATCCGCAATCCGCTCCAGCGCACGGCTGATCGAGAGCAAATCAATCACCGCATGAGTGGATTCAACATGCTTGGGTATTTCCGTGTGGGCCCAGTTGAACAATTCCTTCTGCAGCGCATCGACCCGGTCATCGGACATCCGCACGTGTCTGCACAAGTCTGCATCCTCATTCGATAACGCCGTCAGCGCATCGCTCAACATCGTCCGCGCCTCGTGTGCCATCTCCATCAAAGCCGGCGGCATGGCCAGAGGAGCGCAATCCGTCAGATCAATGATCCGCTTGGCGATCGTCTTGGCCTTGTCGCCGATCCGCTCCAGGTTGTTGTTGATCCGCAGCACCGCCATGACAAATCGCAAATCGCCCGCCACCGGATGGGTCAGCGCAAAGATTCGCAGACATTCATTCTCAATGTCCAGTTCAAGATGGTTGATTTCCTCATCACCAGCCCGGACCAGCCGCGCCATGGCGACATCCTTTTTTTCCAGTGCCGCAATGACGTGCCCAACCTGCTTTTGCACGCTTGTCGCCATCGTCAGAATCATCCGGCGGATTTCAATGAGTTCGCTAATCAAGTCAATCGGCATGGTGGTGGGCTCAACCAAAACGTCCGGTTACATAATCCTCGGTCTGTCGGTTCTTCGGGTTCGTGAAAATATCGTCCGTCCTGCCGGTTTCGATCAGTTTGCCTTCGTAGAAAAACGCGGTGATGTCTGAAACCCGCGCCGCCTGCTGCATGTTGTGCGTAACGATCACGATTGTGTACTGTTGCCGTAGCTCACGAATAAGGTCCTCCACACGCGCGGTCGATTTTGGGTCCAGCGCTGAACATGGCTCATCCATCAGCAGCATTTCCGGCCCAACCGCAATCGCCCGCGCAATGCACAACCGCTGCTGCTGTCCTCCGGAAAGTCCCAACGCCGAATTCTTCAAACGATCTTTCACTTCATCCCACAATGCGGCGGCCCGCAGAGAACGCTCCACCAATTCATCCGTCTCCGCGCGTGTCATTTTGAAGTGAAGTCTGGGCCCGAACGCCACGTTGTCAAAAATTGATTTTGGGAACGGGTTCGGCTTCTGAAAAACCATTCCGACGCGCCTGCGAAGTTCGACCACGTCAGTCGATTTCGCCAGCAGATTCTCCCCATGCAGATCAAGTTTCCCGGAGGCGCGCGCTGTTGGAACCAGGTCGTTCATCCGGTTGATCCACCGCAGAAACGTGCTTTTGCCGCAACCGCTGGGCCCGATGAGCGAGGTCACTCGGCAATGAGGAATGGCAAGTGTGACTCCATGCAAAGCCTGGAAACTTCCATACCACGCAGAGAACACTCGTGCCTCCAGAGCGGTTTCGGGCGCCACTTCCTCATTCTTCTGCAAAGCTGGATTTGATGTTCGCGTTTCGATGACGATCTCCGGCGATTTGCTATCAACCTTGAACGTAACGGGCCCGACGGTAACTGAAGGTAGGGTCATTGAAGCGGTTTCTGAAAGCGTTGTCGAATGAATACAGCCGCGGCGTTGAATGTCAGCAGCACCGCCAGCAGCACCATGATCCCCGTTGCCGCCACCACCCGAAACTCATCTTGCGGTCTTCCCGCCCAATCGTAGATCTGCAGTGGCATCACCGTGTATTCATCCATCAAGTGTTTCGGCGTGAACGTGATGTACACAACCCCCGCAATCACAAGCATTGGAGCCGCCTCACCGATGGCTCGGCTCATGGAGAGAATTGCCCCGGTCATGATCCCCGGTACGGCCGCCGGCAGCGTCATCCGCGCAATCATCTGCCACTTTGTTGCCCCGGTCGCCAACGCACCTTCCCGCAACGTGTTGGGCACTGCTCGCAAAGCCTCCTGCGACGAAACGATTATCACCGGCAGCACCACCAAGACCAGCGTCAACCCGCCAGCCAGTACGCCCCTCCCAAACGGCAACTGCACGTAGTACCAGTCATCGGTCGTCCCAATGGAGATCATGGGATCGTTCGCGTTTCCAAACAGGCCGAAAAACTGTACAAACACCGTCAATCCCAGAATGCCATAGACAATTGACGGAACGCCTGCCAGATTGGAAATATTCAACTGCACAAAGCCATGCAGTTTCCGCATCAGCGGTTGCGTTGGTTTGTACTCTTCAAGAAAAATCGCCGTCCCAATTCCAAGCGGCAAGGCCACCAGCGCGCAAACCGTACACACCCAGATCGACCCCCACATCGCCGGTCCTATTCCCGCCTTCTCGGCGTGCCGCGAAGGCACATCCTTCAGGAATTGCCAGTCGAAGTGCTTGATTCCCAGTTGAAAGATGTTCCACAGAAGCGCTGCCAGCGCGACAATGGAAATTCCCGCAACAACCACGCACACGCCCACAAACACGCGGTCCTTCAACACGCGCACGGCACCTGATCGTGATCGATAAGCCGCCGCAGTCCTCATTCGTACGCCTCCCGGAACCGAGTCCGCACACGCGAGCCAATCAACGTGATGACAAACGTCAACAGAAACAGCATCGCCGCCACCGCATAACTGGATAGATACTCCGGACCGAAGTTGCTCGCATCACCCAGAAAGATCTGCACGATGTATCCCGTCATTGTCTGGGCCGGTCCTCGCGGATCAATCGCCTGCTCCGGATGATTCGCCAGATCCAGCGGCAAACTCCCTGCCGCCAGTGCCACAATCATGGTCTCGCCCACTGCCCGTGCGATGGCCAGCAGGAACGAAGCCACAATTCCCGACATCGCCGCCGGCACAACCACCTTCATCGAAACATCAAACTTCGTTGCGCCCATCGCGTGTGCCCCTTCCCGTAAACTCCGCGGCACCGCCTGCAGCGCGTCTTCCGCCAGTGAACAAACGATCGGCAGGCACATGATTCCAACGGCGATGCCGGCGCTGAATGCGTTGTACACCTCAAACCCTTCATGAATCTTCTGCAACGCCGGCGTCAGGACGATCAGCGCAAAGAATCCATACACCACCGTCGGAATCCCGGCCAGCACTTCCAGCAGCGGCTTGAGCACCGCGCGCAATTTCAGCGGCGCGTATTCACTTAAGTAGATCGCCGTAATCAGCCCGCACGGCAGCGCAAACAGCATCGCCACACCCGTCACCAACAGCGTACCGCACACCAGCGGCCAAATTCCAAAATGCTTCTCCGCCCCGAGTAACGGACTCCACGTCAGCCCGGTGAAGAACTCGACAATGCTCACTTGCGGCATCTGGAAGAAATGCACCGTTTCACGCGCGAGCACCACGATGATCGCCGCGGTTATGAGAATCGTGACCGTTCCGCACATCACCAGCGAAGTGCGCACTCCTCGTTCCCATGCATCACGACGGCGCGTGGAATGCCGTCGTGGGGTTGCATGCGATTGCCCGCTGGGATGAAGTGTCAGAGTACTCATTGCTACCACCAGGACCGAAACAACGTCACGCCCGGCCATTGGTCCTGCCGGGCATGACGTCGTGTTGTGCTTAGCGGTACACCGTCCCCAGCGGTCCGGAGACTTTCTCGCCGTCACCCTTGAGGTACTGTGTGCCGGTCTTAAGGGCCGCAAAGTTGACAATCGCCCGGTCGAGAATCGGTTGTGGCAGTTTCACGTACCCAACTTCCTCCGCCAACTTGCTCACATTCTTCAGATAGAAGTCAACAAACGCCTTCACCTCGGGCTTTGCCGCGGATGCCTTGTTCACATAGATGAACAGCGGCCGGCTGAATGGTGCGTACGTTCCGTTCTCGATCGTCTCGTGCGTTGGCGTGATCGCACCCTTGCCTGCGTCCACGGGAACAACCTTCAATTTCTCCTTGTTCTCAACGTAGTACGCAAATCCGAAGAATCCCAGCGAATACTCATCGCCTTCCACACCTCGCACCAGCACGTTGTCATCTTCAGAAACCGACATGTCGGCCCGAATCTTGCCTTCTTTGCCCACCACTTCTTCCTTGAAGTAATCAAACGTCCCTGAATCTGTTCCCGGCGAGAAGAGTTTGATCGGCTTGGCAGGCCACTCCGGACGCACATCACTCCAGTTCTTCGCCGCCCGACCCGCGCCGAAAATTGCTCGCAGATCCTCCATCGTCAGATACTCCACCCAAGTATTCTTCTTGTTCACCACCAGCGAGAGCCCGTCGAACGAAATCGGCAACTCGATGAATTCAACATTGTTCTTCTTGGACTGATCCATCTCTTCCTTCTTGATCGGACGCGATGCATCAGAGATATCCAATTCTCCCGTTGAGAACCGCTTGAACCCGCCGCCCGTACCGGATATTCCCACTGTCACACGAACGTCCTTGGCCACCGCACGGAACTCCTCCGCCACGGCCGTCGTGATTGGCCCAACCGTTGATGATCCATCGATTTTGATTGAACCCTTCAAGACAGGATTCTGGGTCGCGCTTGCAAGCGTCCCTGCCAAGGCGGCAACCAGCGCTGTACCTGCCACGATCGTTCCAAATTGTTTGAACATGAGCATTTTCCTTTCGTTGTCTGTGTGACGTGCTTCTGTGTTGAAGGTGACGACCAAATGCTCGCCTTCCCGTGTTCAGATTGCGCTAAGACCCCATGCGGTTCATGCAAGAAATGGCACAAACAGGCAGTACAACGCCGTGGAGCAATGTTCGGCTATGCCTTGAGCACCACCACCAATTCGTGGTCCTCTCATTCATTTCCCGCGCTGCGTGGGCCGCATTTTGCGCCAAGTTGTTCCGGATGGTGCGGTTTCCCCGATGGATTGCATGAAAATTCGCTCCCCAAACACGGGGCACTTCAGTCATGCAGAGCGAATCACACCGCTAGGTTTTAACAGTGCCGGAGATTGCTCGGTTGCCCGGGGTCGGCTTGGAACCCTGCGAGATCGAATCTAATGAACTGGAAGTCCGACCGAGCGAATCCAGGCAAGATGCGACCAACGCTGTCCAACCAGTTTGGTGACTGGCGCCGAGACCGCGGCCAGTATCGGCGTGGAAGTACTCGTGGAAGAGCACCAGATCACGCCAATGTGGATCAGTGGCGTAGCGGGTTTCTTCGCCATGGCACGGGCGGCGGCCCTTCTTGTCCGGTATGAATGCGCGAGAGAGGCGATGTCGCAGTTCCTGTGCGGCTTGTTCCAACGTCATGAAGATGCCGGAGCCTAAGGGACATTCCACCTTG
>CAZWJR010000089.1:0-3482 GCA_964634655.1 uncultured Isosphaeraceae bacterium | reverse complement strand
GGTAGCGTTCGAGGGCCTCGATGATGAGGTAGTTGACGGGGAACCAGACCGGGCCGCGCCAGTTGGAGTTACCGCCGAACAGGCCTGTGGTGGATTCGCCGGGGACGTAATCGACTTTGAATTCCTGCCCATCGACATGGATGCTGTACGGATGCTGCTCGTGTATGCGCGAGACGGAGCGCAAGCCGTGCGGCGAGAGAAACTCGGTTTCATCGAGCAGATAGCGAAGCACATGCTCAAGACGATCCCGGGAGGGGATGGCGAGCAGATGGTGGGTGTGCCCCGCGGCGCGGGAATGGGCGGCATTGGCGGCGGGTGAAGGTGCGGGCTCGTCGTGGATAATGTCCATGTAGGAGATGTGCTTGGCAAGGTCCTTGCGGTTATCGAGGAACCACTGCATGCGCTTCTTGAAGCCGGGCAGTTTGTCGATGACATCTTCCTCGAGGATTTCCACAGCGATGAGCGGAAGCAAGCCAACCATGGAACGCACTCGCAGCGGTGTATGCTGATGGTCGACGTGAAGTTGGTCGTAGTAGAAGCCATCGTGATCGTCCCAGAGGCCGGTGCCGCCAAGGGTGTTCATGGCGTCGGCGATGGCGACGAAGTGCTCAAAGAATTTCGATGCGACGTCTTCGTAGGCGGGGTCTTCGCTGGCGAGTTCCAGCGCCATGGCAAGCATGGTGGCGCAGTAGAAGGCCATCCACGCGGTGCCGTCGGCCTGCTCAAGGTGGCCGCCGGTGGGCAAGGGGCGTGAGCGGTCGAACACACCGATGTTGTCGAGGCCAAGGAATCCGCCGGAGAAAATGTGCTTGCCTTCGGGGTCTTTGCGGTTGACCCACCAAGTGAAGTTGAGCATGAGTTTCTGGAACGCGCGGGCAAGGAACAGGCGATCACGCTCACCCTTCCTGCCGGTCATCTTGTAGACGCGCCAGCAGGCCCAGGCGTGCACGGGAGGATTCACATCGCCGAATGCGAATTCGTAGGCGGGAATCTGACCGTTGGGATGCATGTACCATTCGCGCAGGAACAGCAACAGTTGATCCTTGGCGAACTGCGGATCAATGCGCGCAAAGGGGATCATGTGGAACGCGAGATCCCACGCGGCGAACCACGGATACTCCCATTTGTCGCACACCGATATGACATCGCGATTGAAGAGGTGAGTCCAATCGCCGTTGCGAGCGCCAGGTGCGGCACGCTCTGACGGCGGCGGTGGCTGTGCGGGATCGCCCTGGAGCCATTCTTCAACCACGTAGTAGTAAAACTGCTTTGTCCAGAGCAGGCCGGCGTAGGCCTGGCGGGAAACGAGTTGCTGTTCCTTGGTCAGTCCCTGTGGAATGCGCTGTTGATAGAACGCATCGGCCTCGCGCATGCGTTCGTTGAACACACGATCAAAATCGACACCGAAGGGCTGGGAACGGACGTGCTCGGTTCTGGTCAGGCGAAATCGGAGCGTGAATTCCTCGCCGGGCTGGAGGAGTTTCCAGTAGCGGGCCGCAGCCTTCGTGCCGGTGTGATTGGGATTGACCGCATCGGCTTTGCCGTTGATGACAAACTCGTGAAACGCGTCCTTCACATAAGGGCTGGCGTTTGCCGCGTTGTAGAGGCGCTCGATGTTCGTTTCATTCTCGGTGAACAGAAATTCCGGCTTCTGGCCGCTGTCGGTTGGCATGGCGGCAAAGCGGTACTGGCCGAGTGAGTGATGATCGACGGCAAGCGTTGTCTCATCCAATTGCCCGATATGCGGCTTGGGGCCGCCCCCGGTATAACCTTCGCCTTCTCGGCCCCAGGACCATGTGTTGCGGAACCAAAGAATTGGAAGAACATGAATCGGCGCGGCCTGTGGACCGCGATTGGCGATGGTTACTTTGATCAGAATGTCTTCCGGTCCCGCTTTGGCATACTCGGCGAATACATCGAAGTAACGGTTCTCATCGAACGCGCCGGCATCAGCCAACTCAAATTCGCGATCATCCTTTGTGCGGTGGCGATTCTCCTCAATCAGTCGTCCGTACGGAAACTCCATCTGCGGATACTTGTACAACGCCTTCATATAGGAGTGAGTGGGAGTGGAATCGAGGTAGTAGTAGCACTCCTTTACATCCTCGCCATGGTTTCCTTCGGGATTGGTAAGGCCGAAGAGGCGCTCTTTCAGGATCGGATCGCGGCCATTCCAGAGCGCCAACGCAAAACACAGGCGGCACTGGCGATCGGTAATCCCAAGCAAACCATCCTCACCCCATCGATAGACGCGGCTGCGGGACTGATTGTGTGAGAATGAGTTCCAGCAATCGCCGCCGGCGGAGTAATCTTCTCGCACCGTGCCCCATTGACGCTCTGCAAGGTACGGACCCCATCGCTTCCAGTTGCCGGCGCGTACGGCGTCCTCGGCGAGGCGAATTGATTCGGGATAAAGCGGCGTGGCGATTTCCATTTGCGGCGTGTGCCGACCGTTTTGCATAGTCACGGGCGGCTAGGAGGCAAATAGTGTATCGGGTTCATCAGGCAGCCACCTGATGAAGGATTGTTGGTTCGGACGGAACGGCGCAAATAACTGTTGCATGAGCGCGGCTTTGGTGTTTCACCGCCGAAACATCAGGTGACCGAAACAACTATGCCTGTTCAAACAAGTCGACTAGCTATGCGAGGACGCCTCGTTTGTTCATCCTGTGTGCGTAATACGTCTGGAACGCAGCGAACAGGATGATGAAGACTGCAAAGAAGAGTGAAAAGCCGAGCATATCGGTTTTTTTCATCACATCCCACCCGCCAAGCAGCAGCAGGCCGCCGAGGTTGGAGACGATGGCCCCGATGACTGAAGCGAAGAGGATCGGCACGGCCAGTCGCTTCTTGAGAAGTAGGAGCAGGCAGCCGAGGACGCCGCCGAACACGCCGATCGCCCAGAACGCATTGGCCCAGAACGGAAAGCCTTCGAAATACGTTCGTTGTTCAGGCGGGTACTCGCCCATGACAGCCTCGACTTTCAACACCGTCAACATGAAGGAAAGTGCGCCGAAGGCATTCCATAGGAGGCCGAGAATGCCGATGATCCACAAGTGCCAGGGTCTGCGAGAAGTGGGGCGAGTTAGGTTCTGCTGTTGCGGCATGCGCTGCTCCTTGGGGAAAGAATGGCGAGTCGAGGTCGCCGCTCCCCAACTGGCGGAGGTGGCCGAAACCGACCAATCACCGGCGCACGATATCGTCAACGATGCGTTTGGCAAATTGCGCGAGTTTGTGGATGGAGGGCGGGCGGAGCCGGCTAAACTTACCTCTGCAGCACGAACCGCGCGCTGTCGAGTACGCATGGTTTCTGAATTGTGCTAGTGGCCGAATGAATTGTGCAAGTGATTGATGTACCGTTTGATGTACAAGCGACCTCCAAAAGCCCAAACGAAAAGGGACTCGCGATATGTCGCAAGTCCCTTTGGCGTAAGCAGTAGTGGTCTTGTAGCCCCCTTCGCCCCGCGCCATCACGAGTAACA
>CAZWJR010000088.1:0-10680 GCA_964634655.1 uncultured Isosphaeraceae bacterium | reverse complement strand
TCACCAACCCAACAAAAAAGAAAACCCCCGGCCAGATCGGCCGGGGGTCGAAGAATCACAACAAACCATTCACACTACGATCACGGAACCGTACCACCGGCGCACCAGGCGCTGTGCTGGGCAGTGGTGGCGTTGACCGCCGTGCATGCCGCCGTTGGGGTGGAGTTACCCCAGATGAACACGTTCGACGGCGAAGAGTTGTTGCCGGCGGTCGCAGGCGTTCCGCCTGTCGGGCCGGTGGCGATGAACGTCGTGTTCGACGCGCTCGCCGCATTCAACTGCGGGAACGAGAAGTACACGCCGTAGTTGCCCATCGCAAAGTGCTGCGCTGGGGTGACCGTCATCGTCCACAACTCAATGTCTGAACTGAACGCTGCGCCAACGATAGCCTTGGTGCAGTTGGTTCCGACCGTGAAGTCATTGGTGTACAGCGGCGTAGCCGTGCACGGAGCCAATGCGGAGATCGGTCCGCCAGCGAGGTTGTAGATGCTCAAACGGATCACGTTGTAAGTGCTCAGCGTGCCGGTGCCGGCCGTAACCTGGTCAATGAAGTGAACCTTGACCTGATTGACCGTACAGCCGCCTACATTGCACAGGACCATATCTTCCATGACGCCCAGAGCGCCGCCTTGCCAGCCGGCCGATGGACGGGTGCCGTTCACACCGTCAAACGGACCGTTGCCGGCGATCTGCGCGGTGCAACCAGTCGTTGGGATTGTTGGCGGGCAAGAGGGTGGCGGCGGTGGGGTACGCGTGAGAACCAGCGTGAACGTACCGGGGACCGAGCCGGCCCAGGCGCCCGTGGCGCCAACCATGATGTAATACGTCTGACCGACAGACAGCGTCGTCACTTCCATCGAGGAAGTGTACGGCTGGCCGGCTGGTGAGCACGTATCGTCATCGCAACCAACTTCAACCAGGCTGCCGCAAGAGCCGGAGTACATCGCAATGATCGGGTCATGCGAAGTATGAGCCGGGCTTGTGCACAGATCGGCCTTGGCATAGGTGGAGGTGGCAACGAACTTGTACCACACCGTTGCAAAGACAGAAGTTGGCGTTCCGTTCCAGTGGCACGTCGGGCTGCCCGCTGGGAATTCGCTATCCGGGCCGGTACCAGCAGGTGAAGCCGTCGTGTTGTCGCCATTGGTGGTCGATGGCGAAGCAACCATGATCGCGCCCTGGCAGCTGTCATTGGCCAGGCCGCAAGCCGCAAACGTACCGCAGGTTGCGCCGCCGTTGACAACGACGTTGAAGATCATGTTGGTGAAGTTATCTGGCGTGCTGACCAGGATCCAGTACTTCTGGCCGGCCTTGGCGCACCAGGAGAGCGATTCTGCAAACACGCCGCAGGAATCGCCGTTACCAATGGAGGCAACGCAGAACAGGGTGCTTGCACCGCAGCCGGAGCCGCAGAACACGCTGATCTGGTGATCCCATTCTTCACCCCTTGTTGGATTGGGTGAACCGCAGGTGTCAACCGTCAGTGTCCGATCGGTCGCTGACGTAATGGTGTACCAACGGCCCTTGGCACCGGGTGCGACTGGCGGGCAGGACGGAACTGCATCAGCCGCCGTTGCGTCGCCGAGGTTCTGACCAGTCACGGGGACGCCGAGCGTCATCGTGGTGGCTTCGCTGCAGTTGTCGTTGTTGAACGGCGTGCAGCTGATGGTCATGGTCATCGGACCGGCTGGCGAAGTCGCCCAGCTTCCGATGCGGATGTAATAAGTCGTACCGCTGGTGGCGGACATCACGAGGTTGGACAGCAGGCTTCCAGTCGTGAACACGCCGCAACCATCATCATCGCAGGCCACTTCGGTCAGGCCATCCGGGCAGGTGCCCGTGTACACAGCAACAACGGTATCAGTCACCGCGCCAGTTGTGGAGCAGAGATCGATCACCAGGTTGCCCGTGCAATTGGCGGTGTAGGTGTACCAGATGTCGCGAGTAAAGTTCGCCGCGCCACCGAATGCACAGGAGCCGCCGGGTTGTGGGCTTGTGGTCGCGCCCGTATTGTTGATGGAGTGGGTGCCGTTGGTCACAACGATGCGACCCTGGCAGTTATCGTTGGCCGGAGCAGCCACGCAGAGGTTGGGAGAGCAATTGCTACCCGCCGCGCCCCATGTACCGCCCGCAGTTGCGCAAGCGGCCGAGCCAATGAACTGGCACGAGCCGTTGGTGAAGCAGCAAGCGCGCTGCTCAACCGGGCACGGACCATAGTTGCCGATCACAGCCAGAAGGTCCTGGACGTTCGTCACGCAGTTGCCGTTGGGCAGCGGAGCGCAATCGCCGTTTGGACGAGGGCCCGTTCCCGGAGGTGTCTGCGTTGCGTTGTAGTTGTTGATGACGTACAGCAAGTCAAGGACGTTGGTGGTGCCATCTGGTGGGCCGTTGCTCGGTCCAATCATGTCAGTGGCGCATGGTGGCAGAGGCACGGTGCAGGGGTTGCCTGAACCCAGGCCAAGGCGCATGACCATGTGGACGTTGGGGAAGCCGATGCCGGCCAAATCGCCGTAATCAGTCAAACCGCAATCAGCAGCCTTGATGTAGGACGGGGCAGATTGACCCGCAGCGTTGGAGCCGAGGAAGATCACGCCGCCATCGCCAGCCGGGGGGCCGGTGCATGTTGTTTGGCGGCACGGGCAGAACAGTTCAACGACCAGGTTACCCGCGGGGACGGCAATGCCGGCTCCGGGATAGGTCGCGCTGTGGAATGAAAGTGCCGAGTTCGCTGGAACAGAAACTTGTTGTTCGCTGCCGGCGATCATGGTCAGGTTGGCAGTGACCGGGGTGCCTGCATTCGGGCTGGTGTACAGGCGAACGCGAATGTTCCAGGCGCCAACCGCGTTGCTGGTTTCAACACCAAAGTCAACGCACTTGACGAAGATCGGCGCCGCGATCACAAAGTTGCGAGCATAGAAGTTGTCGGTGGGAACGCCGCCGGCGTTGCAGGAGACAGTACCGGCCGCAACGGTGTCGGGATCGGTGTTCTGCGTCAGCAGGGTGCCGCCGCAGGAAGGCGCGTCGATGCCGCCCTGTGAGGACTGGACTACTTTCACGGTGGAAACACTCAACTGGGACTGGCCCCAGCTTGTGCCGACGGTACAGCCCAGCGCGAGCGCTGCGACTGTTGTGGCTTTCCAAAGCGATGTGATCGCTGTTGGCAGGCCTGTGGTTGGATTGGACGTACACTTGTGACTCATCTGTAACTGCCTCCTTGAAGGGTTGACAATCCTCGCGGCTTGAAAAGGATTGGTTCGGACAATGGCTTGACTGTCATTTGCAGCGGGTCAAGCCGGTGACTTTGCTTACACACACGAAATCCTGAATGACGGGTCGATGAGTCGGCAAACCAGCCGCTCCACCTTCCCTGAAACTTGAAACGAAACTTCAAACGAAAATCGGCAAATTCACGCCATCGCAGTCGGTGAAACACCAAAAGTGGCGTGAGAATCTTTCTGCTTCAACCTCCAAAACGGACCTACTGCCAGCGCCAATACCCTCCGCGCGGAGGATTCTGGCATGGCACCTTTTCGATTATGCACGAAGATTGCACCCAACGCAACTGTTTTTTGGCCTAATTTCGCCCCAAAAGTGCAACCTCGACCCAAACACCGGCCAATCGCTCCCAAACACCCGATAACCTGCCATTCCCTCCAACCAAAAAATTCCACCCAGCTTCACAAATTCGCCAAAAACCACCCTCCCCAAACGCTTCACAGAACCCCAAAGCCTCTTCCGATCCCGCCTCACCCCGCCAGTGCCGCCTTGATCTCATCAAAATTCACCTGCACACCCGGGTTCTCACTTACCCACGCGTATTTCACCTTGCCATCCTTCCCTATCACAAACGCCGCACGCTTCGTCACGCCGTGCAAGCCCATCAATTCATCATGCAGCGCGCCGTACTGACTTGAAACAGTCTTGTTGAAGTCCGACAAAATCGGAAACGGAATCTTCTCATCCGCGCGAAACTTGTCCGTTACAAACGGACTGTCAATGCTGATGCCAAACACCCTCGCATTCAATCCTTCGTACTGCTTCCAGTTGTCTCGATAGTGGCACATCTCTGCGGTGCACACGGAACTGAACGCAAACGGAAAGAACAGCAGCACCACCGGCTGCTTGCCGATGAACGCGCCAACATCCACCTCATCCTTCGGCTTCTGCGGCAACTTGAACGACGGGGCTCGATCACCAATTTTCACAGTCATGGCTCACTCCTTCTGCTTGTTTTTTCCTGCAAAACAAGCCAAAGCATACAGCCTGTCTGCTCTTGGAGCCACCGCGCCCAGCCTGTCCCGCTCACAACCATCTTGGACATGCACCCCTTTTCCAGTTGCCGAACCGCAATCAAACAGCGATCCTACCGTATGAAGTTCTGGTCCGGATCTCACCGCCACGCGAGGGATCTCTTCTTTCCACCCACTGATCGCTGACGGCTGATCGCTGACCGCTTCTTTATCAAGGAGATTCACATGGGTCCAAGTCTCATCGTTGCATTCGTCATTCTCGGCGTCGGCATCGTCATGCTCCTGATGGTCGTTGGCATGTACAACAACCTTCAGCGTCGCCGCGTCGGCGCACAAACCGCATGGTCGGATATTGATGTCCAACTCAAGCGCCGCCACGATCTCATTCCCAACCTCGTGGAAACCGTCAAGGGCTACGCCTCGCATGAAAAAGGCACGCTGGAAGCCGTTATCTCCGCCCGCAGCCAGGCCGTCGGCGCCAAGTCCGTCGCCGATCACGCCCAGGCGGAAAACATGCTCACCCAGACCCTCGGCAAACTCTTTGCTCTCTCCGAGGCCTACCCACAACTCAAGGCCGATGCCAACTTCCGCGCCCTCCAGGAAGAACTCACCAGCACCGAAAACAAGATCGGCTTTGCCCGCCAGAACTACAACCGCAACGTCAGCCAGTACAACGAATCCATCGTCACGTTCCCCAGCAACATGATCGCTGGCATCTTCAACCTCGGCCGCATGGATTTCTTTGAACTCGCAGAACAAGGCGAACGCGAAGCCCCCAAAGTCTCGTTCTGAAAACAAAGGCTTGGCCAAACCGCGAATTGGCTGTTCCGCCCAAAGGAAAACGACGCCCCAACTCCCCCTCCCTCGAGGGAGGGGGCTGGGGGGTGGGTGAAAAGCCCTTACTTCAATAAATGGATACCCCTCACGACAATCCCGGAGTCATCCACACCGAACGCCCCCCAATCCGCGCCTACCCAGCCAACGTCACCTACAACGATCTCATCCGGGCAAACAAGCGCAAAAGCACCCTCCTCATGATCGGCATGAGCATGCTCCTTGTCGTCCTCGGCGGAGTGATGGCCGCTGCCATTGCAGCCTACGGCGGCGTCAGCCCCAGCGCACTGGTTCCCTCCATCATTCTCGGCGCGCTCGCCGCCGCCGTTGTCGCCACCATCGCCAGCACCTGGAGTTTCTATGGCGGCTCCAACGCCATCCTTTCCATCTCCGGCGCAACGGAAATCCCCCGCGAAGCCGATCCACAACTCCACAACGTCGTGGAAGAACTCGCCATCGCCGCCGGCATCCCAAAGCCGCGCATCTTCCTCATCAACGACACCGCCCTCAACGCCTTCGCCACCGGCCGCGATCCCCAGCACGCAGCCGTCGCCATCACCATCGGCCTGCGCCAGCAACTCTCACGCGATGAACTCGCAGGCGTCATGGCCCACGAACTCTCACACGTCCGCAACTACGACATCCGCTTCGCCATGCTCATGGCAACCATGGTCGGCCTCATCGTCCTCATGTGCGATGCCTTCTGGCGCATCCTTCGCGTCGGACGTTTCTCCGGCGGCGGTGGCAGACGAAGCGGCGGCAAGGATTCCGGCGGCGCGCTCATGGTCGTCATCCTCGTCATCGCCATCGTCCTCGCCATCATCGCGCCGATCCTCGCATCACTCATCCGCTTCGCCGTCTCTCGCCAGCGTGAATACCTCGCCGATGCCGGCGCCGTCGAACTCACCCGATACCCGCAAGGCCTCATCAGCGCTCTCGAAAAACTCGGCGGCTGCAAGGAACCGCTGGAAGTCGCCAACCGCGCCACCGCTCACCTCTACATCGTCAACCCCCTCAAAAACGCCCTCTCCGGCCAAGGCCACGAACTCTCCAGCGCGTTCCGCACCCATCCCCCGCTCCACAATCGCATTGAACGATTGCAGGAATTGATCCAATAGCAGAGAAGTTACAGTGCCCCTCAAACCATCTCCCCTTGAGGGGAGAGGCCACGGTGAGGGGTGAAACATCACCAATCGCTCCTGCTCGTTTTTTTTTAGAACAGACAACTCGTGGAACCAATCCTCGTCATCCTCCTCATCACCGTCGTACTCGCCATCATCATTGCCGCGGGGTACTACGCACATCTCGCCGCCAAAAAACGCCGCGAGGAACTCGCCGCCCTCGCCGCAGAACTCGGCTGGCGCTTCGATCCGGAAAAAAACAAATCACACGATCAGCAATTCTCGCAATTTGAAATCTTCAGACGCGGCCACTCCCGCGCGGCATACAACACCCTCACCGGCAACATCCAGATCGATGGCCGCCCCTTCCCCGCCGTCATGGGCGATTTCACCTACAAAATCACACGCAGCAACGGCAAAACCACCACCACAACCACCTACAACTTCAGTTACCTCATCGTCCAGGTCCCCTTCCGCAGCGTCCCCAACCTTTTCATCCGCCGCGAAAACTTCCTCGACAAGATCGCCGGTGCCCTCGGCTTCGATGACATCGATTTTGAATCCTCCGAGTTCAGCAAAAAGTTCCATGTCAAATGCCCGGACAAAAAATTCGCCTACGACATCATCCACCCCCGCATGATGGAATTCCTCCTCCAGAGTTTCCCCACCGCCATCGATATCGAACAAGGCCAATGCTGCCTAAGCGAAGGCGCCAAACGCTGGGAAACGCCCCAATTCCGCGCCATGCTCAACTGGGCCGACCAATTCTTCGACCAATGGCCCGACCACGTAACATCACAATTGGAACGATGAAAAACCACGCAAGATTGCCCCATTGCCCGCCAGCAGAGTGAGATCATCCACAGATGTCGCAGATCGCGCAAATTACTCGTTTATCAAATACCCCATTCCTCTTTCATCTGTGTAATCTGCGAAATCTGTGGATTCAAAACCAAAACCCCTAGCCAATCTACTGACCTCCGACTTCTGATCTCTGATCTCTGACCTCTGACCTCTGACTTCTAATAGCCGAAAGCCGATAGCCGACAGCCTCCTCCCATGGACCCCCTCATCCCCATCATCATCCTCGCCGTCTTCCTCCTCATCCCCCTCATCTGGTTCATCGCCAACTACAACCGCTTCGCGCGCCTTGGCCAGCAGATCAAGGAATCATGGTCCGACATCGATGTCGAACTCAAACGCCGCTACGAACTCATCCCAAACCTCGTGGAAACCGTCAAAGGCTACGCCAAACACGAGCGCGAAACCCTCGAGCGCGTCATCGAACTCCGCAACCGCGCCGCCGCAAACCATGGCAGCGCCTCCTCCCAAGCCACCGATGAATCCGCCCTCATGCTTGGCGTCAAGCAACTCTTCGCCGTCGCAGAGGCCTACCCCCAACTCCGCGCCGACACCAACTTCCTCACCCTCCAGAAAGAACTCGCCAACACCGAAGACCGCATCGCCGCCGCCCGCCGCTTCTTCAACGGCAACATCCGCGAGATGAACCAACTCTGCTCCATGTTCCCCACCAACATCCTCGCATCAATCTTCAGTTTCACCCCCGGCGAGTTCTTCCAACTCGACTCCGAAGCCGAACGCGTCGTCCCACGCACCCAATTCTGATCACCGCAAGAACAACCGCAATTCGCTCAAAATAGTGCCGCATGCCAATGCGGTGCCAAGCCCGAAAACCCGCCGCTTCCGACTTGAAACTACGTCAAGGGCACGGCCCCCACGCCGCAATCACCGCCAGCAAATCACTCACGTTCACTTTGCAATCATCATTCGTATCCCCATCGCAATACGCATAGCAAGGCGAGCAAACTCCCCACTGATTGATCACCGCAAGCAAATCATTCACATTCACCTGACCATCGCCCGGCGAGTACGGCGGACCGGCGGGAAACACATCCGCCACACACAACAGCACATCACATTCATCCGGCACCGCGTTGCCATTCTTGTCCGCGCTGCTGCCGCTTTCGATATCGCACATGTCCGGGATGCCGTTGGAGTTGCAGTCGTTTCCCATTGCGTGCAGCACAAACGGTCCCGCATTCGGTTGCAACCAGAGGGCGGGTGGGTGCAGATTGTCACCAAGGTCGTAGATGTCGGCGCTTCCCATTGGCTCACTGCTGCCAAGCCACGAACGCGAAATCGCCGGGTTCAGCGGCGAAGCGGTCGCCAACAACGACCATTGAACGGACGCCGGCACTTCGATCAGAACACCCACAAAGAACACTTCACCGGGATTTCCCACAAATGTTGGAGGAATCTGAACAAGAGTCATGGGTTGTTCAGATTCAAGATTGAATGTCGCCGTCGTCTCCGCCGTTGCCAGCAGTACAGCATCAATCGGGTTCCCATCGTTGTTCGGATCATCGTAAACCAGCACCCGCGCACGAAGGTTGGGTGGTACCCATCGGCTTGTGCAAAATGATATTTGCGTCACCACCTGCCCGCCCGCCTTCACACGGTATTGATTGAGCCAGAATTGGTCGCGGCTTACGGGCGGCACGAGATACCAAAACGCCGCTGCCAGACCGTTCGTCAATTCATATGGCATTCCGGCATCGCAATCATCAGGCACGCCGTTGCCGTTGCAATCCGTGCTCGTTTCACCAATTTCACACTCATCAGGCACACCATTGCGATTGCAATCCCACCAAAACTCACAGTGGTCCGGCACACCGTTCACGTTGCAATCCACAACCCCCGTCCAAAAGAAATTCATCCCGCCTGCCTCGATGGGATTCGCCTGTCCCTGACAGATTGGCCGCGCGCTCACACATCCCGCAAGCTTCCCGATCGAAGTAATCGCCACAGAATTCCCCATGCGCGCGTTGTCGATGGACGGTGCGGAACCAGTAGGCGCCGGCGTTTCTCCCCAGCATTCGTACGGACTTGCTTGAAGTGGCCCCAGTGGCTGACGCAGATGCTGAATCCTTTGGATCAACCACTCTCCTCCAATTCTCTTGAATTCATACGCCTCTCCCGCGTCCGGGTGAAAGTTCAATCCTGAACTTATGTCAACCACAAAAACATTCCGGTACGGCGCACCCACAAGGATCGTCCCGTCTCTAATCGCCACCGCCGCGCCAAACCGATCTCCCGTCGCCGCTTGCGGACCAACAAGCCTTGTTCCGAACACCCACCGTTGGCCGTTCCAATCAATCGTGTACGCCGCACCGGGCGGATTCGAACCTCCCACCGGCTGCGGTGTGCCGATGACAACCGTCAACCCTTCCGATGCCATCCTCGTTCCAAACTCATCGCCGCTGCTGGGAAAAGCCGGTTGGAGTTGCGCTTGTGCAACCCACGACCAGCCGTCATGGAAGAACGCAAAAACACTTCCCGCATTGTTGAATTGAGTGTCATTTTTCGGCGCGCCCGCAAGAATCATCCCTGACGCTATCGCCACACTCGCGCCGAACGCATCGCCAGCATGCGGCTGATTCGCCCGCAGAACCTGCTCATTGAACCATTCCTTTCCATCCAATCGAAACACATGCACCGTGCCCACCGCACCGATCCCCGGATAAACGCTTTGCGGTGCCCCAATCACCGCAAGCTCTCCCACCACATCAATCGAAGTTCCAAACCGCGCTCCCGTCACAAACTCATCCATGGAACTGAACTTCGTCTGCTGCACCCACGCCGAACCATCAAAATGAAACGCATACGCCGCGCCCGCATTGTCGTTTTCACCATCCAGCGGCGCGCCGATGAACAGCCAATCGCCATCCGCTGAAATCGCGCTCCCAAATTGTCCCGCCCCAACCCCGCCCACCGGCAGAAGTCGTTGCCGGAAAATCAGCCCCTTGCCTGCAACTTCAAAAACAAACACCGCACCCGCATCCGTGCCCCCAGCATCATGGAACGGCGCACCGACAAATACCCAATCGCCTGATGCTTCCACCGCACTCCCATATTGATCTGAAGATCCCAGCCCCTGCGGCCTCACCTGTTCATACTCATCAATCGCGCACGACTGTCCCATTCCGTTTCCCGCTACCCACAGAACCACCCCCGTGCCAAGACCAAACACTACCCTGCCGGGAAGAAAACTCCGCCGGTTCGAACGATCCCGTGACGCGTCGTGAGCCTGGCCCATGATCAAGCCTCCAAAGTTCAGCCAACGGTCCCTCGAGGCCGCCCGTCAAACGGCAATGCGAGTTCCCTTACCCCCTCTCTATGCATGTTTTGTCCCGATCTTGCGCGCGAATTGGAGATTTTCTGCATTTTCTTTTCCCCGCTGACTGTCTCCAGCGGCAAGCAGGCAGACTCAATTGCAAGGTTAGTTGAGCAGGCAACGGTCGCACGACCACCCAAACCAGCCTCGCGAAACCCACAACCAGCACACCGGTTGAACCCGTTGGCAGCCATGCCATCGCTAATTCGCGGACATCTTCCGCAGCCACCACCCGCGCCAACATGTCATTTCCGCGCGCGCCGTTAGGGCTACCCCAAAA
>CAZWJR010000087.1:8364-10934 GCA_964634655.1 uncultured Isosphaeraceae bacterium | reverse complement strand
CGCGGCGGACGGTCCATTTGCCATCGGGTCGACCGGTGAGGGTGATGGGGACGGTGCGGAGTTCCTCGCGGCGGAATGTTGTGAGTTGCACCGTTTGGCCGGGCTCGTACTTCTTGAGGCGCTTGTCCAGATCGTTGGCGGCGAGTTTGCGGCCATCGATGGCGAGAATTTCATCGCCGGCGAGAATGCCTGCTTGAAAGCAGGGGCCATCGGTGAGGACGCTGCTGACGACGGCGCGGCCGTTTTGGTCGTTGAGGTTCAGGCCGATGTAGGCAATGGTTTGGGGTGCATCGTGAGGTGAGGAAACAGCATCGGCGTTTTCTTCTGGTTCAGCGGGATCATCTTCTTCGGCATCTTTGTCGTGCTTTTTTTCTTTCCTGGTGGGTTTGAGGTAGAGATCAAGGCCGACGACGGGCAGCATTTCTTCCAAGTTGAGCATTTGCGTGCCACGGACGTAGGCGGTGAAGAAGTCCGTGAGATCGGCGCCGGCAACTTCGCTGGCGAGGTTTTGGAAATCCTGGGGTGTGTAGCCGGGGCCGGAAAGGGGAAACCGCTCGTAGAGTTTTCGCATGACATCATCAAGGCTTGCCTTGTTGGCGGTGCGGGTGCGGATGGTCATATCCAGCAGCAAACTGACGAACGAGCCTCTGGTGTAGAAGGAGACGTTTGAGTTGATGTCGTCGGGTGAGGATTTATCGAAGAGAATCCATGAATCGAAGGAGGCGTCTTCCACGCTTTGGGAGTATTCGCCGGGGCGGCGGCGCTGGCCGTTGATTTCATCCGAGAGATTGGTGAGGTAGTCATCGGGTGTTTTCAGGCCGGCGCGGACGAGCGTGAGGTTGGTGTAGTAGGTGGTTGTGCCCTCTGCGACCCAGAGGAGTTTGCAGTAGTTTTCCTGCTGGTAGTCGTAGGGATGGATGCCAGCGGGGCGAAACTGTTTTACGTTCCAGGTGTGAAATGTTTCGTGGGCGACCAGGCCGAGGAAACGTTTGTAGGCATCGGGATCTTCCAGCGCGTTGCGGGAAGTCTGCATGATGGTGGAATTGAGATGTTCCGTTCCGCCGCCGGCACCGGCACCGGTGTGGATGAGATAGACGAACCGCTCGTAGGGCACGCCGCCGAAGAGCGCGGCTTGTGTTTGCACGATCTTGGCGAAATCGGTGGTGAGGTCGTCGGCGGTGTAATCGGCTTTGCCCCAGATGACTATTTCATGGGATTTGCCGAGGACATCAAAGTGCAGAACATCATGGATGCCGATTTCCAGCGGACTGTCTGCAAGGACATCGTAGTTTGGAGCGATGAGGGTTTTGGGATTGTCGGGCAGGGATTCCAGACCGGTGGCGATCTGCCAGTTGTCCGGCGCTTCAATATGGACTTGAACTGGAGCCTGACGCAGTTTGGGCACGTACATGAAAGTAACCGCGCCATCGAGAAAGGCATGGGTGTCATCAACGTGTTTTGTGCGATCACCAAGTGAGTTGGCGTAGATGCGGTAGGTGACGATGATGCGTTTGGAGCCGAAGGATTGGACGCGCCAAGTTGATTTGTCGGTTTTTTCGATGGGGAGCGGATTGTTCTCGCCGTTGTAGGCGCGGACTTCGCGGAGCGAAGCGGCGGGATCGAGAATAACGTAGCGACCGGGCCGCCAGACGGGCAGGCAGAAATCGATGGCGTCATCGGTGTTGTTGGTGATTTCGACTTCCACGTGCACCATTTGTGTTTGGGGCGCGGGCAATCGAACCCGGTATTGCACCGGAGCGGGTGGATCAGCGTGCGATGGCCAGTTGAGAAGAACGACGAGGAGCGCGGCGACGAGACGGATGGCCCAACGCCGCGAATGTGAATTTGGCACGATCGTGTTCCTCCTGAAGCGGAGGCAGTATAAAGCCTTCGGCCACTCGGCTATCGATTCTCAATTGTCAGTTGGGGGCCGGTCAGGATGCCTTGGCGCGGGGGGTCTGCGTCTGGGAATCGACCGATTCAGGAGTGACACGGCCGGCGGTGGCCGGGCGGGGGCGGAAGAAGCGGCTTGGCCGATCATCCTGCAACTGCATTTGCAGTTTTTTCAAGGCATCCACCTCAATCTGGCGGACCCGTTCGCGGGTCAGGCCAACTTCTCGGCCGATTTGCTTGAGCGTGAGCGGTTCCTGGCCTTCCAGACCGAAGCGGAGTTTGAGTACCCGTGCATCGCGCTCATCGATGGAATCCAGAAGGCGGAGAATGGTTTGGAATTCTTCGCTTTGAGCCATGGATTGATCCGGCGCGAGGCAGCGGAAATCCTGGAACATGTCGGCAAAGTCCATCGCGTTGCCGTCTTCGTTCAACGGGACCTGGGGCGGGGAGTGGAACGCCTTCATGGCGCGGCGGATGATGTTGAGTTTCTTGAGCGGAATCTGCATCGCGTGGGCCAATTCGTGAGCATTGGGCTGGCGACCGAGTTCCTCTTCCATCTTGCGGTTGGTGTCTTTCCACTTGGCGATCAGTTCAACCATGTAGGCGGGGATGTGGATTGGCTGGACCGCGTTGATGAGCGTGCGCTTGATTGCCTGCTTGATCCACCATGAGGCGTA
>CAZWJR010000087.1:0-8264 GCA_964634655.1 uncultured Isosphaeraceae bacterium | reverse complement strand
GGACCGCGTTGATGAGCGTGCGCTTGATTGCCTGCTTGATCCACCATGAGGCGTAAGTGGAGAAGCGAGCGCCCTGGGCGGGATCAAAGCCTTCGACGGCGCGAATGAGGCCGATGTTGCCTTCTTCGATCAAGTCTGCCAGGGGCAGGCCGCGATGGGCGTAATTCTTGCCGATGGAGACGACCAGGCGAAGATTGGCTTTGACCATTCTCTCCTTGGCGGCCTGATCGTTGTCGTTGATGATGCGCCAACCCAACTCGCGCTCTTCAGCGGCGGTGAGGAGGGGTACTTCGTTGATCTGCCGGAGGTAGAGCTGCAGATCGGATTGCAGGGCGGTTCGGGCCATGCGGGTCCTTGTAACAGGGAATTGTGACTGCAAGTACGAAGGAGCGTTTTGGGGGCCGTTCTGAGACTTGGCCGAGAGAAATGCTTTCTCACCCTTGAAGTATTCGGCGTGCGGGTTCCAGATGATCCTGCTTTACCAATTTTTTTGTGACCACTGGATCGTACAGGTCTGGCGGAGCGGTAGCAATGAAAATCTTTGTAAAGACTGCGTTGTCGGTCGATGGATTTTGCCCATCTCCCGGGTAATTCGGCGTGATCGCTGAAACGCTTGAGGAAGGAGGCCGGTCAGTCGAGAATGGGGGTTAGAGTGTGCGTTTGGTGCCGGTTCGGCGAACGGCGCGAGGATCGTTTGAGACGTTGTCACCCTGTTTTTTGAGTCATGAACACGGACGATATTTCCCATCTTCTCACCGCATGGCCTCATCAGCCGGGCCGCATGAACGTCCGCCGGATTATGGGCGACGACGGTCGGCCGAAACTCCAGATCAGGATTGATCTGGGGATTCTTCAGATGGAAATGACGGGGCGGCCGGATGGTCAGCGGCCGGAAGGATGTGAATCGCTTTTTGATTATCAGAAGGACCGGCTGGTGCGTTACACGAAGGAAACGGGGTCATCGGCGGGTTTTGTGGTGAGCCAGGACGAATGCCGGGCACTAAGGGAAGAGGCGGTGCAGTACTACCACCGATATGTGGGGCTTTTTGCTGTGGGTGAGTTTGCGGTGGTGGTGCGGGACACGACGCGAAATGTGGAGTTGATTGATTTCTGCCGTGATTGGGGCGAGACGGAATTGGATCGGGGGATTCTGGAGCAGTTTCGCCCGCCGGCGCTGATGATGCGGACGCGCAGCGCGGCGGAGATGGCGATTGCGGCGGGGCAGCCCAAGCAAGCGCTGGCCGCGCTGGATCGCGGCTTGGCAGAACTTCGGGGCGCGTTTGAGGAGATTGGACGGGGTGATGAGTTTGATTCAGCAAACGAGGTGCAGTTGTTGCGCGGCATGCGGGACGCGCTGGTGCCCAAGTTGCCATCGTCGCAGAAGGTGGAGTTGCAGGAGCGGTTGCGGGCGGCGCTGGATGCGGAGAATTATGAGTTGGCGGCGATTTTGCGGGATGAGTTGCGGATGATGGAGGATTGAAAGAAAAAGTGGAAGAGGGGAAGAGGAGATCGGGAGAAGAGGGGATGCAGGCAGAGAGCAGTTATTTTGAACTTTGCTTTGGCAGAACCCATTGATCTGCGCGAGCAATCATTGTCACAATCTTTCCAAGAACTCTGTTGTAATCTGCATAGAGTCTTGCGCCTTCGCGGCGTTCCACATAGCCGCATTTGACAGCGCATTCCAGCCATACCTGCGTCTCGGCCGCTTCCGCTTCTGCGTCACACAACTTGCTCGCAAAAGCCAGTTCGTAGCGGCGTTTTCGCCATGCTTCTGCAATGTTTGCACAGACCGATCGCGATGACCTACGAATTTGGTCAGTCAACGAATATGTTTCCTCCTTGGGGAAATGCTTGGATACCTTGAACACTTCCATCGTCATTTCCATGGCGATCTTGTAGACATCCAAATCGTTGTGGGTCTGAATCTTCTTTGCCATTCATTGCTCCTTTGCATTTCCCCTCTTCTCCTCTTCTCCTCTTCCCCTCTTCTCGTCCATCCAGTCGCGCAAAATTTCCGCGGCGGCGAGTGCGTCGCGAAGCTCCTTCTTCTGCTTGTGCGTTCGGCCGGTTTGGGACATTTGCTGATCTGCGGCGTAACTGGTGAGGCGTTCATCCTGAAAATGAATGGGCAGGTTGGTGTGTTGCGCGAGTTGGGTGGCGAATTCGCGGACGTTCTTGGATGCAGGGCCTTCGGTGCCATCCATGTTGAGGGGCAGGCCGAGGACGAGAGCGGCGGGGCGTTGCTGTTCGATGGATTTGAGGAGCGATTGCATCATGGCATCGCCGCGCGGCATCACGATGACCTGGATGGGTGAGACGAGTTTGGTTTCGTCATCACCCAGCGCCAGGCCGGTGCGTTTTTCGCCGAGATCGATGCAGAGGTAACGCATGGGGATTACTTTGCCGCGACATCTCCGACGCGGGTTTTAGCGATTGTACATGGGCATGTGAACCCGCTGCGAGGACGCAGCGGCTCGCTTCGTGAGCACCACACCTATTGCAGTTTTTCATTTACGCGCTGGGCGAGGTCTTTGATGCGTTCGGCCGAGGTGCGGGGGCAGACAAGCGTGGCGTCCTTGGTGTGGACGATGATCAAATCCTCACAATCCAATGCAGCAATGGTGTGGTTGGGGTCATCGGAGATCGCCAGGACATTGTGGGAGTTCAGGTGCGATGTTTTTGTGTTGGCGCGGTTGTTTTCGGAGTCAGTCTTGAGCGTTTCGCCGTAACTGATCCAACTGCCGACATCCATCCATGAGACGTTCATGGGGATGGTGCAGACGGTGAGGTGGGGGTCTTTGGAGGCGGGCTCCATCACGCCGTAGTCGACGCTTAGTTTTTTCAGCGTGGGGTAGATTGTGTTGAGCGTGGTAAGACGATTCGAGTTTTTTCCTGCGGTGCCCCAATCGTTGGCGATCTTCACCAGGCCGGCGTGATTGTCCGGCATAAAGCGTTTGAGCGCATCCATGAACGCGGGGGCGGAGAAAATGAACATGCCACTGTTCCAGTTGTAGCGGCCGGAATCGACGAAGGATTTTGCAGTGGCGGCGTTGGGTTTTTCTGCGAATTGGCCGGCTTTGAACGCGCCTTCAAAGCCTTTGATCGGATCGCCCCGTTCGACGTAGCCGTAGCCGGTGGCGGGAAATGTCGGCTTGATTGAAAACGTGACGAAACGAGTTGGATCGTTTTCAACGAGGCGAAATCCCAGATCGAACTTCTTGGCGAACTCGTCTTGCGGTTCGATGAGGTGGTCTGCGGTCAGCACGGCGAAGACAGCGTTTGGATCCTGCTTCATCAGAACCGCGGCGGTGAAACCAACGGCGTTGACGGTGTCGCGGCCCATGGGTTCGCCGAGGATTTGTTCATCGGAGAATTGCGGCAAAGATTGACGGATGGCGGTGCGGAAGGATTCGCCGGTGCAGATGAGGCGGTTCTGCGGCGCGACAAGGCCTTCCAGCCGTGCTGCGGCGATCGCCAGCAACGACTTTCCGCCGATGAGCGGCAGCAGTTGTTTGGGCTGCGACTTGCGGCTCATTGGCCAGAGCCTTGTGCCAGAGCCGCCTGCCATGATCATTGCGTAGCGCATGAGGGGATTTATGATTGACGATTGACGATTGACGATTGAAGGCAATCTACCGCAGAGACGCAGAGAGAGCGGAGAAAGAAAATTTGGGGTTCCTTCTGTGACCGCTGTGTTTCTGGGGTGAGTTTATGGAACATGGATGATTCATCCAATTTCTTTGAGCCGGAACGCGGCGGCGACGATTACTTCTGCGGATTCAAGTGTGGGATCGGCGGCGAGGGCGCGATCTACCAACTGCCGGGCGTTGAGTTTCTGCTCGCCGAGTTGAGTGAGGACGGAAACGGCGTCGTTGATGAGGGAAGATCGTACCGATTGCGGACCGGTTTGTCTGGTTGCCGAGATCGGTTTCAATTCCACAAAGCGATCGACCTTGCCGTGAAGTTCCGCCACGATGGTTTCCGCGGTGCGCTTGCCGATTTCCGGAAGTGATTTGAGCAGGTCCAGGTCCTTGTCGGCAATGGCGGCGGCGATGGTGCCAAATCGGAGTTGGAGGGCGCGAAGGGCTTTGCGGTTGCCGATGCCTTTGACGGTGGTAAATAATTCAAAGAAAGCGCGGTCTTCCGGACATGAGAAACCGATCAGGCGTGGCAGGTATGCAGCGCCCTGACCGTGGTTTTCCATGTAGTGCAAAGTGTGAAAGTCAACGGTTTGGCCGACCATCGTAGCCAGCCGCTGCTGGTCAGCGCCCGGGACGAAAAGTTCATAGGTGAGATAATCGCAGCGCAGAAGGGCCCGGCCGTCATCCGTGACTGTTTGGAGAATGCCTTCTATTCGTGAAATCACAGGTGGGAATTGTAACAACGGCTGAACGTATGAGGGGGTGATGGGGTGAATGGGTGAGCGGGTGAAGGAATCATCAGATGGCGCGAGGTGGAAACAGCCACGTGTCGATATGGTGAATCATTCCGACGATGGTTTTGATGACTCGTTCGTACGCTCGATAGAGTTCTCGTGTGTCAGACGCTTTCAAATAGCCGCATTTCACAGCGAATTCGAGCCAAACTTGGGTTTCCGCAACCTCGGCTTCCGAATCGGAAAGCCTGCTGACAAATGAACCCTCGTAGCGCCGCTTTCGCCATGCTTCTGCGATATTGGCAGCAACGGACCTGGAGGATCGCCTGATTTGGTCTGTCAACGAATAGGTTTCCTC
Organism: uncultured Isosphaeraceae bacterium; assembly: GCA_964634655.1. Classification (GTDB taxonomy): domain Bacteria; phylum Planctomycetota; class Phycisphaerae; order Phycisphaerales; family SM1A02; genus CAZWJR01. The sequence continues at coordinate 3,531 of CAZWJR010000087.1, read as the reverse complement.
TTTTGGAAACGACTTTGACAGGTGAAAAACAGTCATCGCCAATTCAACGGTTGTTTTGTAAACATCCAGATCGCGGTGTGATTGTGCTCTCTTTGCCATATTGAACCTCTGCTTTCAATATACGCCTCACTCCCTCACTCCCTCACCCCCTCACCCCTTCACCAACTCACTTTCGCGCCTTGTGGCTTTTCCATCGCCATTCATGGGCATTTGTTCATCGTTGAGGGGCCAGCCGGTGACTTTCGCAAGACGTTGGCGGAGTTTGCGGGTGATTTCGTGGGCATCGTCCTCCTCTTTGAAGTTGATGAGTTCGATGTATTCCACCTTGGCCCGGCTGGGGGTAAGGACGGACTTGGACATGACATCTGTATCCGGTGTGCCGCTGACCCAGATCAACAGAACAGGGGCCTTGGTGCGAGAAACGATGAGCCCCACGCCGGGATGAAAGGGGCGGATTTGGCGGGGAGGGCGGACGATGCGGCCTTCGGGGAAAATGCCAAGGGCTCCGCCGGATTGCACATGGCGGATGGCTTCGCGGGCGGATTTGGAATCTTTGCCGGCCCGGTCGACGGGGATCGGCCGTTCGAGTTTCCATAGCCAGCCGAGTGCGGGCGAAATCATCTCTGACGCCATCATCCAGCGGATGGAGAAGCGGCATCCGGCTTGGATAAGGAGAGGATCGACCGCGCCGGTGTGGTTGGAAACGACGACAAGGGGGCCGGATTCAGGTTGAAGGCGGAAGTCTTTGAGGCCGTGGTAGCGGATGCGATGGACGATGGCGACGTGCACACGAAGGATGCGCCAGAGGACGCCAATGAAGATTTCCCCGCGCGGGCCGCGCTTGATCCATGGAATCACCAGGAGCCAGACCACCAGGGCCAGGCCGGCTAAGACGGCGGCTGGAATCATCCATTCCATGAACATGATTGATCACTAACTTACGCGGAAACAGTGAAAATGGCCAGCCATTGCGGAGTGTGAGTGGCGCGACCGTTTGAGCATTTGGGTTCAAATTGCTATGCTCTGCAAAATTTTGCGCGAGTTGTTTTCGCCCGCCTCATGCCCCGTCGCACAGATATTCACTCCATCCTGATCATCGGCTCTGGTCCCATTGTGATCGGCCAGGGGTGCGAATTTGACTATTCCGGCACGCAGGCTTGCAAGGCGTTGCGGGAAGAGGGCTACCGGGTTGTGCTGGTGAATTCCAACCCGGCGACGATCATGACCGATCCGGCGTTTTCGGATCGGACGTACATCGAGCCAATCACACCGGAATCCGTTGCCAAGATCATCGCGAAGGAAAAGGCGATGGGAACGCCGATTGATGCGCTGCTGCCGACGCTGGGTGGGCAGACGGCGTTGAATTGTGCGTGCAAACTGTTTGATGATGGCACACTGCGGGATTCCGGGATTGAGATGATCGGGGCGACGCGGGATGCGATTTACCGGGCGGAAGACCGGGAAGAGTTTCGCAATGTGGTGACCCGATGCGGTCTGCGGCAGGCCTTGGCAAAGACCGTGACGACGATGGAGCAGGCGTGGGAGTTTTTGGAGGTGATTGGACTTCCAGCGATTATTCGCCCGGCGTTCACGTTGGGCGGCAGCGGCGGCGGAATTGCGTACAACCGTGACGAGTTTGAGGACCTGGTCAAGAAAGGCATTGACGCTTCCATGATCGGCCAGGTTCTGATCGATCAATCCGCGCTGGGGTGGAAGGAATACGAACTCGAAGTCATTCGGGACAAGAACGACAACTGCATTGTGGTGTGCGGCATTGAGAACATCGACCCCATGGGGGTGCACACGGGGGATTCCATCACCGTGGCGCCGATCATGACGCTGACGGACAAGGAATATCAAAAGATGCGTGATGCATCATTTGCGATTCTGCGTGCGGTGGGTGTGGAGACGGGCGGGGCGAATGTGCAGTTCGCAGTGAACCCGAAGACCGGCGAGCAAATTGTGGTGGAGATGAACCCGCGCGTTTCTCGATCTTCCGCACTGGCGAGCAAGGCGACAGGATTTCCGATTGCGCGAATCGCAGCGAAACTGGCGGTCGGTTACACGCTGGATGAACTACGAAACGACATTACGGGGACGACTTCGGCGTGTTTTGAGCCATCGATCGACTACGTCGTGGTGAAAATGCCGCGCTGGACGTTTGAGAAGTTCCCCGAGGCAGATGAAACGCTTACGACGCAGATGAAGAGCGTGGGCGAAGCGATGTCGATCGGCCGGACGTTCAAGGAAGCGCTGCAAAAAGCGATTCGATCGATGGAGGTGAAGCGGTTTGGGTTGGGGTTGGATCGCAACGACAAGTGGCTGGAAGCCAAGCGTGCGGTGGAGCAGGGCGGGCTGCGATTTACAGGTGAACTTTCCGAGCAGGTGCCGCACGGGTTGCTGGCTGCGGATGGATCGCCAATTGAGTGGCCGGTGCCAACGGACACGTTGACGCGGAAACTCTCGGTGCCGAGCCAGGGAAGGTTGTATTACGTTCGCTATGCGTTCAAGATGAATTGGTCTGTGGCGCGGGTGCATGAATTGACGCGGATTGATCCGTGGTTTTTGGACCAGATTCAGCAGTTGTGTCAGTTTGAAGATGTGTTGTGTTCGTACGATCGGTTGGAGGATGTGCCCCGGGATGTGCTGTTTGAAGCGAAGCGGTTGGGCTATTCCGATCCGCAACTGGCGAACCTGTATCTGGGCAACATCCTGACGGACACGATTCTGATTGTGCGGGCACATCGCAAGAAGTTGGGGATCGAGCCGGTGTACAAACTGGTGGATACGTGCGCTGCGGAGTTTGAGGCCGCGACGCCGTATTACTATTCGACGTATGAGACGGCGTTTGCGGGCGGTGATGGCACTGGTGCGAAGGGTTCTGCCTCGAGCTTTGGATCGGATGATGAAATCCGCATCACCCCACGCGACAAAATCATCATTCTTGGCGGTGGGCCGAATCGAATTGGGCAGGGGATTGAGTTTGATTACTGCTGCGTTCATGCGGCGTTTGCGGCGCGTGAACTTGGCTTTGAATCAGTGATGATCAACTCCAATCCGGAAACGGTTTCCACTGATTACGACACGAGCGATCTGCTTTTCTTCGAGCCGCTGACGCTGGAAGACACGCTGAATGTGATTGAAAGGCTCAACGCGGCGCCGCTTCAGCGGGATGCAGAAGGTGGCAACGGGCTGCGTACGGGCAAGGTCTATGGCGTGATTGTGCAGTTTGGCGGGCAGACGCCATTGAACCTTGCGCACGGTCTGGTGGCGGGGGGTGCGCCGATCATCGGCACTTCGCTGGATTCCATCGATCTTGCGGAGGATCGCAAGCGATTTGATGCGCTGCTGGATCGATTGGGCTTGTACAAGCCGCCATCGGGCATTGCGCACACGATGGAGCAGGCGATGGAAATTGCAGGTCGTATCGGCTTCCCGGTGCTGGTGCGGCCATCGTATGTGCTGGGTGGGCGCGGCATGGAAATCTGTGCGGATGAGAAAGCGCTCAAGCACTACATGCTTTCGGCGGTG
>CAZWJR010000086.1:0-10967 GCA_964634655.1 uncultured Isosphaeraceae bacterium | reverse complement strand
ATTGCCCGGTGGCAACGCTCGCCTCACCATTCGCGCCCGATGAAGACCCATCCAGTCCAAACATCGTAAAAGTGGTCGTCGACGAAAAAAGCCGGGCACTGTATTTCTCCCGGTCGCTCATTCCGTTCGATCGCGACAATTCCGGAGCCGTGGCACACCTCAAGCACGTGGGACTCTACGTCTATCGCCGCGAATTCCTGCCTGTCTATGTTTCCCTGTCACCCACGCCGCTGGAGCAAAGCGAAAAACTGGAGCAACTGCGCGTCCTCGAGCACGGCCACAACATCGCCGTCGCCCAATGCCACGCCCACTACCATGGCATAGACACGCCGCAACAGTACGAGGAATTCGTGAAACGCACCGCCATTCGCCGCTAGATCAAGGCCTCCGCCGCCCACGCGGCGCCTCACTTGCCGGCATTCCCGCATTCGCCGCCGCCTTCTTGTCTTGCAGCGTCTTCAACCAGCCTTCAGCCCGCTTGCGCACTTCCGGATCGCGATGCGTCTGCGACATTGCACGCAAAGGTTCAGTCGCCCGGTCATCACCCAAATCCGCCAGCGCGCCCCCAGCAGCACCCATGCTCCGGCTTTCCGGATCGCTCAACAATCCAAGCAGAAACGCCACCGCCTTGTCCTTGTCGTGCTTGGCAAGTTTGCCAACGCAATTAATCGCCGTCGGCCGTGAACGATCCACAAATCCATACGCAGCGTACTTCATCCCGAGATCCAATCCGCGCGCATCATCCAGATCACCTAGCGCCCGCAGAGCCGCGCTCCGCACTTGATCGTGCTGGCTCTGATAATCCACCAGGCTCACGATGAGATCGGCCTTCTCCATTGCCTTTAGCGTCGCCAGACCCTCAATCGCCGCCACCCGCGTGGCGTAGCTCGGATCGTTGGTCGCAAAATCCGCCAGTAGATCAACCACCTTGTCCTTCTCAAACTTGGCCAATTTGTCAACCAGTGTCGATCGCACTTTCGCCTCCGCCACACCCGCCTTCACAATCCCGAGCAAAGCCTCCTTCGCTTCCGCTGATCCATATCCCGCCAGCGCATCCACCGCCGTATTCCGCAGCGAATACCGCACCTTGTCATCCCGAACAATCTGTGAAAGCAGCGCAATGTTCTCCGGCGAATCCGTTTTCCCAAGCGCCTGCACCGCCGCATGACGGGCCACTATCGTCGGTCCGTTCTTCGCTTGCTCAACCCACAGGCTCAACGGTTTGTCTTCGGTCATCGTCTTAAGCACATACAAATTCGGATCAACCGCCACGATCGTTGGCGGCCCATCCAAAACAGTCCGAAACACCGTCGATTTCTCCGTCACATCAACCATGAACGTCTTTTCGTTCGCCGTACCACCGGTTCCCCCCGCCATCCGCACGACAACTGGCAGTGAAAATCGAAACGCCGGTGTCGCTGCATCAATCTTCTGCGCCTGATCCACGTTCACCGTCAAATCACGTTTCTCACCGTCGTACTGAACCTTCACGTTCAGTTCCGGGCATCCCGGCCGATAGCACCATTGATCAAAAAACCACTCCAGCCCCAAACCAGAAACTTCCTCCATCGCATATCGAAAATCATTTGTCTCCGCCACGTTCAAACCTTGGCGGCTCATGTACAACTGCACACCCTTCCAGAACACATCGTCTCCCAGCATCATCCGCAGCATGTGCAGAATTGAAGACCCCTTGGGATAAGGATTTGCCGGTCGCCGAAACGTCTCATCCGCGCTTTCATAAATCGGCGAAACCATTGGCAGGTCATTGGTCGTCTTGTCCCGCCTCGCCACTTCGAAACTGCCCCGGATTGAATCCAGATATCCATCCTGCCCGTATTTCGTCTCATTCCACAACGCGCTGCCGTACGTTGCCCAGCCCTCATTCAACCAGATGTGCGCCCAACTCTTGCAGGTGATGTAATCACCCGTCCACTGGTGGCACAGTTCGTGCGAAATCAGCCCTTCCAAATCGCCATCCAGCAGCGCGTTCTTGTCCAGAATCGCCGTCGGATACATGCTCGTAACCGATGTGTTCTCCATGCCGCCCGCGCCAAAGTTCTTCACGCACAACTGGTCGTAACGCTCCCACGGGTACGGCACGCCAAACCGCTTCTCAAACAAATCGATCATCTCACCGGTGCGCCCATACGTTTGCAGCACCTGATCCCCCAACCCCTGCGGTACCCACACCCGCATCGGTACGCGATGCTGCGGCAACGCCACAATGTCAAACTTGCCAATCACCAGCGAAACCAAATACGAAACGTGCGGCTTTTCCTGCAAATAGTGCCACACCGCCCGATCCCCGCTCGTCAGATTGGAAACCAATTTGCCGTTGCTGGAAACAGAAAAACCCGCAGGCACATCCACAATCAATTCCGTGCTCATTCGCTCATTCGGAAAATCATGCGCCACAAACCAATACCGATTCGTTTCGCTCTCCCCCTGTGTGTGTACCTCTGCGGTGTAGTGCGGCGCATCCGGCGAGTATGGCGTGAACACCATCCCATCCAGCGGATGATCGCAGACGTATTCAATCACGATCGATTGGTCCTTGCCCGCCGCCAGCACCGGATCAAACCGCAGCATCAAATGCACATCGTCCGATGAAAACTCCACCGGCTTCTCTCCCAACTTGACGCTCGTAATCTTCAAGCCCACCGCATCAAGTTTAAGCGAACTCACATCCTTCCCGATCGGCGTGAACTTCAACGTCTCAAACGCAGTGAACTTCTGATCGTTCAGATTCTCAAACTTCAACTGCAATTTCATGTGCAGGAAATCAACGATTCGATCCGGCGGATAGTTCCGCAAATCCCGCCCAGTCGCCGCATCCACCGGCCCGGCTTGCTCCAGAATCCGCCCAAATCCCTCCGCCCGCTCCAATTTGCCATCAAGGCACTCGTTGCCCTGCCCATCACCGCCCGCCAGAACCATGCTGGAAAATCCCACCGTCACAATGGCAATGGCCGCGAATCCACGATTCCTCATTCGATTCATCTTCATTTCCTTCTCTGGAAACCGCTATGTCCAGACCGAGTCATACCGCCCAACCATTGTCCCGTTGAGGCGACTTGCCGCAGGATACCACCGTCAAACTCCCTCCGCCTTTCCTTGAAGCCAATGCGCGGTAAGATAAGCAATGCCCCACTCATCGCCAAACCACCCTGGCGGCACGGCACCCCCCAACAAATCAACCGGAAATCCCGTCTCTACTCCCGATGTCGCCGCGCAATCAATCCTGCGCCAATTCGGCAAGTCAGAGGAGACCAGCGAACTTTACTCCCCCACTCCGCCCGATTATCAACGCGGACGCCATTGCTACGTCGTCGTCCTCGGCACAGTCATGTCCGGCCTCGGCAAGGGCATCTTCAGTTCATCCCTCGCCAAGATGCTCAAGGACAAAGGCCTCTCCATCGCCCCCATCAAACTCGAAGGCTATCTCAACATCGATTCCGGAACCTTGAACCCCTATCGCCACGGCGAAGTTTTCGTCCTTGAAGACGGCACCGAATGCGATATGGACCTCGGCACATACGAGCGCATGCTCGATCAAAACCTCTCCCGCCAGAACTTCGCAACTTCCGGCCAGATCTACACTGAAATCCTTGAACGTGAACGTCGTGGCGATTACCTCGGCCGCGATGTCCAGATGATTCCTCACGTCACCGGCGAAGTGAAACACCGCCTCCGAACACTCGCCATGACCGGCGGCCCCAACGGCGGTCCCGCCGATGTCGTCTTCGTCGAAGTCGGCGGAACCGTCGGCGATTACGAAAACAGTTTCTACATCGAAGCACTCCGCGAACTCGCCTTTGAAGAAGGCCCGCAATCCACCTGCTTCGTCGCTCTCACATATGTCCTTGAGCCCCAGATCCTTGGCGAGCAAAAATCCAAGGCCGCGCAACTCGGCATCAAACGCCTGATGGAAGCAGGTATCCAGCCGCACATCATCGCCTGTCGCGCTCACAACCCCGTAACGGAAACCGTGCGGCAAAAAATCTCCATGTTCTCAAACGTGCTGCTGAACCGCGTCTTCTCCATGCACGATCGTGAGTCCATCTACGTCATCCCGGAATCCATGCGCTCCGAAGGCCTCGACCGCGAGGTCATGACCATCCTCAACCTTCACAATCGCGTCGATTCCATGCAGGAAGATCGTGCCCGTCAGAAATGGGCCGAGTTCGCCAACAAGATTCGCGCCCCACGCAAACACAAGATCAACCTAAGCATTCTCGGCAAGTACGCCTCACTCCGCGATGCCTACGCCTCCGTGGACAAAGCTATCGAGCACGCCTCCACCCACCTTTCAGCCGATGTCGAAATCCGTTGGCTCGATACCTCTGCTATCAACGCCTCAAACGTCGATCGACTGCTCGGCGGTCGCGATCTGGATTCCGTTCACGCCGTCATCGTCCCCGGCGGCTTCGGCGAACGCGGTGTGGAGGGCAAGATTGCCTGCGTCCAGTACTGCCGCGAGCATGGCATCCCCTACCTCGGCCTCTGTCTCGGCATGCAGGTCGCCGTCATTGAATACGCCCGCAACGTCCTCGGTCTCAAGAACGCCAACTCAACGGAATTTGAGCCAAACTGTGAGCACCCCATCATTTGCGAACTTCCCGAGCAGCGCAAGATCGAAGACATGGGCGGCTCCATGCGCCTTGGTGCCCAGGATGTCGCAATTGAACCCAAATCCCTTATCAGTTTCCTCTTTGATGACCGCAGCACCATTCGCGAACGCTTCCGCCATCGTTATGAAGTCAATCCCAAATACGTCGATCAGATCGCCGCTGCTGGCCTGCGCTTCTCCGGCAAGCACCCCAGGCACAACATCATGCAGGTGATCGAACTCCCGCAGCATGTGCACCCCTATTTCATCGCTGGCCAATTTCATCCGGAACTGACCAGCCGACCGCTTACGCCACAACCCATGTTCATGGGTCTCATCGCCGCTGCGATCGCGCAGGCAAATCCGCAACTTCCACATGAAGCCATCAGCGCTCGTTGGCTGCGCCGCAAGGAAACATCGCCCGCTCCAGCCATCGAAACAGCGCGAGACCGCACCGCCTCAACACACCTCACCAGTGGCGTCTAGTTTTTCTCATGTCCGCATAGCCTCCAACGGGTGATTTCTGCCCTTGAACCCACCCACACCCTCGCGTACGATAATCCTTCCGTTCAAGGCGATATAGCTCAGCTGGCTAGAGCGAGGCATTCATAAAGCCTAGGTCCGTGGTTCGAGTCCACGTATCGCCACTTTCCTCATTCTCCGTCCCCCCAAAACACCCCAAAAAGACAGCCGGCCCGCATCATGGCGGGCCGGCTGCTTATCGCAAATCAACGAACTCCAAAACCAAATTACGCGCGACGACGACGTGAGCCGACGAGGCCGGCCATACCAAGCAGGGCCAACGCGCCCGGAGCCGGAATGTCCTGGTTCCACTGAATAAACATCTGGTTGCCGCCAGCGACCAGGTCGCCGACTGAAACGTCGATGTGGATGTTACCGCCATCCGTCTGAACGATGCCTGGCAACGGTCCACCCTGACCACTCTTCAAGAACACACTGGTGATCGGGTTCGGTCCCGTTGGTGGCTTGATAGCCAGATCAACGATCGCCCGCGCGTTCGGTCCGAAGAAGCCCGGGTTGAACGGGTTCCAGTCAATGTGCATTTCAAACATCCAGCCCGGACGATTGCTCAGACCGGAGCTGACGAGAATGAAATAGCTGCTTGCTGGAGCAACAAATGCCTGGTTCTGATCGCCGAACACATGGTTGCCGGACATCTGGCTGATGTAGCCGTTAATGTTGGCGCTGACGCCAATGACGGTGGGATCCGCGCTGGCCTGCTGTGGGGCCGCGACGGTGCAGATGGATGCCAGCAGAGCGCCGCACATCATCTTGGTCGAACGATTGACTGAAATCATGGTTTTTCCTCCTAGGGGAAACGAAAAAGAAATACGCAAATTCAAAGACCAGAGCCATGCTGACGTCAGCACGCAAACACCGTGACAGCGCGATAAACGCGTTCACAGCAACTCAAAGGCAAAAACGCCTTCGCCCTGCTCTCTTCTTGTTTCCCTGGAAGTGGCTATTCGATCAATTCGAACCGCCGATGGGTTCCTCTCAAAACCCGCACGACCCGCAAGCGGATTTCATGCGGCTTTAATGTATCACGCGCACGGTCACTGTCAAGTAACAAATCCGCAAAACACCGTATTTTCAACTGATCTTGACACTTTTCCTATCTTCACATCACGCCCTTGAAATCCGTCCCGCGACGCTCCCATGCCATGTTTTTTGGCTATCGTAGCCCTCGCTATGTCCACCCTTGAACGAAACATCTCGCTTGAGCGGGCCCGAATTCTCACTGAAACAGGCCGTTTCTCGGAGGCCGAGACCCTCTGCTCCCAGCTCTTGAGCCGCAATAAGAATGACCTTCCGGTGCTCCTGTTGACCGGCGTCATTGCCTTTAAGCGCGCCGATTACGACGATGCAGCCTCCATCTACAGGCGGTGTCTCACCTTTCGGCCCAACGATCCTTTTATCCACTATGACTTGGGCCGCGTTCTGGCCCTCCAGGGAAAATACGACGGTGCTTTGGCAAGCTACGACAAAGCACTCCAACTCAAGCCAGATTTCATTCAGGTAATTGCAGACAAGGCTGATGTGTTCCAACGTCGTGGCGATCGCGATTCCGCACTGGCATTGCTCCAACCATGCTTTGTTGCTGGCACAGAAACCGAGGGAATGCTTGTCGTGCTCCTGCGATTGGCTGGCAGCGACAAGGAGACGCTCCCACCTCTCATAGAACGGTCCGAAGCCCATTTGGCCCGCCCTCCGCTCGATTCCGTCAGTCGCATGCAACTGCTCCGCGAACTTGGCCGGGTCTACGACCGCATGGGCCAATACAAACAGGCCTTCGATGCTTTTGCTGCTGCTCATAAATTGAGTCCGATGCCGTTCAATCCCCAAGCATTCAAAGACACGATTGAATCGGTCATGGCTATGTTCAACCGTGACAACTTGCGCATGCTCATGCGTGCATCCAATCAGTCGCAGACGCCCATTTTCATCGCATGCATGCCCCGATCGGGAAGCACCCTTGTTGAACAGATACTCCACGCCCATCCCGAAATGGCCGGCGTCGGCGAAAACTCGTGGCTCGACGACACCGTAAACGATCTGCAAACGCTCATTGAATCCTTTCAGCCCTACCCAGCCTGCATCGCCGATCTCAAACGATCAAATCTTGATCAACTAAGCCAGCAGTATCTCGACTTGCTCAAATCAAAGGCTCCCAGCGCCATTCGCGTTGCCAACAAGAATCTCCGCAACTACGCCCACCTTGGAATGGTGCAACTGTTGTTCCCCAAGGCTCGAGTCATCCACATCAAACGAAACCGAATTGACAATTGCCTCGGCTGTTACATGGCCGCGCTCACCGCCAACTCATTTCCCTGGGTCTCCAACATGACTCACATGGGAACCGTCTGGCGCGAATACGAACGGATCATGGAACACTGGCACCGCGAACTCGACATCCCCATCCTCGACGTCGTCTACGAAGAACTCGTCGAAAACACCGAAACCCAGATCCGCCGCATGATCGATTTCTGTGGCGTCGAGTGGAACGATCAATGCCTTCGCTACTGGGAAGTTGACCGCACCGTCATGACCCTAAGTTACGATCAGGTCCGCAAGCCCATCTTCAAAACCGCCGTCCAGCGGTACAAAAAATACGAAGAGTTCCTCGGCCCCCTCAAGGCCGCCCTCGATGGCCAGGTCTGATCCTCTCTACTTGGGCGCTCCGGCACCGGCGTTTGCAGTCGTCGCACTTCGCTCCCGCCAACAGTCTGTGCAATACTCAAGATGTCGGCTTTTGATTCTCACTCGATGCATTCTGCTTTCCCGGCAGGTACACGTCGTTGTACCAATTCCGCCACGCATTGATGTCATACCCCATCGCCTCGGTCGATTCATTCATCGCGTTGGTCGTCATGTTCACCAGCGAATAATGCACTACCGTGCGATACTCCACCACCACCGCATCGATAATCCGCAGCACCGCACCCTCATTCAAAATCCCAATGATCGGCTGAAATGCCCCTGCCCCATTTCCCGCAACAGGTTGCAGCCCTGCCACGTAGGCCCGCTGCGTCTGAATCGCAATCCACGCCAGATCGCCCCGCGGCTGGTTCGGCCCCGTTGCATTCACCTGCGCAAAGATCATCAGCGGAATCGCCTGCGTAATGTTCAGCCCATTGGCCAGCACCGCTCCAGCATTCGCCACATTCACATTGGAACTCCGCAGAGCGCGATCCACCAGATACAAAACCGGTTGATCCACCGGCGCGGTCATTCGCCGCAACGCCTCGTTCCGTATCGCCGTGTCCTTATCGTAAATCACCACCCACGCCAGCGCTGCTTGTCCCTCGGCTCCATTCTTCGCAAAGTGATCCAGCATCGCCAACCGCACATCGTCCTTCTCTGCCGCAAACACTTCGATCATCGGACCAAACGCCGCCGCATCCGTGAACTCCGCCAGTTGCGCAATCCCCGCCGCACGAACCTTCTCCGCCTTCATCATTCCAAAATGATTCCGACGAATTACCTTCAACTGCTTGGCGTATTCACGAACCTCCGCACGCTTCCGCAATTCCTCCGGCGTCAATTCATACAACTTGGAATACATACGTCCCGCACCCGCATTCTCCGGTATCGGCTCAAGTCCTCCCGAAGATGCCTGCGATGACGTCGCCTCCTCTGATGCTGCCGCAGAAGGTGTTCCCGATGGTGAATTCGCCACCGGCGACGATGGCGCACCCGCAGGCTTCCCCTCCTGCCCTACCGCCGTAAATCCAATTGCAAACGCCGCGATCAGTCCAATGACGCGCATGAAAATTCTCCTGTCGGGGCGTACCTGCAAATCAAGTATATCCCACCTCACATCATTTCCAACCTCCCTGCCGCAAGATTTCCTTACGTTGTAGCGGCACAGGCGCCTCTGCCCGTGCCCAAACCATCGGCCACAGCGCCCCACTCCCCCTTCTCATACCGCCTTCTCACCCCGATGCCGCCACGATGTATTGCAACTTCCCAATCTTGGTCCGCGCCGCTGCTGCCGCCGCTCGTGTCGCAAACGATCCAAATTGCACCAGATAAGTAGTCTCACCCTTGCCATCTTTCCGCACCAGCGTCCGCACCGCTCCCAATCCCTCGCGTGATGCCAGTTTCTCCGCCTCTTCCGCCGCCTGCCGTGCTCGCGCTTCTTCCCGAAACGCTCCCACCTGCAACGTGAACGAAGCCTTCCCCGCACCCGATGCCACCGCATTTCGATTTCCGCTCACCGATGCCGCCCCCACCCGCTGCCCGCTCTCCACCGCCCACCTTCGCGCCGCCGTCGCATCACCCGCCTGTTGATACGCCACCGCTGCGTTGTACGCGCACTTCTTCGCATCATCTCCCGCCAGATCCGGATGCGCATCCGCAAAATACCCCGCCGCGTCTCGTGGCCGTCTCTGATCCATCCGAATCTGCCCCAGCATCGCCTTCGCTTTCGCCGCCGTTTCCGGATTGTTCGACTTCGCCGCCGTCAGCAATCGTCGCTCCGCTTCATTCACATCACCAAGTTGATACGCACTCAATCCCGCCAGATACGCCGCGTCTTCACGATTCCCGCTCTCCGATTGGTCCTGAATCGCAACCGCCTGCTGCTTCGCTTCCGAATATCGCCGCGCGTTGTAATCATCCACCGCCTGTTTCATCCCGCCCGCCTTTGCGCCCCCTCCGCCTCCGCAACCCGAAAGCCCAATCACAACCGCCGCTAAAACCAACGCCAAAACGATTCCAATTGTGCGAGTCATAGTTGAAATGTATCGTACCTCCGATCATTTCGCCTTGAGGTATTTGGCGATTTGGCGATTTGATTCTCGACCTCGGCTATTCCTCAATCGCCAAATCACGAGATCGCCAGATCGCCAAATTTCCCCTGTCAAATCGCCCCCCCATGCGTCCCCTCCGCACCATCCTCCGCCGCCTCCTCCTTTCACCTCTCCGCATCGTCGCCATCGACGATCAACGCTCCTGGCGCGGCATCGACCTCCTCATCGGCTCGCTCCACCTCGCCAAAACCATTCAAAAACAATCCAACGCCCCCAACATCGGCGTCATGCTGCCAACCTCTGGCATGTTCCCCGTCGCTCTCCTCGCCGGCTGGATGCTCGGCCGCACCGTCGTCCCCCTCAACTATCTCCTCAAACCAGAAGAACTCGAATACGTCATCAACGATGCAGAACTCGATGCCGTCGTCACCATCAACCCCATGCTCCAAGCCTTTGGCGAACTCCCCAAGCACGTCAAAGCAATCAAGATGGAAGAAGTCAATTTCAAGGGCTTCCCCCCGCTGCGCCTTCCCAAAAAACGCCCCGACGATTTCGTCGCCATCATCCTCTACACCTCCGGCACCTCCGGCAAACCAAAGGGCGTCATGCTCACCGCCGGCAACCTCGCCGCAAACGTTCGCCAATGCGTCGAATGGGTTGGCTTCTCCACCAACGACACACTCCTGGGCGTCCTGCCGCAGTTCCACAGTTTCGGTCTCACCGTGCTCACGCTGCTGCCGCTTTCTGTCGGCGCAAAGGTCGTCTTCACCGCTCGCTTCAATCCCAAGAAGATTCTCGATCTGATGCACACGCATCGGCCCACCGCGTTCATTGCCATTCCTTCCATGTACAACGCGCTCCTCGCCGCCAAGAGCGCCACCGCTGATCACTTCAAATCCATCAAGTACGTCGTCTCCGGCGGCGAGCCGCTGCCCGAATCCGTCTTCAACGGCTTCCGCGAACGCTTCAACGTCACCATCAACGAAGGCTACGGCCTCACCGAAACCACACCCGTAACAAACTGGTGCCGCCCGCACGAGTACCGAAAAAAATCCGTAGGCAAACCACTTCCGGGAGTG
>CAZWJR010000085.1:1844-10987 GCA_964634655.1 uncultured Isosphaeraceae bacterium | reverse complement strand
CCATTCTAGCAATCTGATCAGAATTGACTCCCAACAAGGGTCAGGCCTTCGTAAAGATCGCTGTTGAGGAGCAATACCGGTGAATGGCAATTGCGTTGCCGCAGCCAAGAGGTTGGTTGGATTGTAATGGGCCTCCAGATTTCCGCCTCTGGTGTGCGTGAAGAGGTTGCCCAAGCGAGATAAAGCGACCTGCCGTTTGAATTTCGATAGGGTTCGCCATGAAGCGGGGTGAAGAAGGCCGATGTCTTCCTCTTGGCAGAAACCACATTCGTTCCTGCACCGCGCAGGGGAGAGGGAGTGTTCGATGGATGATGGCGAAGACAATCGTGGATTGAAGTTGATCGTGGCTGCGTGTGCGTTGCTTGCCATCACGGTGATTGGATTTGGATTGATGTTCAAATCGGCCGACAGCGCTGTGAATTCAAAAGCGACAAACGTGCTAAGCCAGCAACAACAGATGATGGCGCAGGCAATGGAAATGGCTCGCGAGGCCCAAGCCATGAATCGCCAGCGCATGGAAATGATGCAGAAGGCGATGCATGAAGAGTATGAAGGAGCGGCCATACGACCAGCCAGCGAGGTCCAGGCTCCCACTGATTGAAAAGTCAATTGACATGACACGCTGCCGCAAGGCCCTCGCTGCATTTGGCGGGGGCTTCTTGTTTTGCGCGCTCTTGGCGTTTTCGCCTACGATTGACGTATGCTGATTCTGTTTGATATCGATGGGACGATACTGTTGACGCAAGGGGCGGGGATTGCCGCGATGGTGGATGCGGGACGAGAGTTGTTTGGTGGGCATTTCACCTGCGAGGGAGTCGATTTCTCCGGCCGGTTGGACACGCTCATCTGGGATGACTTGGCAAGAATCAACAGTATCAATGATCACCATAAGCACCACGATCGATTTCGTGCGGGGTACGGGAAGCATTTGCGGCGGCGATTTGAAAATGGGAATCGTGCCACGCTGCTGCCAGGTGTTGCAGAATTGGTGCAGGCGTTGGCGAATCGGAAGGATGTAACTGTTGGGCTGTTGACCGGGAACTATCCCGAGACCGGGCGACTAAAGATTGAGACGGCAGGGCTTGATCCGGAAGTATTTGTAGTGGCGGCATGGGGATGCGATGGGAAGACGCGCCGCGACCTGACCCCCGTGGCGATGAAGCAGCATTCACAACGAAGTGGGAAACAAACTGATCCAACAAAGGTGGTGGTGATCGGCGATACGCCACACGATGTGGATTGTGCGAAGGCACACGGTTGCCGTGCGATTGGAGTAGCGACGGGACTTTTTTCGGTCGAGACGCTGCAGCAATCGGGCGCGGACCTTGCTGTGGCGGATTTGTCTGGGACGGAGCAGATTTTGGAATGGATGTTGGGTACGAAGTTGGCCCAGAGGTGAGGGAAGCCGCTGATGAGTGCAGATTCATTCGGATCGGATACGGGCGAGGCGGTTGAAGTTCCGGGCACAGCGCATGGTGATAAGCAATCGCAAATCGGACCTGAACGCGGCCATCCTGTGCTTGCTTCGCTTCCAAACGGCGGTTTGGCACCGGTACCGTTGAAGGAACGGATTCATGTTTTGGATGTTCTGCGTGGATTTGCCCTGCTGGGAATCTGCATGGTAAACATGCAGTTTTTTGCAATGCCACTGATGCAGGCGGTCGTGCCGGTAACGGCTGACCAACCCGCAAGCGAGCAAGTCGCATGGGCTTTTGTGCGACTGCTATTTGAATACAAGTTTGTATCGCTGTTCTCACTGCTGTTTGGCATTGGCTTTTCAGTTCAGTTGATGCGGGCGCGAGCAAGGGGCGGACCGTTCGTGCCACTTTACCTGCGCCGGCTGGGAGTGTTGTTCTGCATCGGTCTTGTGCATGCGATTCTGGTCTGGTACGGGGACATCCTGCTGATGTATTCCGTCATCGCGCTGTGCCTGCTGGCCACAATGACGTGGCGAGCAGGAAACTTGATTATCGCAGCGACCGTTGTCTTGCTCTTGGCGAGCCTGCTGATGGTCGGATTGACGGCGCTTCAGATGGTGGGTCGGCTCATGGCAAGTGACCCGGCGGCCGAAGTGCAGGTTGAGGCCGCTCCATCCGAGGCGACCGGCAAATTGGAATTGAAGCGGTTTGCCGACTTGAGCCCCAGTGAATGGAATCCAAGCGGCGACGAGTGGATGGAGGTTGAAACGGCGGCGTTCAAGCACGGGCCGTTTCTGGAAGCGCTTCTGGTTCGGGCGATGTGTTACGGCAATTGCCTGCTTTATTCACTGTTTGGTTTTGGTTGGCACATACTGGCAATGTTTCTCCTGGGTGCGGGCTTGATGAAGTTGAATTTCTTTCGTGTGGATTTTTTTCGTTGGCATGTGGCGTTGGCAACTGTGGCGCTTCCGTTGGGGCTTGCGATGGAGGGAATGGACGTCTGGGCGACGTGGAATGCCTCGGCAGTTGCGGGATGGCTTGAGCCAATTCTCGGGGGTATGCAGGAGATTGGCAGCGTTGTTTTGTGCCTGGGCTATGTAGGCTTGTGGTGCGTCATAGTGGACCGAGAGTTGTTTCGCTGGCTGACGAGTGCAATGGCTCGGATGGGGAGAATGGCTTTGACGAACTACCTGATGCAGACGCTTATCGCGACGTTCATCATGTACTGGTGGGGATTGGGGAAATTCGGCGAAGTAAGCCGGGTCGATCAGGTATACCTGGCCGCAACGATTTATGTGGCACAAATGTTGTTCAGCACAGTGTGGCTGAAATACTTGTCCATTGGTCCGATGGAATGGCTTTGGAGGTCGCTTGCGTATTTGCAAATTCAGCCGATGTTTCGGCCCCGAGCGACGGCTTGATCCACTTGTGTGCTTGTCTTATCCGACGATGTCAGGAAGGTCTTGCATGCCTTCGGTGAGATCGCGCGGGCCATCGTCGGTAATGAGTACATCGGCTTCGTAGTGGACGGCGAGTGAGCCATCGGCGGTATAGATTGGCCAAGCTTTGCCATTGGTCTTGAGATCATGGGTGCCCATCGCGATCATGGGTTCAACGGCGAGAAGCATTCCGGGTTCGAAGATTTTCCAAGCGTCGGGCCATTCGCCGGGGTATTGCGGTGTAACGTTTGAAATGAACGGCGAGCCGTGGAGCTTTCGGCCGTAGCCGTGACCTCCCAGACCGCGCACAAGGTGGTAACCGCATTCTCGCTCCGCGTGTTGTTGAACGGCTTTGGCAAAGTCGATGAGGGGGCGACCGGGTTGCATGGCGGCGACGCCGCGGCGGAGCGATTCTCGTCCGCATTGCATGAGACGGAGGGCATCAGGCGTTGCATGTTCGATGGCGTATGTCCAAGCCGCATCGCCAATCCAACCGTTGTGAAAGACGCCAATGTCGATGGAAAGAATGTCGCCGGGCTTGAGCGGATCGTTGGTGAGCAAATGCTCGCCGTGAACGATGCACGAATTGAGGGACAGGCAGGAATGGCTGCGAAAGGGCGGATGGCCCTGCATCGCATAGTTGAGAAACGCGCTGCGACACTCAAGGTCTTTTAGCGTTTCTGCGACGAAAGCATCAACTTGCGAGAGCGTTTGCCCGGCGCGGAGAAAATCAACAAGCCTCTCATGCGTTTGGACGACGCGGTGAGCGGCGGCGGCGGCGGAATCAACATCATGCATTGCTTTGACGACCATGGGCGGAATCGTAGGGCGAATGAGGGGCGAAAGTCTGCTGGTGGCAAGGGGTCATTCTTCGTTCTCGGCCTCCTCGCGGCCGACGGCACGGAGGTGCACAATCTCGCCATTGACAAGAACCACAAGGGGCCCCGGACCAGCAAATTCATAGGCTAGTTCGCGTTCATCGAAGGCATCCAGCAATTGTAGATCAGCGCGTTTGCCCACCTCGATTGAGCCCACTTTTTCCTGCAAACCGAGGACGCACGCCGCGTTGTAAGTGGAGGCAGTGATGGCCTCGGCGGGTGTCATGCGCAACTTGCGACAGGCTAGCGCAATGGTGAACGGCATGGATGGAGTGGGCGACGAACCGGGGTTGTAATTGGTGGCGATGGCGACCGCGCCGCCGGCATCGATAAGCGCGCGGGCCGGCGCATAGTTGCAATTGAGGTGGAAATCAGAACACGGCAGCATGACGCCGATGGTTTGACTTGGTGCCAGATGCTCAAGGTCTTTTGGCGAGATGGCTTCCAAGTGATCGACGCTGACGGCGTTCATTTCAATGGCCAGGCGCGTCATGCCGAGGCTGTTGAATTGATCGGTGTGAACACGCAGCGGGCAGCCGAGATCTTTGGCGTTGTTGAAGAGGCGGCGGACATCGTCGAGTGACCACGCGCCTTTTTCACAAAACGCGTCAACCGTAATTTCTGGGAATTCTGCGGCAATGGCAGGAAGGGTTTCATTGATGATCTGTTCCACGCAATGCGGATTGTCAGGATCAATTGCGTGGGCGCCCAGAAACGTGCCGACGAGCAATTGTCCGGTCTGGCGCGTCGCGGCGTGAATTGCCCGGAGCATCTTGAGTTCGGTTTCCGTGTTGAGACCGTAGCCGGATTTTACTTCGACGGTTCCCGTACCGAGGGCTCCCATAGCGGCAAGACGACGAAGGAGAAGCATTAGCAAGTCTTCATCGGACGCAGCGCGAACGGCACGAACGGTGGACATGATTCCGCCGCCGGCTTTCAGAATTTCCAGGTAGGAAGCGCCGGCCAGGGCAAGTTCAAACTCGGAAAAACGATCGCCGGCCCAGCAGGCGTGAGTGTGGCAATCGACGAACGCAGGCATGAGGACACAACCACCCGCGTCAATGACTTCGCCATCGGCGGGATCGGTGTAATCTCCGGAACCTATGGCTTCGATTTCACGATCCACGATTCGTACATAGCCGCGCTCGATTACACCAAGGTCTCTCATAGCGGCCTCCCGCCGTGCGACGGGCTTGGCGAGTGCGGCAAGCGTCAAAATGCGAGCGTTGATAATCGTGAGAGGAGGCATGGAACCGGCAATCGTGCTGGGGTGGAAACCAACCGAAGACGCGCCGATTGTTGCAGGAGTGGGCGCGAACCGGTAGGTTACAACACGATAAGGTCTGCCGACAGTCGATAATTGGTCGCCATTGGCAGTATTCGCCCATGCCTGAACAGATGAGCCAGTCCGTATTTGCAAACGTGACCGCGAAAGACGGCGTGCTGACGGTGCGTCTTGCCGGGCCGAGCATTGGTCAGCGAGAGGTGCCGATCATCACCGATCTAGTAGCCCCAGCGATTGAACAATTGGGCAAGGCGATGAAGTGGCTCGTGCTGGATATGTCGCAAGTGACATTTGTCAACAGCATGGGACTAGGGATGTGCATTGATTTTCGCAACCGGGCGGTAAAGGCGGGCGGCAAGGCCGCGTTGCTGGGGATGAATCAGCAGTTGACGGACCTATTCAAGATGGTGAAAATTGAAAAGTTGTATTCGATTGCAAAAGATGGGGTGGAGTTGGGGAAATTGACCGCGCGGTGACGCTGGGTTGGAAGTCTGTCTACAAGGCGGGCCGCTGGTTCTTAGTTGGCAATTGAATCTCCTTAGCGGTGGCGGCGTTTGGGCACCAACAATCCAAAAGTCAGAATAGCCAGAGCACCGGGTGAAGGGATGATGTCGAGCTGCCAGCCGCCGAGCGAACCTTCATTCGGACTGGACATATCTGTGATGGTGAGTTTCCACAATCCGCGCGAGTTGAAATTGTTGAAAGAAGTGAGGCTGGTGTTGGCTCCCCATGGCGCTCCAGGCGTGGTGACCTGGCCAGAGGTCTGGTATGTGCCGCCTGTGATAACCTTTAGCGGATCATCAAGCCCCAAAGCGGTGGTCCAAATGTTTGCGCCGGCGTTGGCAAATGTGTAATCGTCGCCAACGAGGCCGGTGAAATCAGGATTGATCGCGCCGGTCCATTTGCCAAAGGGATTGGGGGCACCGAAAGTTCCGTTGATCGAACCAACACGATGGACAAGCGTGATGGTCAAGGGCGTTGGATGGGCTGGGTCGCTGCCCAGAAAGCCATCGATTTTGGACAGTTGAATTACCAGATCCCCGGACCACGTATGTTTGAGATTCAGCAGTTTGACTTTGATATCGGTGATCTTGATGTCGGCGTTGACGGTGATATCGGAAGTGAAAACTCCGTTGGTCCCGTTCGCCTGGTTGAATTCGATATTGGCGATGCCCGCGCCGCCGGTGCCAACGACGCCGGAGCCGAAGATGTCGGCTTGGGCGATTGAGGCGCCGGCGATGCAGAGAATCGTCGTGGCGAGCAATTTGTAGATTGAGGATTTCATGTCCCTGCTCCTTGTCAGGAGGGTTGAGTTGGAAAAGCCGGTTGGTCTGGCGGTCAAATGCGGGTGTTTTCTCATTTGCATGCTCCCCAGGACTGCAGAACGTTGAGGATACCCGTGGCGTTATCGTTCATAGCGATCAACAAATCGCGTTTGTCAACAATGCCGTCGCCATTGAAGTCAAACGGGCAATTACGTGCCAGACCGGAAGAGTCATCCAGTCCACCGCGAATTTGAAATGGCTGCAGCGGCTCGGGAACGCCCTTGACTTGCACTTTGTAGGCCAACTGTGGATCACCACCCAGAAGTGCGCCATCGGAGTTGGGATTCCGTGTAAAGGCCTTGTACAGGTCGCCTTCCCATGGTGCCGTGGTGTTGAATTTTACGGTGGAGATTTCACCAGCAAGCATTGCGGGGCAAGTTTCACATCGTGAAAAGAGCAGCCCACGCGCTGTCAATGCGTTGCCCCACGGATCCTGCATAATGGGATTGGGATCGCCGGGGACCGAAGGCGGACCGACAAGTTGAATATCCCACCCGGCCATTGAGCCGAACATCTGGATTGAATCAATGTCGATCTGAATATCGTTGGGGGGAAGGAACCAGAATTCGTCAGCGTTCGCATATTGGCCAGGACCAACTTCAAATGTGTGATTCAGAAGCGGATCGCCTTGGAGCGGGATCACCGGATACGTCTTGCGGAAATCTTCGGTAGCGATGATCTCTACCCAACTCATGGTGACATTCTTGTAACGCTCGTTGGCATCGACACCCGGGCAGAACGTGTTCAGGTCGGCGCACAATTCCACTGTCATGTAGTAGGGCGTAAAGAACGGGGGATCATTGTTTCCATCGCGCCATGGAACGGGAATGGCGTCGCCGCCACCCAATTCTGGAATCCATGGATGGTATTTTCGCGCGGTGACCGGTGCGTCGGGTTTGTTTCCCCAATTGATCCCCGCTTGTTGTTTGAAGTTGCCTTTGTTGCTATCGGGATCGGAAAAATAAAGTTTGCGGTCGTCCTTGTTGACACCGGCGATGCACACTTCATGGAAGTATCCGCCCCGAGCCTGAACAGTGCATGCGCCCACGACGATGTTCTGATTGCCGCCGTTTCCTCGCCACCAGAGACTGGAATCGAATTTCGGATCAGGAGTCGCACTTCCCGCCACACATCCAGCGGGAACCCAGGGGAGGGTGCGAAGGCGAACCAGTACAGTCGAGTTTTCCTTCATCGATTTGACGATTTGATCGAAGGCAGTGAAAGCGGCCGGGGCCTTTTCCCATCGAGCCCCTGGCCCGTCGTAATACCATGCACCATCAACCCAGCCTGCCACTGGAATTGGTTCAGGTGGAACGGGAGGTTGGCCGGGTCCGCCGTAAGGCGGCGGCGGATAATACGGAAGTGTGGCGTCCGGATAGCGGACAAAGAGGTCGTACTTCAAAGGTCGTGGACAGGTCGCACCGGCGTCATCGTGATCGTTGAGCCATCTCTGCACGCCGTTGAATCCACCGACAAACGATCCCATGTTCTCCAGAGAGGCGTTGATGACGCCGAGCCAGTTCTGGTTGGTGATCGTTGTGCCGTTGCCAAACATCATGCACGAGCCTTCTCTGAATAGGCGGTAGAACGCGTTGGTGTAGGAGGTGAGGTGGCAGATGCCGCCGCTGTTTTCCCATGCTGCTGCCGATTGCCCCGGCGGTGAGCCTGTAGCGGGGGGGATTGGAGTCAGTCCCCATTTCTGGTGTTGATAGAAATCAGAAGCATTTGGTGCGAAACCGCGCACGTTGCCACCACCAGTGTTTATCCACGCTGGGACCGGTGGTGGAGGTGGTGGTGGCGGAGCCAGGAGCTGGGGAGCGATCGCGCCGAGTGATAACAACCCAGCGATCACTTGGATACGATGTTGCTGTGAATGCATTTTCTTGGTTCCTCCAAATCGAAAACAACCAAACAATCGCACGGCGACAGCCGAGCGTTCAAGGTCATCCGATTGCATCCGAATTGTCTCGGGTTCAGTGCCGGGGCAGGACTGCGATCCGAACTCGTCGGACGTGCAATCTCAACTCTCTTCCCAGCTTCAATTGAAAAACATTACAACGCGCTGATTTGAGAGTGTCAAGAGAAATCCTCGGAGTTGGGTGCGGAATTTCGCCGTAGGAACATGGGCATAAGGAAAGTGTTCCTGCGACGCTGCGTAGGGGTGGAGCAACTGGGGTTTTGAATGTAGGAGAGGCGTTTTTGTGGCAGTTTGATCGAATCAGGCTTTGATTCGGGAACTCTGGAATTGGTGAGTTGGAATGTAACCGGAGGGTTGATCTCGGTAGAAAGCCGATAATGATGTCCGCGAATCGATGAGGCCTTGGCCAAGTAGTTGTCGCGGCAGGCGGTGTTGACCGAAGATCCGGAATCGTAGGACGTGAGCGCAATCTTTCGTTTTCTCATTGGATGGCAGAATAGTTTCATGCATGCGGATTCAAGAACGGGAAATTGATCTCGGGGTTTTTTCGGATGGCTACATTGGGGCAGCGAGCAGATTCGCTACAAGCCAGCCAGACATGTGTCAGTCTGGCGCAACGGAGGCGCACGAAAAAGGGTGAGATTCAATCGCCGAAGCAATCAAATCTCACCCTTCGCAATTCAATTACGTGATTCAATCAGTTGCGACGACGACGACCCATGCCGAATGCCAGCGGGGCAATGGCAAACAGGGTGGCTGGCGCCGGGACAGCAGCAATTGTCATGTGGTCAAAATCGATGTCCAGCCTCACGTTGTCTGGAAAAGATTGCCAGATGTTGTATCCAAACACAGTCAGGCCGGTGAAGTCGTATGTTCCCAG